>JADHVS010000137.1 GCA_016783865.1 Bacteroidales bacterium
GCGAGCTGGCTGCAATGGATATCATTGAGTTATATAACTGGTTCAGCCATGTGGACAAGCACCTTTCCGGGAAGCAAATGAAAATAGCTGAAGAGGTGATAAAAGAACTGAAATCCAGGTTGAACTTTCTGATTCATGTCGGTCTCGATTACCTGTCGCTTAACAGGACCGCAAAAAGTCTTTCGGGAGGAGAAAGCCAGCGTATTCGTCTAGCCACCCAGATTGGTTCGCAACTGGTAAATGTCCTGTATATCCTCGATGAACCAAGTGTCGGATTGCATCAGAAGGATAACCTGAAACTGATTAAAGCGCTTAAACAGCTGCGTGATTCGGGAAATTCCATCATCGTTGTGGAGCATGATAAGCAGATGATCGAGTCGGCCGATTATGTGGTTGATATGGGTCCAACGGCAGGCAGACACGGAGGTGAAGTGGTCGCCTATGGCACACCCGCGAATATCAGGGAATCTTCGACTTTAACGGGAGACTACCTGAGCAACAGGAAGAAAATTGATGTCCCGGCGGACCGCCGCAGTGGTATTGGTAAAAACCTGATCCTCACGGGTGCTAAAGGCAACAACCTGAAAGATATTACTGTTGTTTTCCCTCTGGGCTTGTTTATTTGTGTTACAGGCGTATCGGGCAGCGGAAAATCAACCCTGGTGAATGAAACATTGCATCCCATCATCAGCAATAAGCTGTACCGGTCGATCAAGGAACCCCTGGCCTATAAATCGCTGGTCGGCATTGAACATATCGATAAGATCATCGAAGTAAATCAATCCCCGCTCGGTCGCACGCCAAGGTCTAATCCGGTGACTTATACAGGAGTGTTTTCCGATATCAGGATGCTGTTTGAGATGACCCCGGATGCAAAAATCAGGGGTTATAAAGCCGGGCGGTTTTCTTTTAATGTGGCAGGTGGACGATGTGAGGATTGTAAGGGTGGGGGTGTTCAGACCATTGAGATGAATTTCCTGCCTGATGTGTATGTCACCTGTAAAACATGTAACGGGAGAAGATATAACAGGGAAACCCTTGAGGTCAAGTATAAGGGATATTCGATCAGCGATGTTTTGGGATTTACCATCAATAAGGCTGTGGAGTTTTTTAAAAATATCCCCGCCATCCGGAAGAAACTGAAGACATTGCAGGATGTAGGGCTTGGTTACATAACGCTGGGCCAGCCATCCACAACCCTGTCGGGAGGCGAATCGCAAAGGGTAAAACTGGCAGCAGAACTGGCACGAAAGGACACAGGCAGCACGTTATATATTCTGGACGAGCCCACTACAGGATTGCATTTTGAAGACATCCGTGTGTTGCTCAATGTACTTAATAAATTGGTGGATAAGGGCAATACTGTGATTGTGATTGAACACAATATGGATGTAATCAAGTTTGCGGATTATATTATTGATCTTGGTATGGAGGGGGGACTCCGGGGCGGGGAGGTCTTATGTCAGGGTGTCCCGGAAAACATTATCCAATGTAAAAACAGTCATACGGCCCTGTTTTTGAAGAAAGAGTTGATCTCAGAATAACGATTGCTCGGCACGCACAAGGCCACAATAACAACCACCCTCGCGAATGCGGAGCATTTGCCTTTGGCGAATACTTCGCATTTAACGATTTTTGATTTTTGAAGGAAAGAAGAAATATAAACTGCAACTTGCAACCTGGAACCTGCAACTTGCAACCTGAAATAACAGACACCTCGCAACCCGTACCTCGTAACTCGCAACTATATTCTAGCTAATCACTAAATTCTAAACCATGAGCTCAAGCGAAGACAAAATTAAAAGTGCATTTACAGAAAAAACATGGAACGAGATCCATGCCACAGATTCCTGGAAGATCTTTAAGATCATGGCAGAGTTTGTTGAAGGATTTGAAAAGCTGGCCAGGATTGGGCCCTGTGTTTCAATTTTTGGATCGGCCAGGACAGGACCTGATAATCAATACTTTAAACTGGCAGAGGAGATTGCTTATAAACTCACTCAGAATGGATATGGTGTAATTACCGGTGGTGGACCGGGGATCATGGAAGCTGCCAATATGGGGGCGAAAAGAGGAAATGGCAAATCGGTCGGTATAAATATTGACCTGCCTTTTGAACAGGAAGCCAACCTGTTTATCGATGCGGATAAATTGATCACATTCGATCATTTCTTTGTCAGGAAAGTCATGTTTATGAAATACGCCCAGGGATTTATTGTATTGCCTGGTGGTTTTGGAACCTTTGATGAGTTGTTCGAAGCCATTACCCTGATCCAGACGGAAAAGATCGGAAGGTTCCCGATTGTGCTGGTTGGCAAATCATATTGGGAGGGACTTATAGAATGGATCAAAGATGTAATGCTTAAACAGGAGAGCAATATCAATCCCGATGACCTCGATTTGTTTAAGCTTGTGGATAATGCTGATGATACCATAGAATATATAAATGCTTTCTATTCCAAGTACCTGTTAAGCCCGAATTTTTAAGGGTAATATGTTGAATCCTGCGAGCGCATTGGCTTCGCCGAACTCAGAAACTCGTTTCCCCGCTGCTTGCGGCGGGGTTAGCGAGCGCAATTAAAAATTTGCATAAAGGATCGATGATTCCTTCCCCCGAGTACTCTGGAAGAGGAGCTTCAATGGTGCTGACTGTTAATTGATTGTTTTGATAAGTTGTTTAATTATTATGATATTTATACTTTTATACTGCAAAATATTGTAAATCTTATGATTAAGAAAATCGGATACATTATCAGCCTCATTGGCTGCCTGTTTATCTTCACTCAGGGCAAGGCACAGGTCAATGTAAATATGTTCGTTCCCGAAGAGATTGTTGCCGGCAAGGAGTTCAACGTAAATATTGAGATCGAAAAAGGATCATTAGAGGAGTTTTCGCGATTTCAACAGGAATTACCTGCAGGACTAACAGCATCAGCCAACCAATCGGAGACAGCTGATTTTACCTTCGAGAGCCAGCGTGTTCGTTTTATATGGCTCAAGCTGCCTAAAAAGGAGGTGATCACAATTTCATATAAAGTAATGGTAAACGAGCGCCTGAAGGGACAGTTTGACCTGGAGGGTGAATTTTCATATGTTGAGGGCGACGAGAGAAAAGCCATAACTGTTGCGCCTGTTAGCGTAACCATCACACCTTCACCCACTATAGTCCCAAGTGCCAAGGTCGATATCAATGATTTTGCGGGAGTCCTGGCTGCTGAAAAGGAGGCCATCGAATCGAGTCACGATATCACGTGTCTCAGGCAAACTCCGTATAAAACCGTGACTGGCAATGATATCATTGTGCGTATCCTGGTATATAAAAAGGAAATGAACAAGTTCGCCAAGATAGAGGAGCAGATCCCCGATGGGTTTGATGCGAAGAGCATGGATTCGAAAGACGGGATTTTTACTTTTAAGGATGGTATTGCCAAATTTGTATGGATGAATTTGCCTCCTGAAAGCGGTTTTGTAATAGCATACCGCTTAATTCCTGCAGGTTCCCGGACGGTGACCGACTTAAACATAAATGGAAAGTTCTCATATATTGAGCAGGGCAGGAACATTGATGTTCCTATAGTGCAGCAGTCGATTGATCTGTCCGATGTGGATGAGACCAATATGGAAACCTTCCTGGCATCGGTTGAAAACGGTGAGGCTCCGCCTTCCCCCCGGGATGAGGAACCAACGATAATTGAGGAAGAACCTGTTATAAAGGAAAAACCGCCGGTAAAAGAAACTGAACCGATCGTCGAAACTGAGGCATTTACCAAAGAACAACGTCCAACAAAATTCGAAGATATTCCACCTACGATGTTGTTGCCGGTGGAGACAGGTATCTATTACAGGGTGCAGCTTGCGGCTGTTCATGTATTTGTTGATCCTTTGAGTGTATATAAGAAATATGGTTTTACCAGGCCGGTTAAGATAGAAATTCATGGCGGTTGGTATAAATACTCAATAGGTTCATTCCCAAACTATCGCGAGGCTAAGGAATTCAGGGAGATGGTAGCCACAACCAAGAGAATTTCAGGAGCTTTTGTTACTGCTTACCAGAATGGGAAGCGCATAACCGTGCCCGCAGCTCTGAAACTTACCGGTGAACGGTGATCGGTGAGTCGTGAATCGTGGGTATGGGATTTGAGCATAGTATCAATTGCCGTCAGTCCGACGGAATTAGGTTTCAGTAACCATTCGGGTTTTTGCCCGTATAAATTGCAGGTTACAAGAATCTGAATGAGAGAAGGGACTAAACATATCACAATAACTGTTAATAGAACCATCAGGAGTCTCCTGATGGTTTCAATTCTTTTGATAGCAGTTCAATCACTTCTGGCCCAGGATGAAGATGAGTTTGATTCGCTGCTGATCCGTGAGATTGTAGTCGAGAACCCTGTATATAAACCAGTGATTGGTATCAGCACCGGAATATTGAACTTTAACGGCGACGTGAGTAATGCATTCCCGACACCCCTGATAGGAAACTATGCATTACAACTTAAAGTCTCTTCATTCATTGACAACAAGCGTAATTTTATTGCCAATTTCTCACTCCTTACCGGCGCCCTTACCGGTAATGAGCGGTCACCCCAGGATCTTACAAGAAACCTCAATTTCAGATCAAGTATAATCACCTTTGGAATAAGCCTGGAATACAATTTCGGACATTTGATCAGAAGGGATCAGCCAGCCTTCATGCCCTTTATTTCCCTGGGATTTGAGAATGTCTCATTTAGTTCGAAAGGAGATATTTATGATGGGAATGGTCTGGAATACAACTATTGGTCGGATGGAACGATCCGTAGTATTTCCCAGGAGGATAAAAACCTGAATCCCAGTACTTTGCTGTATCGGGACTGGAATTTTGAGACCGATCTAAGGGAGCAGGACCTTTATGGACTCGGGAACTATAGTCAGAATGCATTTGCTATACCCGTTGATATGGGAATCGATTTCTTACTGGCACAACGGATAAAACTCAGGTTTGGTTATTCATATCATTTTACCACAACCGATCTGATTGATAATGTAAGCTGGCAGGGGGATGGCGTTGTTGGTGACGACCAGAATGATGCATATTCGTTTTCCTATTTTACATTGCACCTCGACCTGTTTTCAGAACCCAAGGTCATTACAGAAGAGCTGATGTTCGCTGAGCTGGGTGATTTTGATTATACCATGTTTGAGGATATGGATGGCGATGGTATTTACGATGGATCGGACCTCTGCCCGGAAACTCCTGCAGAGGCGATAGTTGATACAAGTGGTTGTCCCCTCGATGGCGATGATGATGGTATACCGGATTACATGGATGAGGAGATGGACAGTGAACCGGGAGCTTTTGTAAATGACCAGGGTATAACTTTAACCGAAGAACAACTGATAGCCCTTTTAAGCAAGGGAGATGCAGTTCCCCGGGAAGACCTGGATTTATATTTCAAGACACAACAGGAAGGACAGAGGATGAGCCTGGAGAGCATGCCTGAGAAATTCAAGTCGCTGGATCAGGATGGTGATAACTATCTGAGTTTTGATGAATTGTTAAAGTCGATAGATGATTTCTTCGACTTCTCGTCCGATCTTGAAGTTGATGAGGTGTATCTGGTGATCAACTTTTTCTTCCTGCAGTAAATCAGGTTTTTCGGGAAACATATTATCTTCCTTTTCCCATTCTCTCCATGTCCCGCTTAATATCCTTTTCCTTTATCGACTCACGTTTATCGTATTCCTTTTTACCACGCGATAATCCTATATCAAGTTTGGCCAGACCTTTCTCATTGATAAAAAGACGCAATACGACAATTGTCAATCCTTTCTCCCTGACTTTCTTTTCAAGCTTATTTAATTCCTTCCGGTTTAATAATAACTTCCTGTCGCGATACGGATCATGGTTGTTATAGCTTCCCTGGTCATATTCTGAAATGCGGATGTTTTTTACCCATAATTCGTTATTGGTAAAATAGCAATAGGAGTCAGCCAGGCTTGCCTTTCCCTGTCGGATCGATTTGATCTCGGTGCCGGTCAGCTGGATCCCTGCAACATACTTTTCGATGATCTCATAATCGAAATATGCCTTCTTGTTCTTTATGTTGATCCTGTTTTCCATTTTAAAATCTGTGCGAATTTAATAAATTTACGTGAGTCGTGAATCGTGAATCGTGAATCGCGGGTGTGGGGATTGAGACTTGTGACTTGAAGACTCGAGACTTGAAGACTTTTTATATATGAATAAATACAACATTATAACGATACTTGGACCTACGGCCTCCGGCAAAACAAGAATAGCTGCCTGTTTGGCCGACCGGGTGGATGGGGAAGTGATCAGTGCCGACTCACGACAGGTTTATACAGGCATGGACCTGGGAACAGGGAAAGACCTGAATGATTACAAAGTTGAGGATCGGCAGATACCCTGTCATCTGATTGATATTGCTGATCCGGGATATGAATACAATGTGTATGAATACCAGCGTGATTTCATAAAGGTTTTTAATGAGATTCATGGAAGGCAAAAGCTGCCTGTGCTTTGTGGTGGGAGCGGACTTTACATCGAAGCCATTCTGAAAGGTTACCGGTTGATTAACGTCCCGGTAAATAGAACGCTGCGCAAGGACCTGGAAGGCAGGAGTATGGATGAGATGCAGAAGATGCTATCGGCCTTTAAACCGCTGCATAATATTACTGATACTGAAAAAAGAAAACGCCTGGTCAGGGCGATTGAAATTGAAGAATACTACTCTGAAAATCCGGAAGTGGACAGCGATTTCCCTGAACTGAATACACTGGTTGTTGGAATAAAATATGACCGCGAATCAACCAGGCGGCGCATAACCGGGAGGTTGAAGCAGCGCCTGGACGAAGGGATGCTTGCAGAAGCTGAAGCGCTGCTGGCTTCGGGACTTACCTATGAGCAATTGATGTATTACGGATTGGAGTACAAATACCTGGCCCTCCACCTTAATGGTGACCTGGATTATGATACTATGTTTGCCAGGCTGAATACGGCGATCCATCAATTTGCCAAGAGGCAGATGACCTGGTACCGGCGGATGGAACGTAACGGCATATCGATCCGTTGGCTGGACGGGTATATGCCAGTGGAAGAAAAGCTTAAGAAGATAATAGAATGGTCAGCCGCAGGCTGACCATTCAAGAGAATTAAGTAAACGACCACTCTATCTGGCTTATCATAAAAATCAACGCCAGTATGACCAAGAGGTTCATAACAGTCACCGAGTAATTGTATATCCCCCTCTTTTCCTTGAATTTTCGCCGGATCATTATCCCGATGTTAGGCAGGAAGAAGGCAATGAGCACGATGATGTAATAGATCACTGAAGTCCCGTTTTCCATTACCTCCTCAGTACTTACCTCGTTGTCGGTGAAGAACAACACCAGGTAGACAAATCCAAGAAAGAACGCAAGGTATAGCAAATAGCTGATTTTCAGCGAAATAGTAGATATTTTCCTTTTCCTGTGCAGCCTGAATGGTTTGAGTATAATGATAGCAATGATAAATACAAACAGGAATGTTGCAATAAAGATGAAATGCAGCAGAAATTGAAAAAAATTGTTCATAGCGAACAGGTTTTATACAATATCAAATAAATATATGAAAAATCCGTGAATCCAGCGTGCGCATTCTCCCCCGACTGCCTCGCCCGCCCGGAGAGCACAGCGGCGAGGAGCTTCAATCCGCCTTCCGGATCATTCCTTCAGGTATTTGTCGAGCCATCCGAAAAACTCTCTCTGCCAGAGGATTGCGTTTTGCGGCTTGGTAACAAAATGGGTTTCATCCGGGAAAAACATCAACTTACTTGGAACACCCAGCAGTTGAGCCGCATTAAATGCCTCCATGCTCTGCGTGTAAGGGATCCGGAAATCATTCTGCCCGGTGATGATCAGTATGGGTGTATCCCAGTTCTGCACGGCCAGGTGTGGTGAGAACTCATAACTCTTTGGTTTGGGATCCTGCCAGTAGGGCCCTTCATAATCGAAATTGACGAAAAACATCTCTTCAGTTTCCCCATACATGCTTTCAAAATTGAAAATTCCGCAATGGGCAATAAAGGCTTTGAACCGCTTCTCATGATGACCGGCTAGCCAGAATACCGAGTAGCCTCCATAGCTGGCTCCCACAGAACCCAGACGGTTTTCATCAATAAATGGTTCTTCTTTTAATTCATCGATGGCGCTGAAATAATCTTTCATGTTTTGTCCCCCATAATCGCCCGATATCTGCAGGTTCCACTCATGGCCAAAGGTGGGCAATCCCCTCCTGTTAGGTGCCACAATAATATAATCGTTGGCAGCCATCATCTGGAAATTCCAGCGGTATGAAAAGAACTGGCTGGCGGCACTCTGCGGACCTCCCTGACAATACAGCAGGGCGGGGTATTGTTTGGTGTCATCAAATCCGGGAGGATAGATGACCCATACCAGCATGTCTTTGTTGTCTGTGGTATTGATCCATCGTTCTTCCACCTGGCCCATTTCAATATGGTCATAAATGGGCTGGTTAATGAAGGTGAGCTGGGTCTCCTCCCCATTTTCCGGATTGATCCGGAATACCTCCGATGCCATTCGCATCGACATTTTTGTTCCAATCATAGTTTCTCCTGCCATGGAGAATGATGTATAATCGTGAGTGCCTTCTGTAACCTGGGTTATTGCTAAACCGGCCAGACTGATCTTATAGATCTGGTAGGTGGCATGGATACCAGACAGGAACCATATCTCCTTGTCATCTTTGCTCCAGATATATTGAGAAGCCTCCTGGTCGAATTCTTCAGTCAGGTATGTTTTTTCACCAGATTCCAGGTCGCACAGCATCAGACGCTTTCTATCAGCCTCATAACCAGGTGTTTCCATGCTTTCAAATGCGATCTTCTTCCCATCATTCGAGAACACCGGGTACTTATCATACCCTGGCATGCCCTCGGTCAGGTTCCGGGTCTTCCCTGATTCCTTGCTATACAGGTATATATCTGAGTTGGTGCTGACGGCATATTCTTTCCCTTTCATTTTTTTACAGGTATATGCAATGTACTTACCGTCCTTGCTCCAGGCAATCTCACTGGCATCGAAGTAGGGCGAAAGGGGCGAATCCCATGCTTCCCCTGGCATAATATCAGTTGCATCGGCAATTTTACCATCCTGAATGGAAGCTACAAAAATATGGCTGTAATTTTCATCGGTCCAGTCATTCCAGTGCCGGTACATCAGGTCGTCAAAGATCTTCACATTGGCCAGCGGAAGATCGGGATATTGCTCGGCAAGGGTCTCATCGATTTTTACATCCGATGTAAACAGGATATGATCACCCGCAGGGGAATACTCAAAACTGTTAATCCCTCCTTCATGATCAGAAACCTGTACCAATTCCGACCCGTCGGGATTCATTTCCCAGATCTGCGGGGATCCCGATTTGCCAGTGATGAAACCTATTTTTAATCCATCCGGGGTCCAGCGAGGATTATAATATGAACCATCACTGCCGGTTAGTTTCACAGGATCCCCATCCTGGATAACCTGAATGAATATATCCGTAGCGCGTCCATTGGTATTGGCATCGTAGCGGGTCACAGAATATACTATCTCAGAACCGCCGGGGGATAATTGCACTTCACCCAGCCTGCCAAATTTCCAGAGGATCTCCGGGGTGAGAACACCGTTTGAAATTTCTGTTTCGGTGAGCCTTCCCGAAAAATCAGATTCAGTGGTTAAAGTTTTCTGATTGGTACTGGTGCATGCATACAGCAATGACAACAGGAGGATGGCTCCTGAAAGTTTAATAGGATTCATAGATTTGGGTTTTGGTTGAACGCAAGGTCCTTATATCAGTTGCGGTCTGTTATAGCTTGCTGTTATAAGATTCAAAGATCTTGGTTTCAAGTTCTTCAGCGAGTTCAGGATTATCCATCAGCAATTGCTTCACGGCATCCCTGCCCTGTCCCAGTTTAGTATCTGCATAACTGAACCATGATCCGCTTTTCTTTATCAGTTCCAATTCAACACCCAGGTCGACCAGCTCTCCGGTTTTGGAGATGCCCTGGCCATACATAATATCAAACTCCGCTTTCTTGAAAGGTGGAGCCACTTTGTTCTTAACGATTTTTACCCGGGTCCTGTTTCCCAGGATATCTTCACCTTCTTTAAGCTGACCTGTACGACGGATGTCGACCCTGATTGAGGCATAAAACTTAAGAGCATTACCACCCGTGGTTGTTTCGGGATTTCCAAACACCACTCCTATCTTCTCCCTGAGCTGGTTAATGAACATGCAGCAGGTATTGGTCTTACTGATATTGGCAGTCAGTTTTCGCAGGGCCTGGGACATGAGGCGGGCCTGCAATCCCATTTTGGAATCTCCCATTTCACCTTCAATTTCCGCTTTGGGAGTTAGTGCTGCTACAGAGTCGATGACTACTATATCAATTGCACCCGAACGGATCAGGTGGTCGGTGATCTCCAGTGCCTGTTCCCCGTTATCAGGTTGTGAAATCAGCAGATTTTCGATGTCCACACCCAGCTTCTGGGCATAGAACCGGTCGAAGGCATGCTCGGCATCGATAAAGGCAGCAATGCCACCAGCCTTTTGAGCTTCAGCAATGGCATGCAACGCAAGTGTCGTTTTTCCTGATGCTTCGGGGCCAAAAATCTCAGTTACCCTTCCTCTTGGATAGCCACCTACACCAAGTGCCAGGTTTATTGAGATGGAGCCGGAATCGATGATCGATACATCCTCAATAGGCTGGTCCCCCATCTTCATGATGCTTCCTTTGCCATAATCTTTTTCTATTTTGCTCAGTGTCAGCTCAATGGCCTTTAACTTTTCATTCTTGACCTTATCTTCCTTCGGTTCAGACATAGTTTGGATTTTTTCTGCAGAAAACGCTATGCGTTTAAAGCTGTGATTATTTGATTCGTATGGTCTTTCGTGTCGACCTTCTCAAAGATCTTTATAATTTTTCCTGATTCGTCAATGACGAAAGTTTTCCTGATTATCCCTTCATATTCCTTCCCGTACATTTTCTTTGTTCCCCATGCTCCATAAGCCTTTAACACATCTTTATCCGTATCAGAGATCAGGTTGAAGGGTAATTCATATTTGCTGATGAAATTCTGATGCGACTTTTCACTGTCGGCGCTTACACCGATCACCTCGAACCCCATGTTTTTCAGTTTGCTGAAATTATCCCTTAGGTTACATGCTTCGGCTATACATCCCGGTGTATTATCCCTGGGATAAAAATAAAGGATCACTTTTTTCCCTGTTAATTCACTCAACGATATGCTATTCCCATTCTGATCGGCTCCTGTGAACGCAGGAGCCATGTCGCCTTCTTTCAGTTGCGCCATTTTTTCCCGGTTTAAAAAATTAAAATTACAATAATTGAATCAAATTATGGTGTCATGTTAATAACTTAAGAATACAATTAAATATCGAATAACGAACATGGATATTTGATTTTTTTGATTTATTAGTTTTTGTTCATGTTTTTCTCAGCGGTCTTAATGCTAGTTACGAATATGGATATTAG
>JADHVS010000138.1 GCA_016783865.1 Bacteroidales bacterium
GCCATTCCATCGGTAATTACTGAAGAAATAGAAGATTTAATATGTGGATATCATCTTGCAATTCTGCGACCAAATAATAAGATTAACGGAGTATTTTTAATGTTTGTTCTTCAACAACCTGACTTAAAAAATTATTTTGCGCGAGTTGCTAATGGAAGCACACGTTATGGGCTGACGATTGGCGACATTGAAAAGGCAAAGATTAAATACCCAAATCTTCCTGAACAACTCAGAATCGCCAAAATCCTCACCATCGTTGATCATATAATTGAAAAAACTGAACAGGGCATTGCCAAGTACAAAGCCATCAAGCAAGGCATGCTGCACGACCTGTTTACCCGGGGCATTGATCTGACCACAGGAAAACTACGTCCCCGTTATGAAGAAGTCCCGGAGTTATATAAGGAGAGTAAGCTGGGCTGGGTGCCGAGAGAGTGGGGGGTGGATACAATTGAAAATATCTCAAAAAGAATATGGATTGGATTAGTCACAACGATGACTACTCATTATGTTGAAAATGGCATACCACTGATTCGAAACAATAATATAAGAGATAACAGAATTGATAAGAATGGTATGATTCAACTTGATAAAACGTTTTCTGACAACAATTCTCAAAGATATTTACACGAAGGAGATATTGTTACTGTTCATACTGGAGATATTGGAACGTCTGCAATAATTGATAAGCACCTTGACCCATCTCATGGTTTTGCTACAATTAATACAAAGGTAGACGCGCATAAAATTAATAACGAATTTTTATGCTATTATTTTAATTCAATGCATTTCAAAAATAGAATAGAAATGTATGCAACTGGGGATGGTCGGAGTAATTTCAATTTATATGACTTTCTATACATATTGATTGTATTCCCAAAAAACATTAAAGAGCAAAAACTTATTACCGAAGGATTGAATTCCTTAGATAAAAAACTGCACATCGAACAAAGCTATCTTCATAAGCTACAAATGCTCAAGGCAGGATTGATGGTGGATTTGTTGAGTGAGAAGAAGTTGGTAAAGGTTGAGGATGAATCATTAATGCAATCAGGAAATTAAGATTATGCACCTAACTGTACGAATGGCATGGCACGATAATAACTGGGATGGCAAGGTTTGCTGCAATCCTGAGGGAAATACTTATTGTACAGGCGCTCATTCCTTATTATCTGGCCGTATAGAGAAAAAGAAAAACACCGAATACGAGGGCAGGAATGGAGTAAAAGGAGAATACATAGCCCAAAATTTTAAACCTGCGAATGTTCCACCTTGCTATTGGAGTATTAATGCATTTAGTGAACAGGAATTTCCGGTGGAGCATCTTCATGCTTTTAAATGGGTTACTAACGTTATACCAGATATAGTCAGGAAACACTCAGTATTTACCTGGCCGTTTAAATTATCTTTTGTTCACGATGCCAAAACCAAAGAAAAGAAATATGGAAACTACTGGCCAGATCTAGACCAAAGGATAGAAAATTACATCAACAAGTTTAGGCCCGGTGAGTCAATTCTTTTCTTTTATGCCAATTACGACAATCCCGTTTCGGCAGATGATATGAAATATCTGTTATTGGGTTGTTCTGTTATTAGTGAGTTACCGGAGCCTAAACATTTCAAGTTCGATGCTGCAGAATTAGAGGAAATCCGCAAACCAAAAAAGAAAAAGAAAAAGGAATATGGAAAGTGGGTGGAATACACAGATATAACAATGACCAACTTTCCTACCATGAACTGGATGCTTCAATTCAGTCATAACCCCAATTCTTCAGTACTATTGCCATACAAAGAATATATAAGATATATTGAAGCCAACCCTGATTCTGAAGAGCTGCTACAGGATATAAAAGTGATTATTGAAGAGGAATCTTTGATAAGAGGTTTCAAGTATGTAAGCATGGACATAGATGATGATAAATGTTTGTATATGCTTTACAAGATTCGCAAGTCCATCAAAAAAATTCAGGAACACAACCAACAAGTTGTAAAAAACGATTTGAAAGAAGAAGAAAGACGTATTGATGATATGATTGTCAAATGTTGGACTAAAAGAGGCATTTACCCATCACTGGCCAAAGTTTTGAATCATTACATACAGGATAAAGATAAAACCAAAGAATTGACTGCAAACATTCAACTATTGCTTTCAGCAAAATACGATTTAAGCAAATTATTTTCAGATGTTCTGGAAGAAAAGTGGCCTGATGAATTAGAAGGGTTTGAAGATGAATTGTATGATTTATCTGAAAATAGGGTTTTCAAGAAATACAGTAAATCACTTGCCAAGCTTGCACTTTTTGTTTTAACTGAGTATCAAATTGAGAAAATTGTTGAAAATAAGGCACTTCTTAAAGAAATAGAAAACAATCCTTATGCCCTTTATGAAGAATATGTAGCCGATGAGGACGATTTGGATATTCCCGACATGCAAGACGAGCCAATTGATGTGTATAAGGTAGACATGGGCATGATACCCGATAAAAAACACACTAAACGGCATAGGACTCTTCAAAACCTGAGGGAGGATAGTCCGGAAAGGGTTCGTTCGGTAATTATCAATTATTTATGGAATATTGGGGCAAGTGGGCATTGTTACGATTCGGCACAGGAGGTATTAAAAGATTTGTACGAACATCCACTTATTTACAAAAATAACATTGAACTAGATGATGAAGCCCTTCTTAATTTAGATGATGATTACAAATCTCATTTTATTCAAAAGCTTCATATAAATGAAACCAAAGAGGCAAAGTTCTTTTACCTGAAAGTGGTAAAACAATCAGAGGATTTCCTAAAAAACCTTGTCAACACACTAATAAATAGGGAAAAACACAAGCAAAAAAATATTGACATAGAAAAGCACATTGCCGATAGTTTGGAAAAACTGAAAAAAATTATCAAAACCAATGAGCACAAGGAATTATTTGCCAAAGAGAGAAGGTTGTTGTATAAAAATATTTTTGAAAAATCGTTCTTTCTGCTCACTGGTAGACCTGGTGCAGGCAAAACATATGAAACAAGTCAAATCATAGAGCATCTTTACAATGCTGGTGAAGATGTGCTGATACTGACCCCCACAGGTAAAGCTGCTTTGCGGATTTCAGAAAATATTAGAAAATTTACAGCTTTAGAAGATGTTTCAGCAAAGACAATTGATAAATACATCTTTGAGAACAAGTTCGTCCGGATATATGACGACTGGGAGGGAGCTTTAAATATCCCGGAAGAGGAGAAGTTGAACATAGATAATTTGGTAATTGATGAATCTTCAATGCTTGATTTGAACAAACTCATTTTGCTTTTTTCAATCATAAAATTTACAGACAAATACCCAAAGCGTATCATTTTTGTAGGTGATGAAAACCAGCTACCACCAATAGGCTTCGGTAAACCTTTTCACGACATCATTGAAAATGTTCAGCAAAATGAAGAATTGTCAGTTAATCACTACATAAATTTAGTTTCAAATTGCCGACAAGAGAATGATGAGAAAATTTTGAAATTAGCGGAAGCTTTTACAGACAAAACAAGATGTTATGAAGAAGCATTTAACATTATTGATAGTGGCGAAGGCCAAAAAAGTAACGGATTATTTGTTCAAAAATGGAAGAACCAGCAACAATTAAATGAGAAGGTTCAGGAAGCATTGAATAAGGTTTTAGAATTTGAAGAAGTTAATGAATCCGAAGATGATTGTGAAAAATTAAACCTATTGTTTGGCTTATATGAAAATGGCTATGTTAACCAGCAAGACGGTGAGTTTATAAGTAAGCTTCAATTGGAAAATTTTCAAATTCTTTCACCTTACCGAACAGGCTATTTTGGTACTTTAGGTATTAACAAGAATATTCAATCAAATTACAGATACAAGGATGAAAATGGCTCCGAGAATAAATATTTCTATCATGCTGATAAAATTATTCGGTTATATAACTGGTATTGGGGCAAAAGAGAAAACCGAAGGTTAGAATTATCAAATGGTTCAATCGGAGTTGTTAATATCGGTAACGATTACAGAAAATACTTTTTCAAAGATAGAGATAAACCATTTTTTAGTGTGGATGACGAAGATAATTTTGATTTAGCTTATGCAATTACTGTCCATAAATCACAGGGAAGTGATTTTAAAAATGTATTTTTTGTAATACCACAAAAGCAATCTCTTCTGTCTAAAGAATTGTTATATACTGCATTAACACGCTCGAAATTTCGCCTTTTCATTTTTGTACAGGATGTTAAAGAGAATTTGTTGTTAAAAGCTAAGAACAATTCACATTTGATACATCGTAATTCATCCATTTTTAAAGACCCAATAAATAAAAAAGGAATATTCAGCCCGGAGCCGGGAGTCATTGTTTCTTCAAAAATTGAATTTATTATTTATAATGCTTTGCAAAAAAGTGGGTTAAAATTTAAATATGAAGAACCACTTGATTTAGAAAAACTAACATATAAGATTCATCCAGACTTTACTATTTACCTTAGGGATGGGAAAAAGTTATTTTGGGAACACCTGGGAATGCTTGATACCCGAAAGTATTACAATGATTGGAAAGACCGAAGAAAAAGCTACTGTGAGCATGGTTTAGAAGATGTATTAATTACAACTGATGATTTGAATGGTGTAAAACATGAAAAAATTACTGTACTCATTGAACATATCAAAGAACAGAATTTAATAATTACTTCAGGTAATAAATTTTCAAATCATCATTACGAATTATATTAAATTATGGCAGAATATATAAACGTAGAAAAAACCTTTTTAGAAAAACTTTACCAGTTGGACTGGCAGGTTATTGACCAAGGGATAGGTATTCCTCAGGAGCCGTCGAAAGTTTGCGGAATTTCTTTAAGGAGGTAATCCTTCCTGAAGTATTTAAAGAGGCTATCCTGAAGATCAACAAGAATACAATAATATGAAGCATACTGCAAAAGAACTTTTTGAATTTTTAAACGACCTAGACGAATGCCCTTGGATTGAAGCCAAGGGAGGAGGTGAAAGTTCGCATTCGGTCATGGAAACGGTTTGTGCCTATTGCAATGAACCGGGTCTGGGAGGAGGTTATATTTTGATGGGGATTGCTTTGGATCAAACTGGATTATTCCAGCAATATAAAGTTGTTGGGGTCAGTGATCCGGATAAATTTCAACGTGACTTCGCTACGCAATGTGCCAGCATGTTCAACATTCCGGTTCGGCCTGCCGTAAACGTCGAAAAGGTAAATGGAAAAACTCTTATAGAAGTAAGGGTGAATGAACTGCCTCAAAGGCAAAAACCCTTGTATTTCAAATCTGAGGGATTACCTTCCGGGGCCTATAGAAGAATCGGATCTACCGACCAGCGCTGCACCGAGGACGACATGCATGTTTTTTACCAGGATAACGGAAGTTTTGACCAGACACCGGTTCAGGGAACTTCCATGGATGATGTGGATGAAAACGCAGTAAAGAGATACCGGTTCCTCCGGGAAAAGGTAAATCCATTGGCCGAAGAGCTTACGTACAATGATCATGAACTGCTTCAGGCTTTGGGGTGTGTGGACATTGAAGATGCAAATAAACTGAACATTGCCGGCTTTCTTCTGTTTGGTTCATCCAGGGTTCAAAGAAAATTAGCTCCCATGCTAAGGGTGGATTATATTCGGGTTCCGGGAAATACCTGGGTTGAAAATCCCGACGACCGGTTTACTACCATAGACATGCGGGGACCGCTGATTCTAATGTTGTACAGGCTTATTGAAGCCATTAATGCAGATTTACCCAAGGGATTTTTACTTCCGGAAGATGATGTGCAGGCAGCAACTACCGGTTTACCCTTAAAGGCTTTACGGGAGGCTATTGTCAATGCCCTCATGCACCGGTCATACAGGGAACATCGACCAACCCAGATTATCCGGTACGATAACCGTATCGAAATCATCAATCCGGGATTTTCCCTGAAATCTGAAGATAAACTTGGACAGCCGGGGAGTGAAACCAGAAACCCGTTTATTGCTGCAGTTTTTCATGACACCAACCTCGCTGAAACAAAAGGGTCAGGCATCCGGGCGATGAGGAGGCTTATGACTGATGCTCACCTTGTGCCGCCGACATTTGAATCAAGCCGGGAACACAATGAATTTACCGTCAGGCTTCTGCTTCATCATTTTCTGGATGAAAAAGACATTCAATGGCTGGGCCAATTTAACCGGTATGACTTAAATGATTCACAGAAACAGGCCCTGATCTTCGTCAGAGAAGTTGGAGCGATTGACAACCAGACCTATCGGCAAATGGCCGACTGCGATACATTACGGGCAAGCAATGACCTTCGGTCACTAAAGTCCTATGAACTTTTGAAATCCAAAGGAAGGGGGAAAGCAACCTATTATGTGCCAGGCAGCCTTCTTATTGCTCCAATCGTTTCTCCGGATTTGCAAGTGACTGGAGATTTAAGTACACAACCTTCTGATTTAAGTACACCACCTCCCGGTTTAAGTACACCACCTCCGAAAATAAGTACACCACCCCCCGATGTAAGTACACCACCTCCCGGTTTAAGTACACCACCTCCTGATATTATTCCTGTTGAATTGATAAACGAAATATCCGGACTAAAACAGCGGGAGCATGATTCGAACAAAATAAAACGGCTTATTAAAAAGCTATGCGCATATAAAGCCTTGAGCTCACACGAAATTGCTGAACTATTTGGCAAGAGAGAAGATTATTTCAAACGGAAGTACTTGAGTACAATGATAGAATCCAAAGAGTTGCGATACCTGCATCCGGAAATGATCAACCATCCTGAACAGGCTTATGTGACCAATAAAAAAGATTAGCCATGCCCGAATACCTTAACGTCGAAAAGCCCTTCCTGGAAAAGCTCCGTCAATTGGGCTGGACTATTATTGACCAGGGGATCGGTATTCCACAGGAACCGGCGAAAAGTCTGCGGAATTCCTTTAAGGAGGTCATCCTGCCCGGCTTGTTTAAGAATGCCATCCGTAAGATCAACAAGACAGACGATGGAAAGGAGTGGCTGACCGACAAGCAATTAGAAGAGATATTATTCGAAGTCACCAATTTTCCCGGGATCTCCCTGCATGAAGCCAACAAAGCCATTTACAGGCTAATGACAAAAGGGACCAGCGTACGGGTGAACGAACTGACCGGAGAAAAAGATCCCACGGTCAGGCTGGTCGATTTTAAAAACTGGGAGGAGAACGATTTCACCACCATCAATCAGTTCAGGTTATTGACACCCGGAGCAGCCCGGGAAGGCATCATCCCGGATATCGTACTTTTCCTGAACGGTATGCCTGTGGCAGTGGTGGAGTGCAAGGATTTTGATGTAGCTGAGCCGCTCAGTGAAGCCTATCTGCAGGTTACCCGCTATGCCAATACCCGGGATGACGACTATGGCATCAGAGAGGGCGAGGAGAAGCTATTTCATTACAACCTATTCAGTATCATTTCCCATGGCCGGGAAGCGCGTGCAGGCACCATCAGCGCCGACTTTGATTTCTACACTAACTGGGTGGACATCTTTCCGGAAGAGTACAGGACCATTCAGGTTTCCCCCCATGAAGAGCGCCAGGAGGTGTTGATCCACGGGATGCTTAACAAAGAGATCTTCGTAGATATTTTGAAACACCACACCCTGTTCATGGAGATCAAAAAAGGGATGGAGATCAAGGCCGTGGCCCGGTACAATCAGTACAGGGCTGTTGGGAAGATCATCCGGAACCTCAGGGAAGGAAAGACTCCGATGGAAAAAGGAGGCGTGGTATGGCATACACAAGGATCGGGAAAGAGCCTGACTATGATATTTCTGATCAGGAAACTCCGATCCTGTACTGATCTCAAAGATCTAAAGATCATCTTCATCGTAGATCGAAACGACCTGGAGGATCAGCTTTCTGAAACGGCTGCGTTGACCGGGGAGCCGGTAAGGATTATCAACCGGCGAAGAGACCTGAATCTTTTATCGGATGATACAGGCGATGTGAACATGGTGATGATCCATAAGTTTTTGGATGAACGAAATCTATCTGCACAATCGTTAATTGACGCGGGATTAGTACCAACATTTGAACGTTTTGACACCATCAACGAGAGCGACCGGATCATCATGCTGATTGACGAGGCGCACCGGACTCAGGGAGGCGATTTGGGTGACAATCTTTTCAGCGCATTCCCCAACGCAACCCGGATCGGATTTACCGGCACCCCTTTACTGACCGACAGGCATCGCATCAAAACCCATGAACGGTTTGGAGGTTTTATCGATTTCTATAAGTTTGACAGGGCTGTGCAGGACAGGGCAACGGTGGAGATCAAATATATCGGGAAGGTTTCCCGGGATGAACTTCGGGACAAAGAGGCATTTGATACCGAATTTGAAGACATGTTTGCCCAGCGTACGGAATCCGAGCGTCAGGAGATCCAGCGCAGGTATGGTTCCTTCATCGCCTACCTCGAATCACGAGAACGCATTGCCGCGATTTCAAAAGACATCCTTAATCATTATTACCGGGAGATCCTTGTCAACGGTTTTAAGGCGCAGGTGGTGGCCTCGAGCATAGTGGCAGCCGTCCGATATAAATATGAACTGGAACACGCTATACAGGATAAAATTGCAGAAATAAGGGCGCTTCCGGAAGACCAGATTGATCGGGAACAACTTGGCCGGCTGGAATCGTTGAAAGTGGCTGCTATTGTTTCAAGCCTTGGAAATAACGAACCGGGATACATCAGCAAAGCGCGAAGGGAGGCAACGGATCACAATGCCATTGAGAACTTCAAGAAAGATTTTGACACGGAAAAACCGGAAAGCTGCATGGGGATCATCTGCGTGTGTGACCGGTTGCTTACCGGTTTTGATGCTCCCATTGAGCAAGTAATGTACCTCGATAAAAGCATGAGGGAACATGACCTTTTCCAGGCCATCGCCAGGGTTAACCGCACCCGGAAAGGGAAAACATACGGGCTGATCGTCGATTACTTTGGAGTGACCAAACACCTTAATGACGCGTTAGCCATCTATACAGATCATGATAGGGAGGAGTTGAATGAATTCCTGGAAGTTTTCCGGGACATTAACAAAGAGATCCCCGTGTTGGAAGCCCGCTATAAACGGCTGGTTAACCTGTTCACAGATCACAAGTTATTTGACATTGACAATTTCCTAAACCAGCGGCTGACGGATGCTGATAAAGAATTTGATTTTGCGGAGGCATGCATTGAAGAGGCCAGGCAGATCAAATTCAGGGCTGAATTGCTAACCTATTCAAAGAGCTTTTTTGACAGCCTCGATCTGTTGTTCAATGTCCAGGCGGGAACGGCTTATTGGATTCCTGCAAAACGCCTGGGCTATCTACTTTGGCGAATCAAGGATCGTTACAAGGATGAAACCATGGATTTGAAATGGACCTCCGAGAAGGTACGCAAGCTCATCGACCGGCACTTGATGTCTCTGGGTATCGATACAACTATCTCCACAGTTCCTGTCCTATCCGAAGAATTCAAAATAAAAGTCAATGCCCTGAATAAAACACCGAAGTCCAAGGCATCCGAGATGGAACATGCCATTCGCTGGCACATCAAGGTGAATCTGGATAAAGATCCCGTATTTTACAGTCATATCAAAGACCGGATGGAGATGATCCTACATGCCTACCAGGATAACTGGGATACCATTGTGGATGAATTAAACAAATTACATGAAGAATTGGGAGAGGGAAGAAAAGAGGAGGAAGAGGGAATATCGGCTAGCGAGGCCCCGTTTTTTGATATACTCAATCAGGAATCATCGGACGAACAGGATGTTCACAAGTTAAAGGAGTTAATTCATCTTATCATGCCGATTATCCATGAGACCGCAGCGATCAGGAATTTCTGGACCGACAAAGCATCGGAGCGAAAGCGCGTGGAAGGGCTTCTGGAAGATGAGATTCATTATGCCCGTCTGGCGGGGATCTCGGAAAAGGCAGCCGAACTGACCACCGAAATCATGAAACTTGCTAAAAACAGGGAGGCAGATCTACGATGAAACTCGAGGGAGTAGCTATAACCATTGTCCGGACGGCCCGCCGAAAAACGGTCAGTATTTTCATTGAACGCGATGGAACGGTGAAGGCGCTTGCACCTGTTTCGGCAAGCGAGGAAAAAATTGAAGAAACCATAAGATCAAAGCAGTTCCAGATCTTTACCAAGCTGGCCAAATGGAAGGAACTAAACCAGGGGAAGGTAATCCGGGAGTTTGTCAACGGACAATCCTTTCTTTACCTGGGCAGGAATTACCGCCTATCTATCCAGGATCACCAGAAAGTTGCTTTACGGATCAGCGGGAATTCCCTGATCCTTGACAAACGTAAACTTCCTCAGGCAGCAAAGGTATTCAAGCATTTTTACAAAGAGAAAACCCGGGAAAAGATCGAAGAACGGCTGAAGGTCATCCAGGAGAAATTCCGGGTGAAACCCAATTCTCTAAAGGTGATGGAGTTAAAAAACCGATGGGCCTCCTGCAATCGCCAGAATGGGCTCAACTTTCACTGGAAATGCGTGATGGCTCCGGTTTCGGCGCTGGATTACATCATCACCCATGAGATGGTCCACCTCACCTATCCAAACCATTCTCCTGAGTTCTGGAACGAACTGGACAAAAAGATGCCGGACTTTCGAAAGCATGAAGAGTGGTTAAAGAGGAATGGAGTGAAGATGGGGTTGTAAGATCTCAATTAAAAAGCCTAAAACGGAAAGCATACATCACCCTCCAGCACCTTCTTTACCGCCCACATGAATATCCCATGGGATTTTTTTTTCACGAATCCTTGTTTTTTCAATGCCAATCCCATACGGATCACACTACCCGGATTGATGCTCAGTAAGGTTCCGGGATTCTCGCTAATCTCAGCGATCAGTTGAGAAGCGGTAAGGAACGTCCTGGCTTCTGATAATGCCACTGGTTCAAAATAAACAAGCAATAACTCCTCTTCCGCCGAACAGACCAGGAACTGCTCATTGTTTTGATGAATCTCCCGGACCTCCTCCGGATCAAACCAGAACTGAAACCCCTCTTCATAGAGCCCCAACGCCTGGGCAAAGACCAGATCCATCTCCACTTTCTGGACGTAGTCGATTGCCAGAACCTCAAAGCAGAGGAACCGCCGGGAGCCGGTCGTATCAGTCAGAAATTGCATCGTATTGACCGAACCCATGAACGACGCCCGCCGGACCAGCGACTCAGCATGATGCCCATAGGCCCTGCGCACCCGGATTGCCGATTTTGTAATGATTTCCTTGACCGTCCCGATCTCAGTACGGTTCATGTTTTCCAGCTCATCCAAGTTGATGAACATACACTCGGAGATCTGTACCAGCGTATCCCGGTTATTCGGATTGATCGTCCCGGAAAAGATATACTCCTTCAACGCCGGAGGGCAAAGGTTAAGCAGCCAGGTCGTCTTCCCGATTCCTTGGGGTCCGGAGAAGATAATCGCCGTATGGTTGACCAC
>JADHVS010000019.1 GCA_016783865.1 Bacteroidales bacterium
AAATTGAATCCTGCGAGCGCATTGGCTTCGCCGAACTCAGAAACTCGTTTCCCCGTAGCTTGCTGCGGGGTTAGCGAGCGCAATTAAAAATTTATATAAAGGATCGATGATTCCTCGCAGCTTGCTGCGAGGAGAGTCAATCATTTATCAATCTATAAAACCTTACCAATGAGACATCTGGGTGTATTTATATTATTTATATCTATCTGGACATCAGCCAATTCCCAGGATCATATAATATGGACCCCGGAAGGGACCCTCAGGCATAACGACAGGCTTGGACGGCATTATATTCACACCGATACAGCAAGCAATATCCTCCCATGGTATTCGCAGGATCCGGGTGAATCTTATGATTATATTTTAAACCTCTGCTGGGAATTTTGGGATAATATTCCCTATGTTCATGATGGGGTAAAATATTATATGATGCACAGGGAATGGCCATTCAGTAAAACCTATACCGGCATATGGGGAGGGAAGGAGGACCATGGAATAGGTGGCGACCAGGTCCAGATGGTCCTGGATAGCTGGACCCACTGGTATGCATATACCGGTAACCGGAAGGTGATTGACAACATGATCTACCAGGCTGATTTTTATACAAACCGGGGATTAAGTCCTTCGGATCATGACTGGCCTTCGGTTCCTTATCCATGGCATTCGAGCCTGGATGCCGGATTCCGTTATGATGGGGATATGATAGACGGGATAGATGTGGCACATATCGACAAGATAGGAGATCTTGGATATCATTTAATCAACCTGTATAAGATTACCGGCATTGAAAGATATTTGGAGCTGACTGAAACAATGGCAAATACGCTATTGGATAAGATAGAAGCGGGGGATGATGAAAAATCTCCATTCCCGTATAAAGTAAATACCAGGACAGGTGAAAATAAATGGCCGTATACAACCAATTGGGTATGGACCATCAGGATGTTTGAAGAGTTGGCCGTATTGGATGAAGACGGTAAAAAGGAATATGATAATGCTGCAGAAATCCTGCGCTCATGGCTTAAAAACCATGCCCTGAAGAATAATAAATACGGTCCGTTTTTCGAAGATATTCATGATTATTCGGAGTGTGGGATCAATGCAGGCCGGTTGGCTGAGTACATATTATTGTATCCGGAGAAATGGGGTGATTCCTGGCAGGAAGATGCCAGGCGGGCACTGGACTGGATTTGGGATGAACTTAAGAATCAGGTTTGGGAGAAATATGGTGTGACGGTGATCAATGAGCAAACCGCCTATCCTTATCCCGGAAATAGTCACACATCCCGGTATGCTTACCTTGAATTACTTTACAGCCGGAAAACAAACGATTGGTCAAGGAAAATAAATTGCATCAGGCAACTGAACTGGTGCACATACAGCGTAGATACCGAGGGCAGAAATGAATACCCCGGAGCTCCGAACACTAATGAGATCTGGTTTACTGATGGTTATGGTGATTTTTTCGTGCATTACCTGCGGGCCATGGCCCAGTTACCCTGTGAGTTGATGCCGGTTGATGCAGACCACCTGATATCTTCCACATCTATAGTCAAAAATATTGAGTATGGAGACAATGAAATAACCTATGAGGTATATGACAATAACTCAACAGAGGTTCTGAGGCTGACAGGCAGGCCGGAAAATGTGACTTCGGGAGATAAAAATCCGGATAAAAATCTTGAATGGATATGGGATGAATGCATAAATGGTGGTGGTATCCTTACCATCAGGCATAAGGATAGTCACAGGATAACAATCATTCAATAGGATATTTTTACCACAGGCAAAAAAAAGAGCCATGGATTTGTTCCTCGACCCCCAATACGACAGATTGGCATATAAATTGAAATTACGACTGCCAGAATGACACAAGGCAGTAGATTATGTTATATCTGATATGACATACTAAGCTGCTTACTATTAACTCATTAACATGCCCCTGGTAACTCGTAACCAGTAACTTGTATTTCCTGTGATTATTTTGTTCCAGTCTGGCTTCCCATTTGATGTTATAGGTGTAAATTATTTTAAATACTTAAAAATGAACTTTGAAAAATTTACCATAAAAGCACAGGAAGCGATACAGCAGGCACAACAGGTAGCAATCGAAAATGACCACCAGGCGATAGAAACCGGACATATTCTTAAGGGCATCCTGGATGTGGATGAAAATGTCATGCCCTTCATATTTAAAAAACTTACCATAAACGATCGGAATATTCATGCAGCACTCGGGCATATTATTCAACGGTATCCGAAGGTAAGTGGAGGGGAAAAATATCTTTCCAGCGATGCCGCCGAGGTACTGGCTAAAGCACAGTCGGGTTTGAAGGAATTTGGGGATGAATATGTCACCCTTGAGCATTTGCTGCTCGGGATAATCCGTTCGAAGGACCAGGTGGGTCAAATGCTGAAAGATGCAGGATTATCGGAAAAAGATCTTCTTGCTGCCATCAGGGAATTGCGCAAGGGCAGCCGTGTAAACAGCCAGGGGGCTGAAGACACCTACCATGCACTGGACAGGTATGCCCTTCATTTAAATAAAATGGCTGAGGAAGGGAAGCTGGATCCGGTTATCGGGAGGGATGAAGAGATTCGCCGGGTGCTTCAAATACTGGCCCGCCGGACCAAGAACAATCCCATCCTGGTAGGTGAACCCGGAGTGGGCAAAACAGCTATTGCAGAAGGCATTGCATTCAGGATCGTGAAGGGGGATGTGCCGGACGACATGTTGTCGAAAGAAATCTATTCGCTCGATATGGGTGCTTTGATTGCCGGAGCCAAATACAAAGGAGAATTTGAAGAAAGATTAAAATCGGTTGTAAAGGAGGTAATTGGTTCTGAAAGACAGATCATCCTGTTCATAGATGAGATCCATACCCTGGTGGGTGCAGGCGGTGGAGGAGAAGGTGCCATGGATGCAGCCAACATACTGAAACCGGCGCTGTCACGAGGTGAGTTAAGAGCGATCGGGGCAACCACACTCAATGAATTTCAGAAATACTTTGAAAAAGATAAAGCATTGGAACGGCGGTTCCAGAGAGTATTTGTGGAAGAACCGGGAGAAGAGGATGCCATTTCCATATTAAGGGGTATCAAAGAAAGATATGAGAATTTCCATAAGATCAGGATCCGTGATGAAGCCATCGTGGCAGCCGTGCAGCTATCTGTAAGGTATATCACCGACAGGCACCTGCCCGACAAGGCCATCGACCTGATTGATGAGTCGGCCGCCCATCTGAGGCTTGAAATGAATTCTAAACCGGAATCACTGGATGCACTCGACCGTAAAATCCAGCAACTGGAGATTGAACGGGAAGCTTTCAAGAGGGAGAAAGACAAGACGAGGGTGGAACAAATATCAAAACAATTATCCGATTTGGAAGATGAACATAAGCAACTTGTGGCACGCTGGCAGGATGAAAAAGCAGTGGTAGAAAACATTCAGAAGTACAAGCAACTGATTGAGGAATTAAAATACCAGGCAGAAAAAGCCGAGCGGGACAGTGACCTGGGCAGTGTAGCAGAGATACGCTATGGTAAGCTTCCCATGGCGGAGGAAGACCTGCAGAAAACCATCGCCAGGCTCCAGGAATATGAGAAAGATGGTAAACGGCTGGTCAGGGAGGAGATCACGGCGGAAGACATCGCTGAAGTGGTTTCCCGGTGGACCGGGATCCCGGTAACCCGTATGTTGCAAAGCGACAGGGATAAACTACTTCATATTGAAGAGGCCCTGCATAAAAGGGTTGTGGGGCAGGAGGAGGCTATTTCAGCTGTTTCAGCAGCCATCAGGAGAAACCGCACCGGGCTTTCGGATGAGCACCGGCCGGTGGGATCTTTCCTGTTCCTGGGAAGCACAGGAGTAGGCAAGACCGAGTTGGCCCGTGCCCTGGCCGAATATCTTTTTAACGATGAGGGCCTGCTGATCCGGATCGATATGAGCGAATACCAGGAGCGGCATGCCGTATCCCGACTGGTAGGTTCACCTCCGGGATATGTGGGGTATGATGAAGGTGGCCAGTTAACCGAAGCTGTCAGGAGAAAACCCTATTCGGTCATATTGCTGGATGAAATTGAAAAAGCCCATCCCGATACATTTAATATCCTGTTGCAGGTGCTCGAAGACGGCAGGCTGACGGACAACAAAGGAAGAATTGCAAACTTCAAGAACACCATTATTATCATGACCTCAAACCTGGGATCTGATATTATCCAGGATAATTTCAGCCAGGTAAAAGATGATCAGCTCGAACAGGTAATTGAGAAAACCAGGAACCAGGTATTTGAACTGCTCAGGCGAAGTGTCCGGCCCGAATTTCTGAACCGAATTGATGAGATGGTCATGTTCAGGCCGTTAACCATGGATCACATTGAGGGAATAATCCATATCCAGATGGATCTTCTCAGGAGAGTCTTATCAAAACAGGATATTACTTTCCAGGTAACCGATCAATGCATTGAATATCTAAAACGAGAAGGATTTGACCTGCAGTTCGGTGCAAGGCCGCTTAAGCGGTTAATCCGGAAAAAGATCCTCGATGGATTTTCTCTTGCCCTGCTGGAGGAAAAGGTGTCAGCGGGTATGCATGTGGAGATTGATGTGGACGAACAAAATGTGGTTTTCAGGACATCCGAACAGAATGTAGATTAACCTGTTGTCTAAAACATTCTTTCACTTTAACAGCTTCTTCATCCCCGACTTACCTGCCTGATGTCAGTCAGGCAGGTTTCGGCATCTATTCGAAATTCAAACACTTCTATCCAGTCCCTGATTAAGCTATGCTGGGGATGCATAGTAATTAATTATTTTTATATGCAGATAATAGCATCAGATTATAATGAAAATTTCTTTGTGGAAGGTTTTTAATTTCTTTCTAATTGCTATCAGCATTCAGGCCACGGCGCAGGAGGATACCACCTACTTCTATAGCGCAAATAACAGGCCTGCTGATCCCCGGGAAGCAGTACTTAAACGAACCATTTTCCAGTCTGCTCCAAAGAAGTATAAAATCTCAACTTTTACAAAACAAGACAACCAATGGCAGATCTTTTCGACCGGGGTTATCAGGATCAGGGGCACAAATGAATTTTTGGTCAGGGAATACCGGGATGGCAGCATGGAGAAAATCTATACACGCATGTATTCAGAAACTCCTGAAGGATTATATGATTTCACAGAAATTTGGAATGATAACATGATCAGAACCGGGACTTCCGGTACTCGCATTCCATTGACACTTGAAGGAATTGAAGTCAAGTACTATGATAACGGGCAGAAAAAATCGGAATCCGTTTACAGAAATAATCAGCTGGTATCCAATATCAACTGGCTTAAAAATGGCGAAAAATATATTGATAATGTATTTTATTCAGTCGATGAATATCCGGAATATAAAGCAGGCACAAAAATGCTGCATAAATATTTGTCAGAATACATTGCTCAATCGGGTCTCAGCACTGACAACCTCGATGGAGCCATCACGATAGGTTTTGTGATTACTATTGCCGGGGAGATAGATGGAGTTTATGTAGCCGGCGGGATCATGCCTGGATTCGATGAAATGGTTGCTGAAGCTGTAAGATCAATTCCCGGGAAATGGGAGCCTGCCATATTAAATAATGAAAAAGTGAATTGTTTTCTTACCATACCAATAAATTTCAGGCGGGAAGCATTCATCGGTTTTGATAACCTTGAACTATCCTTTTCTAACAATATCTGGATGCTCTACTGGTGAGCACCGCGACTGTTATTATTATATAATTTCTAAATTTCATGGTATTCTTTGTTTTGTAATATCAATTCCCGGCGGTTGGAATAATTGGTCCCAGGCAGGTAGGCAAGACAACCCTGGCGAAATCGCTTATGGGTAAAATGAACAGAAAGTGCAGGTATATGGATCTTGAATTGCAGGAGGACATCACCAAGCTTGAAAATGCAGAAATTTATTTCCAGGAACATAAAGAAGAGTGCATTATTTTAGATGAAATACAGCGCATGCCTGAGTTGTTTCCAATATTACGCGGGATGATTGATAAGCACAGAATCCCGGGCAGGTTTATTATATTGGGATCCGCATCCCCGCGATTAATAAGGAATAGTTCAGAGTCATTGGCTGGAAGAATTGCTTATACTCAGCTCACTCCTTTTAATTTTCTTGAATTAGATACCCGGAGGGACTTAAAAAAACATTGGTTTTTTGGCGGATTCCCGAATTCCCATCTTGCAAAGGATGGTGAATCTTCGAGAAAATGGATACGCAATTTTATTCAATCCTATACTGAAAGGGATCTCTCCCTGCTAGGTATGCCTGCATCACCGGTTGATATCAGAAGGTTAATTACGATGCTTGCTAACTATCAGGGTGGTATATGGAACGCAAGTAACTTCGGCAGGTCGATGGGACTGACATATGCAACAGTGAACCGGTATATTGATTTTCTGGATGAAGCTTTTCTCTTTACACGATTACAGCCATTCAGCTTCAATCTTAAGAAGAGGCTGGTTAAATCGCCAAAAATATATTTGCGCGATAGTGGTTTATTGCATTATCTGGCCGCTGTAGCCGATTTTGAGCAATTAGAGGGAAACGTATTAATAGGGAATTCATGGGAAGGATATGTCATTGAACAAATTAAACAATTGTTACCTCCGGAAGTTGAAACTTACTATTATCGAACTCATAACGGGGCGGAAGCTGATTTAGTCCTGGCAAAAGGACTAAAACCCATATCAGTCATCGAAATAGAATATTCATCGGCACCAAAAATATCCAGGGGTTTTACTGTTGCTATTGAAGACCTGAATGCAGGGAATAATTATATCATTACTCCCTATTCCGAAACTTACTTAAAAAGAAATGATATCAGGGTATGTAATTTAATAGATTATTTGGAGAACCACCTTCCAGCATAAAAGAACATTTGAAATCTGGTTTAGTACTAGTGTCATGTCAAGTTTTAAATGTCGTACCAGTCATTCCGAACTTGTTTCGGAATCTGCTGTTTTACAAGGAGATGCTGAAATAATTTCAGCATGACGGCTTGCTGTTTCAGAGTTGACATGACACTAGTCTATACAAGAGAATAAGATATATTTGAGATAAATGTTCGAATCTAAAATCAAGATTTTAAATAACTTTTCAGTTCATCAGTAAATTTTAATATTTAAATAAATCATTCATTAGAGCAGGAACTTTCACGGGTGGAGGTGCAAGATGTCCAACCTCTGATCCCTGCAGAATACCAACATTCCGGATTCTGAATTTCCAGGGATTTTCAATCAGATCCTTCATAAAAAGTCTGTGAGCAATCAAAAATGACTTTTGTGATAATGGATTGAACTTTTTCAGGTTTTCATAAACCTTTATTGCATTTTGGACTTCCAGTATATTTTCTGGGGGGCCGATGACCCTTTAATTTTCAATAATGACAGTTATTTGTTCAATAGTTAAACTGTTTCCTTCTATGCTTAATGAAGAATGAATGGTTTTAATTCTGTTTTGTTGTCTGAGATGTATTGAGGGTTTACTCAGATAATTAGCTTTTACCTCACCTAATTTTTCCGAGATAGAGGAGACGAGTTTAAGAATGATCGATGTTATCTCCTAAGGAGGCTTCATTGATACTATCAAAGATAGAATATTGTTATTACTATTGGAATCTCCGACGAAACCATGGAGGTAGGCTTGGCTCAGTTTTTGAGGCGGATTAATTGTTATATTATAGAGATTGGCTATGAAATCTTATCAAATACATTTACTGAACCATTTTAAGACAAATTTCCTTCTATTTACAGTTGTTGCTGCTATATTTATCTCAGCCTGTGATAGGGATTCTCCTGATAAAATAGTTACTTTCGAGCCCCTGATGCTTGATGATTGGGAGGTGTCTGCTCCGGCAGAACAAGGATTGGACCCGGAGCTGGTGCAGGATATGTACCAGGACGCGAATCAGATTGTTCATTTGTACGGCCTGCTGGTGATAAAGAATGGTTACCAGTTGCTGAAAGGATGGCTATGGTAAAGGCTGTAAAATCCAACACTTTCTGTAAAATCCAGCATTTGATCAACGGTTTCTTCTCCAAAAGAACTGATAATGTATGGCCTGCCTGCTTTGGGACTGGCTTTTCCCCACTCTCCATCGATAAGAATATGGGGTAATCCTTCTTCGACTTCAATGTGTCCAATGAGCTCAAGAGCTTCTTCTGCAGGTGTTCCGAACAAAGCAATGGCCGATCCAACGAGGTTAAATTCAGGACTTGCCATTACCTCTGCACGCTCAAACTGGTTCCACACTTTTATTAATTGAGGCTTTGACCGGTCGATGCAAAAGGTCTGGAGGCTGGAACCATAATTACGGGCCACCGCAGCTGATCCCCTTACACCAAAAACACCACCTTCGTCATTAACCAATTCTCCGCCGGTAGTTTTTACATTCAACGCCTGAATCCCAATGGCATAATCCTTATTACGAACCACACCCACGAATTCACCGACCGTTTCTGAGATGGTCGTTTTTATTGGACCCCAGAGGATAGCACCTACCTCTTCCTGTGTGTTTAATGCCAATATTTCGAAACGCAGGTACTGATTTTTATTAGTGGCTTTCACAGAAACCATTGTACCATTGGCAAATGAAAATTCAAGGATATCCTTATTTGCTTTCATAGATACCGGATGGACTACCTCATTTTCAACTTTAATCCCTATAAGGCAGCCTGTTTCACTGGCCAAATAGTCAGTATCATTGCGTGTGTCAGAGAGGCGCGTTATCTGGCCTGAGCTATTGATCTCCAGATGAAACGTACCAGTTTTTTGGCTGAATTGCCCGTGAACCAATAGATTAGTACCTAGTACGGAAAGCACTATCAATAAAATCAATTTCCAATTCATGCTGTATTCTAAATATTGGTTTGGAGACCAGGTGGACATTTTTTAATTACCTAAGACCAAACCTGTAAGAAAATTTCACCAGGAAGGTATTGGTTGCCTTCTTATCGGTAAACATGTTGTTCATGTTATCCCATACCTCGAAACTGCCGTTTGGGTTATTATAATCTCTCGTTTGCGACCATACCAGGTATCCTGTTGAACCGGGCAGGAATTCCCACCTGATTACCAGGTTTGACAACCATTCATTTACTGTGAAATTGGGATTTTCAAAGCTATAATCCTTAATCATATCATAATTCTCATCAATCTCATAGGTGTCGTCTACAGGACTGATTTGCTGAGTTGTATAGACATGGTACCTGTCTGTGAACTCATCCGCTTTCGGATCGGTGATCATTTTGAATCCGGTGTAATCACCTGAAGCTGTAAAAGGCTGGCCCCAATACTGGATTGTGAGGTCGGGAGTAATACTATAATTTATCCTGAGCGACATACTGAGAACCTTCTGATCCAGGTGGCCAAAGACATAACGGTCATCACTATTCATTTCCAGGGTCGAAACATACTGGAGCTCCTGAATATTTGTCGTGTAAGATGGGCTAAGAGAGATAGTAAGGGTATTTATAGGTCGTATTGTCATCTCGAGTTCATAGGAGTTGCTTATATAATGCTTTTCTGCACCCCAGTTAACAGATCCAGAGAGTTCGGCTGAAAATGCCTTTCTCTCATCGGATGAAAGCCTGGCACGAAATCTCCCGCTATTTGGCATATACATGGTGGGACCACCTCTGAGAGTTCCGTTGTAAGCCTGGTGAAAATTTAAGCCACCACCGAATCCCCCGTTCCAGTAATTCCGGAAGTTGGCGTTTACGTTATATTCGTAGCCAATACCTTCAATTCGTCCTCCAAAATTAGATGCTACCCAAACATCATGATTAAGGTTCAGGCTCCTGAAGATACTGAAGGGTTCTGTGAAACTGTATCCTGTCCACAGCACATTCAAAATATTATCGGCCTGTCTCATATAGCCCATATCATTTAATTCGAGCCCCGGGCTTTTAAATACATTCATGAACATGAAATTCCAATTTCCCCCGATCTTCCCGAATTCCAGTTTGCCGCCAAGACCCGAAAGGCTTGTTCGGGTGGAGTCATACTCAACGTAGTCGGCATCGGGCCTCTGGAAATACCTGGCTGAGGATTGCTGTGTTTCTGAGATTGCCTCAACAGATCCCTGTACGTTGCTCAGGTAAAGTGCAGCACCTAAAGTATAGTTACGCTCTTTGAGGTACTGTGTAAAATCAATACCTGCAGTTGTTGCATTCTTATGAAGGTAGTCCAGGTCTGTCCCATCAAGTTTTCTAATTGTGCTGGTCGCAGCTCCTCCAAGAATTGAGTTTCCCTGGTTGAAATCTTTCTGTACCCTTGCTAGGGAATAATTCGTCATAGGCTCAACCGTCTCCCTTCTCTCGTCTCCCTGGTTATCAATTGTGGCCCTGGTATCAGCTGTAATTGCTTCAACAATGCCAATTGACAATCCATTTTCTGTTTTTCCTGTTAGTTTAGTTGCCCCCAATATTCGTGTGAATATTGGCACATTGACATATTCCCCGTCATCAAGTGATGGATCTCCATGGGGCCTGCGCCCGATCCGCCTGGAATAAAAGAGGTTATCGTTTCCAACATCTCCATCACCCAGTCCGACATTAAAGCTTGTGATATTGTTCCCTTCGATAAAGAAGGGCCTTTTTTCTTCAAAAAAGGTTTCGAAAGCAGAAAGGTTTACTTCTGAAGGGTCAGCTTCAACCTGTCCGAAGTCAGGATTTATTGTGAAATCGAGTGTCAGGTTGTTCGTAACTCCCATTTTGCCATCAAGACCAATATTAAAGCCCGGATCGGTACCTTTTAAATAGGGGTTGCCTTCTTCTGGCTCATAGGTCTTAATCGAAGCAACACTATAGGGCATCAGATCCAGTTGTTTTCGTGGCTCCATCTCCTGGAGGCCGTCGAGTTCACCCATTGCATGTATAATTCCCGGGGCGTTCCTCGGAATCGGATGCCAGAAGCTCAATTCATTATTCCTGAATATCTGGCGTGCAACCTCAAATCCCCATACCTCCTCTGAGTTTCTATTAAAACGTAATTGTGTGAGAGGTATTTTCATTTCCGCTCCCCATCCCCACTCATGAACCTGGGACTTTGCCTGCCATATTGGATCCCAGGTGGCATCTTCTGATTGCCCATTATTGGAGAAGACCATATCAAACCGTACACCGGCGGAACTCACCCCGAAGACGAAACCTGTGCGCAGATCGTGGTAACTGTCAAATATAATAAAGACCATATCCCCATCACCATTATCACGTCGGCTCATTCTGTTCGTGATACTATCAGGCGCACTATCGAGTGCCCTGATCGCGACATAAAAATTCATATCATCAAAAGCAACCTTGAATTCTGTCTGTTGTAATGGTGCCCTGTCGGCATATGGTTCATGCTGGGTAAAATCACCTGCCCAGTTACCATTTTGCCATGCCTCATCGTCAAAAACACCATCGATGTCAGGGGAAACCTCGAGGCGAAAAGCTTTATATTTTTTCTTAGGAAGGTATTCAGTCTGACCAAACAGGACAGAAGCTGAGACTGATAGCAGGAGTGCAAAGAGAGTCAGGTTCCGAATCATGTTTTAAGTTCCTTAGTGTTAGTCAGTAGAAAGACGGTTAATTTGCACTTCTGCTACAACATTTACACTGTTATTTAACAGGTAATAAAAAGATTACAAATGGATTTATTTCTGCTAACATACAAAATTCAGGGTAAAAATCTAAATCGTTGATATCTCATCCAACTCCCTGCCTAATTCTGGAAATACTGGCGAAAGTGAGAACCTCAAATCGGAAAAGGATGGAAAGGATTAGGGAAAATATAAAAGAAGTAATAGGTGGAGAAATTACTGAATTCCAAAGCCCACCGATTCAGGCCTTTCTTTTTTGCCAAGAGTGTTCCCTGCGCTTACCATCCCTTGCTTCCGGCTACTGCAAATAAATAACAAACCCCCTTTCGGGGGTGTTTGTCCTCTGTTTGATCGTGGGCCCAGCTGGGCTCGAACCAGCGACCTCCTGATTATGAGTCAGATGCTCTAACCAACTGAGCTATGGGCCCATTAACCTAAAATGGTGTGCAATATTACAACATAAACCGAAAATAATCAAATCTTAATCACTCTCTTTAGAAAGCGCAAAAACGAGAAAGTAAATACAATTAACCAGGTTGAATTCAGGCTACAAACAAAATTCAGATTCTAAAATAATATTTCTTTAACCAGTGTTTAAATACAGGATCCTGGAAGGATACATTATCTCCCTGGATATCAATTATTTCTTTGTTGCTAAGTGCTTGTTTCATTCTTAAAACATTAGCCGAAGTGCCTAATTTGTAAGAGCGTAAAATATCGCTGGCACTTAATTGTGGGACTTCGTCTAAAAGGGCTTTTAGAAAGTTAATTTGTTTATTAGTCAATTCTTCAGTAATTGATTGAAATAACATACTAAGTTGTAACATGAGATTCTCATGCGACTCAATAACAATATCGGTACTACATTGATCCATTGACCTCAACCATGATTGCTGGGCCAGTTGTTGTACATAATAAGGATGGCATTCGACCAGTTTTGTAATAAGCATTGCTTCATTTTCGCTGATTTCTTTTCCAGTTTCTGAAAACCGGCCCAGAATGAATTTCACCCAATCCTTCTCGGCTATTTTTTGCAGAAATATAAGGTCCCCGAATTTATAAAACGGCATCGAAGGAGAAGCAAAGACATCCATTAACATATGCCTTTTGCTACCATACAAACAATATGATGTTCGTTTGTGTTTTTGCCAATGTGACCTTAATTTCTTCTGCATTGATAATGGGTCAGAAAATGTTGATAAATTCTGGAATTCATCAATGCAAACTATAATCTTAAGGTTTTTCTCCTCAGCTATATTTTCAGACATGTTCAGGATATCATCAGGGTGTTTTTTTACTTCCTGCCAGTCCAATCCAAGTGAGAAATCACTGATCGAATCAGGACTGAATGACAGGTTAGGAATTAGCCGACCCATAAACTTTCTGGCATTATCCATTATATTTTCAACCTTTGTAGATGTGGTTAACAACACTTTCCGGGCAAGAGATTGATAGAATTCTTCCTCTGTGCGAATGTTGTAAAGGTCTACAAAACAAAATCTAATATTATCAGTCCGTTTTGTACTAATTTCGGCTGCCCTGGCAACCAGGGATGATTTTCCCCAACGCCTGGGGGAGATAAGAATGGTATTTGTTTGGGATAGAAAATTAGAAACCAGTTGATCTGTTTCTCCTTTCCGGTCAGTAAAGTTTTTATCCGCTGCAATTTTACCAAAAACAAAGGGTGTCTCCATACCAGATTTTTTTTCAAAGGTAAGTAACAATATTGTAACTTACAAAAATGCAACTTACAATTATGTAAGCTGTTTTTATTTGTGATTTATTTTAGAAGGGCTATATTAAAAATCTATCAGGACTATGATACGGTTAGGGAACTGGGGAAATGAAGAGTTTTTGGTTCATAGCTCCCGGTTCGTGTGACAAGGTGGATGTGATGAATTGACTCTCATCGCAGCAAGCTGCGAGGAATCATCGATCCTTTATATAAATTTTTAATTGCGCTCGCTAACCCCGCAGCAAGCTACGGGGAAACGAGTTTCTGAGTTCGGCGGAGCCAAACAAACCTCTGAGTTCGGCGGAGCCAAACAAACCTCTGAGTTCGGCGAAGCCAATGCGCTTGCAGGATTCAAAATACAGCAATCGTTAATTATTAAGCAGAGAATTCAGAAGTCAGAATTCAGAAGAATAATAATTACCTTTAAAAAACCTTGAATTTTAAAATCACAAATTATCATGTATAAAACAATTTTTTCAATTGTTCTGGTTGTTGTAATATGCCACCAGATAACTGCACAGGGCATATCCTCTGAAATGCTGGAAGAGCATGTGACTTACCTTGCATCTGATGAATTACTGGGAAGAGGATTTGGTTCGGATGAGAGAAATATATCTGCAAAATACATCGCTGAGCAGTTTAAGGAAGCCGGTGTAAAGCCCCTGCTTGACGACTATTACCATAAGTTTATTCAGCGTCATGGGATCATGAATGTAAAGGCTGTTAATGTGGTTGGATTGATTGAGGGGAATGATCCTGAGCTAAAAAATGAATATATCATTCTGGGTGCACATTATGATCACCTGGGATGGAAAATCTCCGAGGGCGATACTGTGGTTTACAATGGGGCCGATGACAATGCTTCGGGTACAGCCTCCATAATTGAAATTGGAAGGTCGCTGGTTAAAAACCAGGAAAACCTGAAAAGAAGCATCATCCTGATCGCATTCGACGGAGAGGAAAGCGGATTATATGGATCTACCAGATTTGTAAAAGATTCGATTATTCTTCCTGAACAAATCAAGGTTATGTTCAGCCTGGACATGGTGGGGATGTATGATGAGCATGGTGGCCTTGACCTTAAAGGGCTGGGCTCCCTGAAAAATGGAGATCAAATTGCAGAAATGATCCAGAAAGAATTGCCGCTAACCATAAAAAAATCGGGGGCGGGAGTTCCCAGATCTACAGATACTGCTCCCTTTGGTGATGCAGGTATCCCTGCCATTCATGCCTATACAGGGACAGAATCTCCATATCACAAGCCTGAAGATGACAGCGATTTGCTCGATTACGATGGTATGGCAGAGATTTGTGATTTCCTGTATGCTTATACTGTGGAATTGTCAAATGCTTCAGAAATTCTGGCCCTGACTGAAAGAGAGGTTGCTGCAGAGAAGGAAAAATCAAAAAAATTATTGATTGGATTTAGATTCAATAGCGGAAGCAGCCTTCATAATTATAAAGATGATTATTTTAAAGCAAAAGCTCTATTCTCAACCGGGGCAGGCCTGCTTATGCAATGGCGGGTGAATGAATACTTTTCGGTACAACCTGAAGTACTGTATGAATGGCACGGAAGTCAGCATGAACTGGGAAAATTCAGGATGCATTCTGTGACTGCACCCCTGAGTGTAATGTTTACATCACCTGATCCTTCTGGATATGGTGTGCGTTCATATGTCCTTGCAGGAGGGTATTACAGTTATCACTTTGGTGGAACCCTCGATGGTGATGACATTGATTTTGATGCTGAATATGAAAATCAGGGTTTTGGTCTGGCATTTGGAGCAGGAATGGAAGTCATGAGTGCCCGTATCGGATTTCTCTACAAAACCGGATTATCCGGCCTTCTTCAGGATGAAACCGCCGGAAAGCTAAGGACAGAAGGATATTTTTTCTCATTCGCGATTATGTTTTAAGAATCTAAATTCCTAGTTACCAGGTGCTACCTGCCTGCCGGCAGGCAGGGTTGCCAGTTGTGTACAATTCGGGAACTTTTCAGAATTTGTGTCGTCTTAAGTGCAAAACCAAAATTTTTCAATCATGAAAACAACTGCACTTATTTTAATTATTTCACTATTTGGATCCCTGTTTAATTGTTCTACTGCAGCTTTAACCTCTTCTTTGGAGGGGGGATCGGTCCGGTCATTCAGATTGAGTTTGTGCTTCAGCATCCGGAAAAAGGAGGAAGCCATCTCCCTGGTTTCCCCTGCCTCCTGGTCCACCCCCTTAATCCCCTCGTCTATATAGCCCTTGGCTTTTCTGGCATAACGCCGGGCAAACAGTTTATGTTCTTCAGAGAAACCATGCCTGAATACATCTTTGATTTTACCGTAGTAATGATTTAAATTATCCTTCATTGATACTAATGATATACTTCTGAGATTAATCCCATACAAAACGCCATTCACCATCAGCTTGCCTTTTCCAGACAGTATGAAATACTCCCTTACTTTCAATATCGTTACCAGTAGAATCTTTTGCCGTGAACACAAAGGATCCATATGTGTATCCGAGATCCCCGGATTCTTCCACATCGACAAATTCGGGCTCCCATACGAGCGAGGCATCCGGCAGTACCATCGATATGGGGCTGCATGGTATTGCAAATCTCCTTGTGCTTATCCTTGTTCAATTAATAAACATTGTATGTAATGGTTTTTGTTTATGGATTTACTATATAGTCTGTCAAAATACTTAAGAATTCATCCCTCGTATATTTTTCCTCCCATGGATGGTGCCCGCAATTCCGTATCAGATGAAATTTGAATTCTTTTATGCGGGCAGCCAATGGCTCCTTTACACCATCGGCCGGATGAGGATCATAATCCCCATGAATGGCAACAACAGGACAATTGATCGAGGAAGCAGCATTCAATAATTCACCTGATTTCCTCCATTCCTGTGCCTCATTCCAAACCCGGAGGTACATATCGTAATCATATTTAATGTCAGGATTTTCTCTCGGGATGGGATTGAATGAATCTGCCATGTAAATCAATTCTCCTACCTCCCGGAACAATTCATTTTTGTTTTTCTCATCGGGTTCGTTGAGGCGCTCAATCCATCTGAATAAATTTTTTCTGTTGTTTTCAGAAAGTCTCTGAATACGAGCATTAATAATGTCGACAGCATAACCAGGATCAAATGGTCCGCTGCTTATGAGGATTAATTTCTTTACTTTTTCATTAAATCTTGAAGCATACAGAAAACTTAACCAGGCTCCCCAGGAATGGCCTACCAGAATAACCGGCGTTTCAGCATTATGGGATATCTGGTCATCCAACTCACTGATCAGATCTTCGATGGATGATTTGGTTTGGAAAGGCTCGAGTATACTGATGTATTTGTAAAGTTCGGTCGCTAAAGGTGTGAGTTCACCTGATGCACCAGGTCCGCCGTGTATTAGTACAACCCTGAATGGTGGATTGCCGTGCTTATTGATAGTATCATCCATTGTATTAGAAGTCCTCAAGTCCACAAATCCTGCACCCACACAGACTCGCAGACTTGTTGACTTGTAGACTTTAAAACATTGCCTGTACATTCTCATTTATCTCACTGAAATTAGCCATTGCTACTGCCACGGTAGCTACAAAATCATGCATAAGTATCCAGCGCAACGCTTCTGCATAGGTCTCTTCAGTGTTCTCGTCCGGAGAATAAGGTCCCCCGGAAGCAGTTTTCATTGCAACGAAACCAATTTTTTTCCTGTGCGCTTCAGTAAGCTGTGAAATGAGTGATTCCTGGTCCCAACTGGCCGACCAGCCGCTTCTTGAATGAACAAACTTTCCGGCGTGATTAAAAGCGCCCATGATCACATCATAGAACCCGCTTGAATTATTCCATTCAGTCAGTCCGGCCATATTCCTGTGCGTTGAAAATCCACAGGCACGGATCTTTCCACTTTTTTTTGCCTTCGTGAAAAACTCCATAAGGACCTCATTGTTAATCTCTTCAGTCTCTGTGGCGCCATGCAGCAACATGATGTCGATGTAATCGGTTTGCAATGCCTTCAGGCTTTCATTCAATGATTCTTCTAATCCAGCCGGATAATTTTTCCGGAATTTAAGTTTTGATTGTATTACCACCCGGTCCCTGATCCCCTTAATAGCATTTCCTATCATCTCTTCGTTTTTCCCATTGGCATAGCTACGACCTGTATCCAGGAAATTAACTCCCTGGTCAATTGCTGCTTTAACGATTGATTCTTCCAGGGTTCGGGTTGCTCCCATCCCGATTGGCGAAACTTTTATTCCGGTCCGCCCCAGGGTTCTGTATTCAATATCAAAGGATGGACTTTTGGAGAATAATTTCTTTTTGCTGAGAAATGCCATTCCAGCCAGCCCGGCAGCAGATTTCCTGATAAAATCTTTTCTGTTGATCTGTTTTGTCATAATAATTCAAATATATGAAGTTGATGAAATTTATCATTCATGCTAACAGTAATATTGAAAAACTCAGACGATGATGCGGTGCCTGAGGTTAAATTCTGACTTTAATCGGGGCTTACTACTTCTGTTAATGGCTCCACTTAACCTCTGAATTCAACCTGGATTGGAGAGGAGTAATCATGGAATAGATATTCCTGATCATACTTTTTTCTATCTCGGTTAAATCGTTTGAAGTGATGATGTTTTTCGGGATTTCATTATTCAGTATAGCGGCCAACTGGTTCCTGAACCGGATTTCCATCAGGAAATTGTAGGAATGGTTGATCTCATCAAATTCTGATTTGGATAACTCACTCCGCTGAAACATCCTGAGCAGCCTGGATATTGTGTTTGTCTCTTCAAACCGGTGATACAGAGAATAGATGCGGGCAAAATCTGTGATCGGCATGATCCCTGTTTTAATATCCATGGTTTCAGTAATCGTCCCGGAAGAGTCTCCGTGTCCGTTCTTAAAAATATTCACCGGAAGTTTATATTTGGAAGTTTCCCTGGAAAGGATCTGGAAGAATCTGGTTTGGTTGTCGGAAACCTGGCTTACATGCTTCCTGAGTTCACCTGCATAGGATTGTTCCCCGTATACCACCCGGAAATCGAAGAATATGGAAACCCCCAGTGATGCGTCCTCTGTTGTTTCATTAATCCACCGGGAAAAATATTGTTTCCACCTGTCCATCGATTGACACCATTGTGGATTTCCCGCCATAATCTCCCCCTTACAATAATTATATCCGATGCGATCAAGCCAGAGATTTACCTTTTTCCCAAGGTACAGGAAATATTTATTGACATCAGACAATTTATCATTTGGAATATTTTCAAAAATGATCGCATTGTCCTGATCCGTTACCAGGGTTTGTTCCCTTCTTCCTTCACTTCCAAGAACCAGAAAAGCAAATTTTACAGGCGGATCTCCCATTTCTTCAATGGCATATTCAATTACCCTTTCAGTGATGGCGTCTGTTATCGTACTGATCAAATGAGTAATATTGTGGATCTTTGCACCGCTGTCCATAAGGGTTTTAACCAATCCCGGGACTTTTCCATGGATGGCCTTCAGTCCCTCAACTGTATTGGCATTGCGGATCTCTTTGATAATGTATGAGATGGAGTTTCTTTGAATTTCATGCAGATCATTTTTGCTGAAAATACCAATGATGTCGCCGTTTTTATTAATCACAGGCAGGTGAGATATCTTTTTTTCTTCAATGAGCAGTGAGGCTTCGAAAAGCAATGATTGATCAGATATGGTAACAAGCGGAGAACTCATTACCTCAAAAACAGGATTATTCGTAGGGCGTTCACCTGCAACAACCCGGTCGCGTAAATCGGAATCAGTTACTATTCCAACATGTTTATGATCCTCCTGTGTGATCAATATGGCATCCTGGTTTCTCCTGTTCATCAATTTTCCGGCCTCTACAACTGGCTGGTTCATATTACAGGTAACAGTTTCTTTCATGAACGAAGAGACAGGCAGGTTCATGAGCAGGAGAGAAGACTGTAATTCATCAGAAAGACTATCCTCTTCGATCCCGATCTTCTCCTTACCCGTAATGTCTTTAACGATAAACAGGATCCCTTCTTTGTCGAGGTAAGTAATCCTTGAGGCCATAACCACTATATCGCGGGTACTTTTATTTTTGCTGTTGATCTTTGCTTCGAAGTTAATTGTCTTGCCCGACTTGTCGAGGGTTTCAAATAAACCAGGCAGGCTGTGCTCAGATTTTGATTTTCCGGTGAACAGGTCGGTATAATTCATTTCAAGGATTTCCTGCTCTGTGCAACCTGTCATGGCCTGGAAAATCATATTGGCATATACCGGTTTTTCATCTACGATCATTACAATCCCTTCAGGAGATGTTTCCAGCAGGGCCTTGTATTTTTCTTTGGAGTCAACCAGCTCTTCGCTTGATATATCCTTCAGCTGTTCCGACAATATTGCGCGCCTGACCAGGTAAAACAAGATCAGGATGAGAATAATTGTTATCCCTCCGGAAAATGCGATCAATTGAAAAGCTTCATCCCGGTTTTGCTCCAGGTTGATATTGATTTCAGGGAGAATGGAAATCAGTAGAAAAGCAATAAATAACCCCAGTACTCCAGTCGATGGTAATATAAATTGGATGACATGCTTCAACCGGATCCCTGATGACTCCATGATTTCAGATCTACATTAAGTGGGTAAACAAGTTTGCAAAGGTATAAATTCTTTAACCTCAACATCCCGCTAATCCAACTTAATTGCTTCTAATTTCATAGAATCCGAATCCAGCATAAAATACCCATTCAGGCTGTCCCCACGGGTAATTGCAGGAATGATGATTGCCTGGGGATATTTGCCCAGTTGATATTCACCAAAATAATTGTATATAAGCTTTTTCCCGGAGGTCACAGAATAGCCCTGAAGGTGCCCATGGCCCATTATTCCAAGGATACATTTGCAACTGTTCATGTATTTCAAATGGGGCATGAAATCCTTATCCTCTTCAGGGAACCACCGGGTTGAACCGGTCAGGTCGGGGTATAGGAAATGGGTAAAGAGAATCGAAAATTTTTTACAAGGGAATATTTTTGTCTCGGGAAGGGATCTCAGGTACTTTATGTTCTCCTCCATGACAGGATGGTTTTCTTCATCATCATATAACCAGAACCTGCCCTCTGAAATTTCCAGGCGCTGAGTCAGGTCAAGGTCATACCAGTTTCCGGGAATACCTGCAGAGATAAAATAGTCACATAATCGCTCCGACCAATAAAGATCATGGTTGCCCGCTATAGAAATGTCACAGTATTCTTTTACCAGTTCGATGCATGCATCCGGATCCCGTCCGTCTAAATATTTATGATAGTGATAACTGTAACCCACAATATCCCCCAGACAAACAAAATGGTCATATCCCGATTTCCTGATCTCCCTGAATGCTTTCTCCAGGCTTTTGAAATCTGAATGTATGTCCGAAATGATGGCGAATTTCATTTTTTATACTTTTCGGGGAAAAGGCTTTTTATTCCATTTTTATTTGCCTCACAGATTCCCCGTTCAGTTATCAGGCCAGTGACCAGCCTGGCTGGTGTCACATCGAAACCGATGTTCAGGACCGGGCTGTTTTCATTGATCAATGGGACTTTCTCAAATCTCCATTTGACATAACGGATCTCCTCTTCGTCTCTTTCTTCGATTGGAATTTCCCTTATGCCATCTTCCAGGTTAAAATCGATTGAAGAGGAGGGGAGAGCTACAAAAAAGGGTACATCATTGTCTCTGGCCGCAAGGGCTTTCAGGTAGGTTCCGATTTTATTGGCCACATCACCCGTGCGCGTGGTCCTGTCACTTCCAACCAGAACCAGGTCGACCTGCCCGCGCTGCATCAGGTGCCCGCCTGCGTTGTCGACGATTACAGTATGAGACACACCCTGTTGTTTCAACTCCCATGCTGTAAGCCGTCCACCCTGGTTCCGCGGCCGGGTCTCATCCACCCATACATGAACGGGAATTCCTTTCTCATGGGCCAGGTAAATGGGTGCTGTGGCAGTTCCATAATCAATGCAGGCCAGCCATCCGGCGTTACAATGAGTGAGTATGTTTACCGGTTTCCCTTTCGATTGTTCCGCCAGTTTTTCAATAAGCGTTAACCCGTGCTGACCAATTTGATAGCAGGACTGTTTTTCTTCTTCCAGAATGGTGTTAAAATTACTCAGCGTAACGGCTATTTTTTCTTCGGTCGTCTGAACCCGGGAAATAGCCTGAAGTTGTCTTTCGATTGCTGCCGAAAGGTTTACAGCAGTTGGCCTGGAGGCGGAGATCATCATGGTACTTTCGATGATATATTTATCGGGATCTGGTTTGCCGGCTGATTCCAGGACTGCAAGATATACTCCAAATGCTGCTGCTGCACCAATCAGGGGGGCACCACGCAGTTTCATATCAAGTATTGCATGGTAGACCTCCTCTGAAGTTTTAAGTTTTTCAACCACCAATCGAAAGGGAAGATAGTTCTGGTTGATGAACTTGACCTGTCTGGGATCTTTTTCATCCAGCCAGATGGTCTGATAATGTTGTCCTTTTACTTTCATAATGAAAATATTTCCTCTATCCTTTGAGGCGGACTCAGGTGATATGTTTTGATCCCCAGGCTGGAAGCCGTTTCTATATGAACAAGGGTGTCATCAACAAATAATGTCTCTTCCGGGATCAGCTTACTGTCATTCAATACAAATTCAAAGATCTCTGCATCCGGTTTTCTCATATGCAGATCATGAGAGTAATAAACCTTTTCAAAAATTTCAGTCAGGTTTTTGATCCCATGCCCCTCAAACAATTGATTATTATAATAAACCTCGTGGATGGCATTGGTATTGCTCAGCAGGAATAACCTGAACTGACGGTTCAGTTTTAAGACGGTTTCAATGGATTCCTTCGTAAACCCGACGCTTATAATATTCCACGCATCGTTTATTTCATCATCAGATATATTATTGCCAGTTGCTTTTCTTATTTCCTCACGCAATTGGCCGGGAGAGATCAATCCAATCTCAAACTGTTTAAAAAATGGATAATGTTCAGGGATCTGGTATAAGTCTACAATGTCAGTTATACCCAATTTTTTAAATTGATCTATACTGCTCTCAAAATCAAGATCAAGGATTACACCTCCCAGGTCAAGGATAATATTTTTAATGTTTTTCAGGTCAATCATTTTATTGCTTTAATCTGGTTCAATCCAATCATTATTTTCTTTGATCAAATGTATCAATTCTTCGATAGCCTTGTCTTCCGGGATATTCTTTTTGACCGGATCCTTAATCTTGTAAAGGGTAATTTTGCCACGTCCCGATCCGACATACCCATAATCGGCATCTGCCATTTCTCCGGGGCCATTTACAATACAGCCCATCACCGCAATTTTTAAATGTTTCAGATGACTTGTGGCTTCCTGTACTCTTGTAAGAACATTCTCAATATTGAAAAGTGTCCTTCCGCAAGAGGGACAGGCGATATATTCAGTTTTCGACATCCTTGCCCGGGAAGCCTGCAGCAGGTTGAAAGCCATTTGGGCATTGGCGGCCTGTGAAAAATTTTCATTCTCCAGCCAGATTCCATCTGGTAATCCGTCGACAAATAATCCCCCCAGTTCGATAGCTGCATGAATCATATAATCTTCCGTTTCTTTCTCTCTGCACAAAAGCTTCAGAATAACAGGCGTATGGCATTCAGATGAAAAAAAATCATCAAATAACCTGCTCCTTCCTAACGAATGGTCGTTTGGAGAATGATTTATTGTCAGGATGGCCTTGTTGTTCTTTTTTAATGCATTGATTATGAGGTTGTTTAGTTCCCCTGGTAAACAATGGATAAAAAATGATTTATTTGCAGGAACTCTTCCCTGTAGAAAATCGATTGTCCTGACAGTAGTGATTCGCTCTGCATTATCAGATTTTAACTGGTCATTTGCCAGGAAAATCATTTCTGATTTGTTGTCAAAGATCAGGTCAGGATAAGTTTGGAACTGATCAGATGTGCGGCCACTTTCAGGATCAATTGAAGCAATAACCACGGGTGGATTATTATTTCCAATGATGCCGGCAGGATTTGATTTACGCCTTCTATATGAAACGGTTAAGTCATTAATGCTTAATCCAGTTGAGGATTTCTTGTTTGAGGAAATGTCTGCTAACTTAATGGCAAAAGGAATTTCATTTTCAGGCCTCTCTGTTAAGGAAACACGAATGGTGTCGCCAATTCCTTCAGTCAAAAGAGTTCCTATTCCAACGGCAGACCTCATTCGCCCATCTTCTCCTGCCCCGGCTTCGGTAATCCCGAGATGAATGGGATAATCCATTTCTTCCTCCAGGAGCTTTTGAACAAGAAACCTGTTGGCATGGATCATGGTCCTGGTGTTGCTCGATTTTATGGATACAACCACAGGCTCAAAATCATTTTCCTTGCAGATCCTTAGATATTCCATGGCAGATTCAACCATCCCTTCAGGAGAATCTCCAAAAGTATTCATGATTCTCTCGGAAAGAGAACCATGGTTAACGCCTATCCGGATTGCAGTTTTATGTTTTTTGCAAATATCAATCAGTGAAAGGAATTGGGATTTGAATTCAGGACCACCGAAATTACCTGGATTAATCCTGACTTTATCTGCAAATACGGCCGCCTTAAAAGCTATATCAGGATTGAAATGAACATCGGCTACCAGGGGTTGGTGATATCCATCGAGGGTGAGTTTTTCCTTTATGGCTGATAGTTTATCGGCTTCATTCAGATTGCGTACTGTTACCCTGACCAGATCAGCACCTGCCTCCAGTATACTTTTACATTGGTCGACAGTGGTTGTAACATCACCCGTCCGGGTGTTGGTCATGGATTGGATACGAACAGGGGCATCTCCTCCCAGGGTAAGATTCCCAATAGGTATTGACCTGGATTTATACACAGTGAAACATTCATTATAATATTTTCATTAGTATCATAAAAGGCAATGAAAATATTATTCTGGCGAGTTAACGAGAACAATTAGTTAATTAAATTATTTTCCCGTGAATCGCCGGTTGTTGTTATGTTATCTTGAATTCAAAGCCTTCTGCAGTGTCCCGTACTTCCACTCCCATTTTTGTCAGATCATCGCGTATCTTATCTGCCATCTTAAAGTCTTTGTTTTTCCTGGCTTCAATTCTGAGCTCCAGGAGAAGTTTGATAAGATCTGAAGTTAGTCCCTCATTAACTGAAGAAATCTTTTCCGGAACAATTCCCAGTATATCAAAGACTACAGTATGGTAGGTTTTTCTGAGGCTTTCAATTGTTTTGTAATTAACAGTGGCTTTACCGCTTACTGCCGCATTGATATCCTTTAAACCATCGAAGAGGACCGAAATGGCAACTGGAGTATCCAGGTCATCATTAAGAGCTGTAAATACTTTATTCTTAAGGATTTTAAGTTTCTTGGGTGATTTTGATGAAGGTTTGATCTTCTCAATGTTTTTAATTCCTTCCATCAACCTGTCGAAACCTTTTTCCGCTGCCTGCAAAGCTTCATTCGAGAAGTCAAGAGTACTGCGATAGTGGGCCTGGAGCATAAAAAACCTGATGGTTGAGGCACTATAAGCCTTTTCCAGAAGTTTATGATCCCCGCTGAGAAACTCATCCAGGGTAATGGCATTCCCTAGTGATTTCCCCATTTTCTGACCGTTCAGGGTTATCATGTTATTGTGCATCCAGTACTTTACGGATTCTTTTCCCTGTGCCGCCACCGTCTGTGCTATCTCACATTCATGATGAGGAAACAACAGGTCCATCCCGCCCCCATGAATATCAATCTGTTCTCCCAGGTATTTTTTACTCATGGCGGAGCATTCGAGGTGCCATCCCGGGAATCCTTCACTCCACTCTGAAGGCCATCTCATAATATGTTCCGGTCCAGCTTTTTTCCAGATCGCAAAGTCAAGAGAACTGTGTTTGTCAGTTTGTTTATCGAGATCCCTTGTCTGTGAGATAAGGTCTTTGATCTTCCTCCCGGATAATTTACCATAATGATGGCTCTCGTTATATTTCTCAACATCGAAATATACAGATCCGTTACTTTCGTATGCAAATCCTGCCTGAATGATTTTCTTTACCAATTCCTGCTGTTCAATGATATGACCGGAGGCAATAGGTTCAATACCGGGTGGCAGAATATTCAGGAGCGCCATTTTATTCCTGTACTCGTTCATGTAATGCTGAACCACCTCCATTGGCTCTATCTCTTCCAGCCTCGCTCTTTTGGCGACCTTGTCCTCTCCTTCGTCGGCATCCCGCTCGAGGTGCCCTACATCTGTAATATTCCTGACATACCTTACCTTATATCCGAGATATTTCAGGTACCTGAACAGTACGTCAAAGGTTATAGCCGGCCGGGCATGACCCAGGTGTGGATCGCCATAAACAGTTGGCCCGCAGACATACATCCCAACGAAAGGAGGAAGATTCGGGGAGAAGAGTTCCTTCTTTCTTGATAGTGTATTGTATATGTGAAGTGAATTGGACAAAACTTAAATAAAAAGAGTTACTAGGTGCTAGTTACTAGTTACCGGGTGTACAGGGAACTAACCTAGTAACTAGTACCTGGCAACCAGCAACTAGTTTACGAAGTTACACAAAGGGGTTTAATAATATTTCCTAAATTCGGTAAAAATTTATTATGGCAAGAAAAGGCAAAAATAAAAGACCATCGGTTTCATTCAACAAAAACACAATGTCGGATGCAATCCTGGGAATTTTTTCAAATAGTCCCACCCAGATCTTAAACTACAAACAAATTGCCAAGCGTTTGAATATCCCGGATAATTCAATGAGACAGTTGATTAACCAGGTGCTTGAGTATTTGAGGGAACGTGGCGACCTGGTTGAGGTGTATCCCGGAAAATATAAACTTAAATCGAAAGGTGGGCATATCTATGGGAAGGTCGACATGACCCAGTTCGGATATGCATTTATCATTTCAGATGCTTCTGAAGAAGACATATTTGTTTCACGAAATAACCTGAATCATGCTTTGAACGGAGATTACGTAAAGGTTTATTTATATGCAAGGCGCAAACGGGCAAGACTTGAAGGTGAGGTAGTGGAGATTATTGAGAGGGCCAGAAAGACATTTGTCGGCATTGTTGAGGTATCAGACCATTTTGCTTTTTTGAATCCCGGCTCGAAGGAGATGCCTTATGACCTGTTTATACCGCGGGACAAATTAATGGGTGCAAAAGACGGACAAAAAGCAATAGCGAAGATTACCGACTGGCCAAAAAGTTCTAAGAATCCGGTTGGGGAGATCATTGAGGTGCTTGGTGATCCCGGCCAGCATAATGTTGAAATGCACGCCATCCTGGCTGAGTTTGAATTGCCCAACAAGTTTCCAGAGGAGATAGATGAGCTGGCAGAACAAATCCCGGATAAGATTTCTCAGGAAGATATAAAAAAAAGAAGGGACTTCAGAAAAGTAACCACTTTTACCATTGATCCGGTCGATGCAAAAGATTTTGATGATGCGTTGTCATTGCAAAAGATTCAGAATGGATTATTGGAGGTGGGAATCCATATAGCCGATGTATCTCATTATGTGGATCCCAGTAGTTTGATCGAACAGGAAGCGTATGACAGGGGGACTTCAGTATATCTTGTCGACAGGGTCGTTCCCATGCTTCCTGAAAGGCTATCCAATATGATCTGTTCGCTCAGGCCGGAAGAAGATAAGCTCTGCTTTTCTGCTGTTTTCAAGATGAAAGAAGATGGTGAGGTAGTGGATGAATGGTTTGGGAAAACAATTATAAGATCCGACAGGAGGTTTACTTATGAAGAAGCACAGGAAATCATTGAGGGTGGCAAGGGAGACTTAAATGAGGAAATCCTTACACTCCATCATCTGGCACAAAAGCTCAGGAAAGCCAGATTTGAAAACGGATCATTTGCATTTGAACGGGTAGAAGTTAAGTTTGAAATCGACGAAAACGGATACCCGCTGGGGGTATTCTGGAAAGAAAACAAGCCGGCCAACCAGCTTATTGAGGAATTCATGCTGCTCGCTAATAAGCGTGTCGCTGAGTTCATTGGCAAGCCAGGGGACGCAGAAGAGCCCGGGGGAGAAGACTTTATCCCTCCAACCAAAACAAAATCAAGAACTTTTGTTTACCGCATTCATGATAAACCCAACAGGGAAAAACTTGAATCATTCACCTGGTTTATCAAACGGTTTGGTTATAATCTGAACTTTTCCTCCAAGAGAAAAATTGCCAATTCAATGAACCGGCTGATTGTGGATGTCAGGGGGAAAAGGGAGCAGAATATTGTAGAAAATCTGGCGATACGAACAATGGCAAAGGCAGAATATTCAACGATGAACATTGGCCATTATGGGCTGGCCTTTCAATATTATACACATTTTACCTCGCCTATTCGCCGGTATCCCGATTTAATGGTGCACCGGTTACTGGAACACTATTTGAATGGCGGTACTTCAAAAAGCCACAGCAAGTATGAATCACGCTGCAAGCATGCCTCTGAAATGGAGCGAAAAGCAATGGGGGCGGAATGGGCATCGATAAAGTATAAGCAGGTCGAATTCCTTGCGGATAAAATCGGGGAGGTTTTTGATGGTGTGATTTCAGGAGTTACTGAGTGGGGTTTATATGTTGAATTGGTACACTGTAAATGTGAGGGAATGATATCAAACCGCGACCTGCATGATGATTTCTATGAATATGATGAGGATAACTACCGCCTTATAGGAAAAAGAACAGGAAAGATCTATCAGCTGGGCGATGAGATTAAAGTTGAGATCGGTCGGGCAAACCTGGCCAAAAGGCAGCTTGATTTTTTCCTGGCAGACAGGGATACTGATCCCGAGTAATTCGGGACAGGAAGACGAAGCGTCGATGGTCATTCCGAATTTGATTCGGAACCTGCAGCAATATGGAGAAGATCCTGAAACCAGTTCAGGATGACGAAGTTTCAAAGATCATTCCGTCCCGAGTCCTCGGGATCGGAATCTGATACTACTACCTCCGGAACTTCCTGATCAGATTCACTTACTTCCTTTTCCCTTTTATCATTTTCCTCAAGGGCTCTGAAAAATTTTCTCTGGAAGAAAAGAATAGTTATTACGCCAACAGTTATTGATGAATCTGCAATATTAAAAACCGGCCTGAAAAAAATAAGTTCCTGGCCTCCCCAGAAAGGTAACCAATCGGGCCAGGTTCCGCGAATGATCGGAAAATAGAATATATCGACCACCCTGCCATGCAGGAAGCCTGCATAACCACCGCCTTCCGGGAACATTTGAGCAACCTGCCCCCAACTATCGGTGAAGATCAGTCCATAGAACGCTGAATCTAAAATATTTCCAATAGCACCTGCAAGGATCAGGGAAACGCTGAGCACCAGTCCGAAAGGCGCTAATTTCTTAATCAGGAATCGCAGATAGAAACCAATACCCACTACCGCTAAAATTCTGAACAGGCTCAGAATAAACTTGCCAAATCTACCGGGGATATCCATTCCAAAGGCCATACCATTGTTTTCAGTGAAATGTAATATAAACCAGTTACCGATAACATTGATCTCCTGTCCCATCACCATCGAGGTTTTGATCAAGATCTTTATCACCTGGTCGATGATACAAATCACTAAGATGATTAAAATGGCCTTTGTAGTGTTCGACATTCTATCTGCCTTTAAAAAAAGAATGAGGTTTAACACCTCATTCCAATTCTGAAATAATATTTAGACAAAAACTATTGCTGCTGTTTTGCGTCGATAGTGAGCGTTGCATGAGGCACAGCACGCAAGCGTTCTTTTGGTATCAGCTTTCCGGTCGCCCTGCAGATACCATATGTTTTGTTTTCAATCCTGACCAGCGCTGCCTGTAAATGCTGGATGAATTTTTGCTGCCGCTGAGCCAATTTACCAGCTTCTTCCTTGGAAAGGGTTGCAGCACCCTCTTCAAGTACTTTAAATGTTGGTGAAGTATCTTGCGTATCGTTGCTTTCATTCTGAGTGATAGCATCTTTCAAGAGCTCGTAGTCGCTCCTTGCTTTGTCAAGTTTAGCCAAAATTATTGCTCTGAATTCTTCAAGCTCCGCATCTGAAAATCTAGTCTTTTCTCCCATGTCCTTTAATTTTCGGCAAATATATGAAAATTTTAGATACTGGTACATTGAAAATGATCTTAGTTGCTTATAAACAGCAAGAAACAGAGATCATTAACCTTAAATCTTCATAATTTTAAGCAGTGTTTCAATATTTTCGTCTAATTCAATCTTTTTTGTTCCGGGTTCTTCCAGTTTTTTTACCAAGCTGATGCTATTTGCCAGGGTTTGTGTACAGATATAATTCTTATGCTTCATTATAGAATCATTGATGGCATCATGCTGCTGGATCTCAATTTCAATCATATCGACCACATCAAATCCACTCTCTTTCCTGAAATTCTGGATCCTGTTAATGAATTCCCTTGCAATGCCTTCCTGCCTTAGGTCTTCAGTAATCGTGATATCAAGTGCAATGGTAACATTACCTTCATTTGCCACAAGCCAGCCTGGTATGTCTTCGGATACTATTTCAACGTCTTCCATGCCAAGCTCAACTTTCTGATCTTCAACTTGTATTGTAAAAGTACCTTCCTGTTCAAACCGGCTAATATCCTCTGTGGTTAGTCCGCCAATAGCTGTCACGATTGGTTTCATCATTTTGCCGAACCGGGGTCCAAGGCTCTTGAAGTTTGGTTTTATCTTTTTTACCAGCATATCGCTGGAATTGGTAAGGTATTCGATCTCTTTGACATTTATTTCAGCCAGCACAAGATTTTCAACTGCCTCCACCTTTTTCTGGAAGGATTTATTCGGAACCGGGATCATCAGTTTATTGAGAGGTTGCCGCACTTTAATGTTCACTTTCCTCCTCAGACCCAATACCATTGAAGAGATCTTCTGTGCAATGGCCATCCTTTCTTCCAGGTTTTTGTCAATTAGCGATTTATCGGCTTTTGGAAAGTCCAGATGATGCACCGAGTCTGCAGAGAAACTACCGGTCCTGTTATTTAAATCTGAAAATAAATGTTCTGCATAAAATGGAATAAGAGGGGCAACCAGCAGAGAAATGGTCTCAAGACATGCATACAGGGTTTGATAGGCTGATAATTTATCTTCTGAGAATTCTCCGCCCCAATAGCGTTTCCTGTTTAACCTGACATACCAATTGCTAAGATTTTCAATGACAAAATCCTGTATAGCCCTACCGGCTTTCGTTGGTTCATAGTCTTCATAAAATACTTCCACATCACGTACAAGAGAATTCAACAGGGAGATAATCCAGCGATCAATTTCTGGCCTTTTTTCAAATGGCACCGGATCATGACTGTTGTCAAAACCATCAATATTGGCATACAGTGAAAAGAATGAATAGGTATTATACAGGGTACCAAAAAATTTACGCTTCAACTCGTCGATAGCCTCAATATCAAATTTGCGGTTATCCCACGGTTGTGAATTGGTAATCAGGTACCACCTTAATGGATCTGCCCCATTTTTTTTCATAACATCAATAGGATCCACGGTATTACCTAGCCGTTTCGACATTTTATTACCAGATTTATCCAGGACAAGGCCATGTGAAATAATATTCTTGAATGAAACAGATCCTGAAATCATAGTCGCTATGGCGTGCAGGGTAAAGAACCAACCCCTTGTCTGGTCAACACCCTCAGCAACGAAATCGGCCGGGAAAAGATCCCCGAACTCTTTTTTGTGTTCGAAAGGATAATGCCACTGTGCATAAGGCATTGCTCCTGAATCAAACCAAACATCAATCAGGTCGGGTTCACGAAACATTTTCTTTCCGGACGGAGAACAAAGAATGATGTCATCCACAAATGGCCTGTGCAGGTCGAACTGAGTATAATTGTCAGATGAATTATCTCCCGGTGTATATTGTTTCAGGGGATTTTCTTTCATAAATCCGGTCTCAATCGACTTTTCTATCTTGGCTTTCAGTTCTTCAACTGATCCGATACACTGTTGTTCCTTTTTGTCTTCAGTAATCCAGATAGGCAAAGGCGTTCCCCAGAATCTTGATCTCGACAAATTCCAGTCGACCAGGTTTTCGAGCCACTGTCCAAATCTGCCCGATCCGGTAGCAGGAGGTTTCCAATTAATGGTATTGTTCAGCTCAATCAGTTTATCCTTCAATGCTGTAGTCCTGATAAACCAGGATTCCATGGGATAATATAATACGGGTTTATCTGTCCTCCAGCAATGGGGATAGTTGTGAACATACTTGGCTATCTGGAAAACCTTATTCTGTCTTTTCAGGTCGACCGCAATGGATACATCGGTCGACTCAGCATCCTCCGGCAGATCATCAATATATTCATTCTTTACAAATTTCCCGGAAAACTCAGTGTACGTTTCCTTGTTCACATAGGTTTTCAGGAAACCGGGATCAATATCCTCTATCCTGTAAAACCTTCCCTTCCTGTCAACCAGTGGTTGCTGATTATTATTCTTGTCCAGAATAATCAGTGGGGGGATATCATATTTTTTAGCAATGTTATAGTCATCGGCTCCAAAAGTGGGTGCAATATGAACGATCCCGGTACCCTCTTCAGTTGTCACAAAATCACCGAGCAACACCTTAAAAGCCTCCTTTTCAGGTTGAACCCAGTCGATCAATTGCTGGTAAGAAATACCTTCGAATTCCTTACCCTTAAATTCGGAAATGATCTGATAGGGAATGTTTTTGTTACCCGTCTTATAATCATCGAGACTGAGTTCTTTGTTTTTGGCCGGGAAATACTTCTCAAGTAATGATTTAGCAAGGATAACCCGAATTGGATATCCTGAATAAGGATTAAACGTCATTACAAGTGCATAATCAATTTTTGGCCCCATTGCCAGGGCAGTATTGGAAGGAAGGGTCCACGGAGTGGTGGTCCATGCCAGGATATGTGTATCAATATCAGAATCTTTAAATAAAAACTCAGATTTATCATCCCGGATAAGCTTAAACAGGGCGACGATGGTAGTGTCTTTGACATCCCTGTAACACCCGGGCTGATTCAATTCATGACTGCTCAGACCTGTTCCGGCGGCGGGTGAATAAGGTTGAATAGTGTATCCCTTGTACAAAAGATCCTTTTGATATAATTCCTTTAAAAGGTACCAGAGCGTTTCGATGTAGCGGTTATCATAGGTGATATATGGATCCTCCATATTGATCCAGTAACCCATCTGGTCGGTAAGGTCTTCCCATTCACGGGTATAGCGCATGACCTCTTTCTTGCAGGTATTGTTATATTTTTTTACACTGATCTTTCCGTGCTTTCCAATATCTTCCTTCGTAATCCCAAGTGTTTTTTCAACGGCCAGCTCAATGGGTAATCCATGAGTATCCCATCCTGCTTTTCTGTCCACACGAAAACCTTTTTGCGTTTTATACCTGCAGAAAATGTCTTTTATCAGCCTCGAAATAACATGGTGTATGCCCGGAACACCATTGGCAGAAGGGGGGCCTTCGTAAAAAATGAATGCTGGAGAATCTTTCCTGATCTCAATACTTTTTTCAAAAGTATTTTCCTTCCTCCACTTTTCCAGGATATCTTTATTTATGCCAGGAAGATCAAGGTTCTTATATTCCGGAAACCGTGTGCTCATAGGATTTTTAAAAAGAAAAGCAAAGATAAAAATTAATCACTGAACCACAAATATCCCATTGCAGGGAATTGCAAGGAAATAAGGGACTTAAATCAGGTTTTTTTCAGGGTAAAGGAAAAGGAGGTCCCGACGTCAAGTTCACTTCTTGCCGTAATCGAAAGCGCAGTAATAATGATAGAGGTTATAAAAGCAAGTTGCCGGGGACTGGCAGTGCGGATGATGATATATTAATTCCCGAGTTGTTGTTGTAATATTTTTGCAATGTATTTCCCGATGATATCAAATTCGATGTTTACAATGGTGCCGGGCTTAAAATCATGAAAATTGGTTACTTCATATGTATAGGGAATAATAGCCACCTGAAAGGATGTTTTTTGGGAGTTAACGACAGTTAATGAGACCCCATTAACAGATACGGATCCTTTTTCAACTGTAATGTGTTCTGAATGCTTCGGCTCAAAAGCAAAGGTATAATACCAGCTGCCTTCAGCCTCCTTTACATCAGTGCATTCCGCTGTGAGATCAATGTGTCCCTGTACCATATGTCCATCCAGCCGGCCATCTGATTTTACACTTCTTTCCAGGTTAACTTCTGTGCCAACTTTCCAGAACCTGAGATTCGTTTTTTTAAGTGTTTCAAGAATGGCCGTAACAGTATAATCACTATCTGTAGTCTTAACAACAGTAAGACATACACCGTCATGGCTAACGCTTTGATCTACAGAAAGTTCTTTTACGAAGGAACATTGTAAAGTGATATGAAGATTTTCCTTTTCCTTTTCCAGTTTGACAACCGTGGCTGTTTCTTCAACGATTCCTGAAAACATAATATTTGAGTTAAATTTTGATGTCCGTGAAATTAGGAAGAATTTCCGTGAATCGGAAGAAAAATCATGAGTCGTGAAATGCGAAGCATTCTTAAAGCATTCACGAGGGGGTTTTGCGATTGTGGCTGTAAATCTTCAGCCTGCACTGAAGAGAGATTACACCAAAACAAGAAGGGGTCTTTCAGTCCCATTACTGTGCAACAAAACTTCTGTAACTATGTAGCAGTATATCAATTTATTAATTAACAAACCGTTGAACGATCAATATTATGCGTTGGCAAATAAATAGCACAATGCGTAATAATTTTTTCATTCTGGAATCGCACCTACTTTAGAATTAATACAGCGTCTTCCCATCCATCTGGTGGTGTAAGTGCACGACTTTCACCCTTATTGAAATTTCCGGCAGTGCTTGTGTTGCCGTTGGTTGGATCAAACCATGTAGCGATTGCGCTTCTTCCTAAATCGTTACGAATAGTGGCGCTGTTCATTTCGGGATAGTAAACAAGCATTCTGCCGTTATCGGCACTCTTTACAGCAGCTTTGAGGGTGGCCCCGGCACTTCCACCATCAATAATAGAGACCTGTGAGCGTTGCCATTTCCACCATTCATTTTCATCGAGCAACTGACGGAGATGGGACAGGTCACCGGCTGCTGGTGAATCAAGCAATTTTTTCCAGCTGCCATCATTATTAATACCACAGAATCCCCAGATTCCGTCATAACAACCCTTAGCGCAACTTTCTTCATGTCCATAGGTATATCCAGCCCCACAGGCAAAGAAGGTGTGATAGAAAGTCCGCCGGGCCAGAAGGGGCGATTTAAATGCCAGACTCTCCTCCGACCAATAGGCCCAGCCCTCATAAGCCCCCTCCCCATTTACGGCAGGACGAACGGGATTCGTATTATTATAATCAGAAACCGTCAGCTCATAGGGAAGGTGAAGTGTATTGGTCTGCTGGCCGGTTTGTGTCATATTAATGTCAAGCCAGACATCGTCACTACCAAAAAAATAGGAGATGCTTCTTGACCCGGCAGGGTGCCCAGTCATTAAAACCTGATCCCAGGCATCGTGTTTTTGATTCCAGGCAACTGTCTGCCCGGTGACGCCTTTGACAATCCCTTCAGCCATGGCACGATGAATAGGACGCGTTTCAATATTCTTATTATAGTTGTCAGGATCCGTGTGACCGGTCACGATCCAGATAATATTAGGTTCGTTTTTATATCTGGAACCAAGAAACTCTCCAAAGATTTGTGCTTTGGCCGGAGTGTCATAGACAATCTCTTTGCCTTCACCTTCTCCATCAATAAAACTTGGTGCCCAGACTGTTACCAGAGCAAGGTACATCCCGCGTTTTTTAAGTTCCCGAACTATAAAATCAGCATGATCCCAATAATCGTTGGGATCATCCGGACTCCCTCCCGAGACTATCATGGGTGAAGTGGGATCAGGATTGCTGGCTCCACCATTAAAGGGACGATGCCCATAAACATTTACCGGATTTTTAATTCCAATTCCGCTAGTCAAACCAGAGGGACGTCCGTTACCATGAGCATCAACAGGCCAATGCACCACGGCCTGGATAACATTTATCCCCTTTGCTTTACGATTGTCAAGGTAGAGTTGGACGTCTTCCCTGCTGCCACGGGTAAACATACCCCAGGCTGTACCACCTATCCATAAAAAAGGAGTTCCGTCTGAATGTTGTATATAATGGCCATTCGATGAAACCTCCAGAGGACCATGCATCTCCCACGGAGTAGATGTTTCTTTTTTGCATGATAACATAACAAGAGCTAAAACCAAGATAAAAGCTGATTTCGTTTTCATTTTTTACGACGTTGAGTTTTATGAATTGTACTTATTTCCAGATTGCCGGTATATTAAAAATATTTCTAGTTTTCTGCATTGAGATTCAATGATATCTGGAAATTAATCATGGTATGTTTTGTTGACAGACATCAAATATAAATCTTCTTCCAGATTCTCAGCATTTCCCGTAAATCGAATTTTATATGTCTTCCCGGGGATCATGTCAAAATAGTTGTCGCTAAAGGATCCTTCTGATTTTGACGTAAATAAAGCGACATTTTTAACCAGCTGATCAGTGCTTAGGATGACATCGTAATCATCTTCCCCGACTTTTGAAAATTCTTTTTCTATGGAAGCCTTTCCAAACTGCAGCGCCTTGCAATCATCAAAATAGTAAAGGTTGTCGGCCACCACTTCATTTTCAGCTTTTATAACCGCCTCAAAAACCATCCGTGATGGGATACCTTTTGATAAAAGTTCATGTTGGGGAAAAGACAAATACACATGGCTTGTATTGGCTAAGAGTACCGTATCGATTTCTTCCTGCCATAAAATTGTTCCTGAAAAGTCATAAAGTTTTACCTCAAGAGTTACCTCTTCAAGACGTAAATTGTCATTGGCAACGGAAACTTTGAGGTTTTCATTATCCTTGAAAATAATAGGATAAGTGGGTAAAAAGGCTTTTTTCACAAAGTAATGCATGGCCTTCCACCGTCCGAAATAATCCACACTTGACCATGAAATGGTGGGCCAGCAGTCGTTAATCTGCCAGTACAATGTCCCCATGCAGTATGGCATGTTCCTGCGATGGGATTCAATGGCATATTTAATCCCTTCGGCCTGAACTAACTGGCTTAGATAAACGAAGGATTCAAAATTATCCGGGGGTCGATAGTAACGCAAGATATAGGTCCTTGACATCTCATTTCCATTGAAATCCGGAGCAATCCAGGGCATGGAACTTCTCTGCCGGTGTTCCATGACTGGAGAACGATAGGACAAATCGCTATCGCTGGCAAAAGCTTTGATAGTTTTCATTTCGGGATATGATTGTAATCCATATTCGCTGATAAACCGACCCACTGTCTGTGAGTAAGAAGTAAAGGGCGTGTCCATAAACCAGACCGTCCAGTCGTGCTCGTCACCCGAAAGCCGGTCTGCAGGTTGGTTGTCCACTGACTGGGGTGAGGAAGGCCAGTACGCAATCTCCGGATGGTATTTCTCAACCGCATCGGGTAAGATCTGGTAGAATATTTTTTCATAGACATTCCATAACAATTCGGTAACTTCTTCTGAATATCTATCTCTCCAGCCCCAGTCGTGCCATCCTCTCAGGTTTTCATTATTGCCACACCACAGTGCTACAGAAGGATGGTTGCGGAGCCGCTTCACGTTATATTCAGCCTCTTTTTTTATGTTGCTGAGTTGAAGGGAATCGTCTGGCTGGATATTACAGGCAAACATAAAATCATTCCATGCCAGTATTCCATTTTCATCGAGCATGTCATACAATTCATCACGCTCGTATATAGCCCCCCCCCAGAACCTGAGCATATTCATATTTGCACTCAAAGCATCACCGATTACCCGGTTGTAATTTGCCATCGTATTTCTGGTGGTGAATATATCAGAAGGAATATAATTGGCACCTTTCATAAAAACAGGTACTCCGTTCAACCTGAATTCGAAACTATGTCCGACTGAATCTTCTTGCTGTACAAGTTCAAGGGTGCGCACACCGATGCGTGTTGATATACTTTGGAGGATTCTATTTCCATCCATCATGCGAATCTCCACATCATAGAGTTTATGATTTCCTAAGCCATTTGTCCACCAGAATTCAGGGGTATCAATGGCAAAATCGATGTCAACCTGAGTTGTCCCTTCCTTGACTGTTACTTCTTCACTTGAGGCCGGTTGTTTATCAACCCGGACTTCGAAAATTACATTTGGTGCATTTGTGGAAACAACATCTACAATCGCTTTATAACTGGCTTGTCCGGTGTCTATGTTTACAGGTTTTATGTATAAGTCTTTCATTTTGATCTCATTCCATGCCTCTATTTTTATAGGTTTCCATATTCCGCAGGTTACCAGGCGGGGGCTCCAATCCCAACCAAAATGAAAAGGGGCTTTTCGGGTAAAAACATTGGTCCGCATATTTTCAGGAGCTAGTTCGTTATTAGCAATCAAAGTATAGGGTACTTTTCGAAGCTTCTCCATTCCAACGTTTACAGCTGAATGGAAATAGATGCGTAATGAATTCTCACCGCTTTTCAGGTATGTTTTTACAGGTACTGTCCAACCAATAAACATATTATCAGCTTTTAATAAGAGAGTGTCGTTGAGGTAGACATCAGCGTAGGTATCCAATCCCTCAAAATGCAAATCGATATTTGAATAAGACTCCAGTTCACTGGGAATCGAAAATGAAGTTTTATATTCCCAATCATACTCTTCAATCCATTGCACAGCCAGCTCATTCTCTCGATAAAAAGGGTCGGGTATGATTTTGTTCTCGAGAAGATCTGTATGAACACATCCCGGGACTGTGGCTGATAGCCACTCATTATTTCGCGAACTCCTGAACTTCCAGTCACCAATAAGTTCGAAATTCCTGGTCTCTTTTTTCATGCTGCAACCGAACTGAATCAGCATGGAAAATATCAGAACATATAATAGGAAAGGATATTTCATAATTTGTTATTTAAGTTTTAAGACGGAAAATTCAAGAGGCAAGTGCAACTTTTGAATCAAAACTATTTAAAAAAATACTTCCTGGTGATTTAAAGTTAAGCTTTTTCCTTGGCCTGCTGTTTAGTTTCATTGTTATAACTCTGATTTGTTGATCATTAACGTC
>JADHVS010000139.1 GCA_016783865.1 Bacteroidales bacterium
AAGGTGGTGGTGGAGAACTGAGCCGCCATGAATGGCGGCTGTACAGTGCGCTTAATGGATTCAGCAATGGGCGCGATTAATCGCGCCCACCCAAAATGAACGATCCATTCCCGTACAGCCGCAATTTATTGCGGCTCAAAGTAAATCCCAGGTGAAATCAAGGTTGAAACACCCTCCCGAAGCCTTATCTTTGCATCAGGAGTTGCTGACTGTAAAGCATACAGGCGGTCAGGTAGGGGCGGGTTCCAAACCCGCCCCTGATGGACCAGACCGTTTATCAGGGTTCGGACAAAGAGGGTCAAGAAGCGGTCATTTGAAAAGCTCCGGTACCTTGATCTCTGTGCCGGTCCAGCTCATGATGGTAGGGAAAACCGAAGCAATATGTTTGTAAAAGATTGATTCCTGCCTGGCTTTGGGAGTGATCAGTTTCTGGTTTGGATCGGCGATAGTGATGACGAAAAAGATCACACTTAGGATCAGGATGCTCTTCACCAACCCAAGAACGGCTCCGGCCAGGTGATTCAGGAATCCTATTCCCACTACATCCACCATCTTTTCGATCAGTTTACCGATCAGCAATACGCCAATCAACACAGCCAGAAAGGTAACGACAAAAGAGATCACCGGAAGATAGGTGGAAGAGATGTCAAACGTGGAATGAAGAATCTCCCCGGCAAAGTTAGAGAAATAGACTGCTGCGTAGATACCCAGAATCAAGGCAACGAGGGAGGCAAGGCTGATGATCAGCCCTTTACGGAAACCGAGGATCATCATTAATCCGGCAAAGACTACCATCACGATGTCGACGACCGGCATCAGCGATTACTTTTTTTCAGACGGGAAGTAAGTTCAGTCCCAAAGACAAATTCGTTCAGTTCCGGATTGGTGGTCTCCAGGATTTCATCTTTGGTTCCCTGCCACCACAAGTCTCCCTTGTAGATGAAGTTCACCTGATCGCCAATGCTGAGTACCGAATTCATGTCGTGAGTATTGACAATAGTGGTGATATCGTACTCCAGGGTGATCTCCTGAATCAGGATATCGATCACCCCGGCCGTCTGAGGATCGAGTCCGCTGTTAGGCTCATCACAAAAAAGGTATTGAGGATTCATGGCAATAGCCCGGGCAATAGCTACCCTTTTACGCATACCGCCGCTGAGTTCGGAAGGCATCAGAGTATTTGAATTCTCGAGGTTCACCCGTTTCAGCACAAAGTTCACTCTTTCGAGCTTCTCCTCTATGGGTTTGTTGGTAAACATGTTGAGCGGAAACATCACATTCTCTTCCACATTCATCATATCAAACAGCGCTCCCATCTGAAAAAGCATGCCGATCTCCTGCCGGATTTGCTTCCGCTGTTCTGTATTCATGGCTGAGAAATTGCGGTCGTTATAGAGCACTTTCCCCGAATCCACCTCGTACAACCCTACCAGGCATTTCATCAGCACCGTCTTTCCCGAACCACTCTGCCCGATAATCAAGTTGGTTTTGCCTTTCTCAAACAAACAAGAGATATCTTTGAGGACATGATGATCGCCAAAATACTTGTTGACATTTATGGCTTCGATCATGTGAGTAGGATTTGAGTGAGTATCAGGTTAAAGAGAATGATCAGGATACTGCTGTATACGACCGCCTTGGTACTGGCCTGTCCAACTTCCAGAGCACCACCCTCTGTTACGTACCCATGGTAACCAGCCACAGTGGCAATGATATAGGCGAAGAATACTGTTTTGATGAGCGCATAAAAGACAATGTAGGGTCGAAAAGAATCCCGGATGCCATAGAGGTAATCGGTCGTGGTTACAAACCCGGTAGCCTCCATGGCAAGCCACCCACCCAATACACCCAACCACATGCTGAAGACGATCAGGACGGGATTGATCAGTAAGCATGCTACTACTTTCGGAAAAATCAGGTAATTGGCCGAGTTAACCCCCATGATCTCCAGGGCATCAATCTGCTCGGTCACACGCATGGTGCCAATTTCCGAAGCGATCCTGGACCCGACTTTCCCGGCCAGGATCAGGCTGATGACCGTTGGAGAGAACTCCAGGATCATCGATTGCCTGGTCGTAAATCCAACCATGGAAAGGGAAATCAGCGGACTGTCGATGTTAAAAGCGGTTTGGATGGCTACTCTTTACCGGTAAGGATTGTTTACCTGCTGGGTTTCTACGAAAGGTTTCAAAGAACAACATTATCCCCCTTTCACGGGCTTCGCATGGCGCGATGAAAATCCATGTTCATGGTTTTTTATGTCATTTAGATCCCATTAACTGTCCATATTTCTTACATAAGTGTCCAAATTTTTGACACTTACCCCCCCCCCTACTAATTTGTATCAGGCTGTATATTAGCTATATATAATATTGGCATGATTATTGACATAAATATTTTAGTCTAATATTAACCTATCTTTCTGGAATAACTATTAAAAACGTATTTCAGGTATTGGTTGGGAGATTTTACAGTATTCAATAAAAAACCAGTAACACTTAAAAGAATTGCATGTGTCAATATCATCATATGTCTTCTTATGATCAAATTCGTCAACTCGCAAACACCTAATTATTATACACTTGTTGACTCATTAACTCGATATGGCAGCCTAGATCTCTGGCTTCATGGAATCGAAAACTTTTATCCGTCACATGATCAATTCTCTGTAACTTCAATTGGCTCTTCATGGCAATTTCTCGGACCAGTTGGACTAACTGATCAATTGAACGGCTTAGTTTCCGCTGTATATGTGGATACTGTGACCGATTCAACGCTGAATACGATATATATTTAATCACATAAAATCGAAAAAAATGAAAACACAAAATTCTAAGAGATCCGTTCTGTTTCACTCATTTCTGTTGATTGCTGCATTATTATTCATTCTATTTGCTTGCTCAAAAACCGATAAAAACGAGAACTGTAATTGTGGATTCGGAGAAAGTACTGCTGGTACATTACTTCTTCAGCTGAATGAAACTGGTTATAAAATTCCCTTTACCAGTTCAATTCATGAAAATACTGAGAATAGATATCAATATTCACGCTCCTATTTAGATTATGTAGAATTTGGAAGAATGTTTTCCGAGATTCATACAGTTGAAGATCAGATTAGTATAGTCGCTTTGATCATTTATTACAAGTCATTGTGTGAACCAATGGATACTCTTATAAATACAGATATAATCGGTTACAGTATATATTATTTAAAGGACTCCAAGCTCTTCCATAATGTGTTCCTCTCTGTTGGGACAAAAGGATCTTATGTCGAGAAATTCAACTATGAAACAAATGCTGTTAAATCTACTCAGTTAAGTTTTATTTTAAATTACGTTTCAACATTTGAAGGAGATAAGGGATACATTATTATCTTTCCAAATTCAATACTACCATTTACCCTGCCGAATCCGAGAGATGAGTTTATGGTAATTGAACAAAATTACAGTTGCTATATTATCCCAACCCAATTAAAAAGTAGTTCAAGTATAGTGGAAATTGTACCAGGAGCTGTCAACTGTGGTGGAGAATGTCCTATCATGCAAAACAATGAATGTATTGCTAGTCCTTTTCCCGGTGATCCTGATTTTTGTTTCTATTTCTGTGCGACTGATATTCAATCAAAGGCAGTTAGTGACTCAAATGCATTATCTCAGGATTCTATAAGACTCGCTTATGATACAACATTACAATACAGTTTACGTGACGATTTTATGGTGGAATATTATATCGGCCAGAAATATATAAATTACTACCATGCATTAAGTAGCTTTTTAGGTGAAAATAGCCCATCTATTTCATTAATGGTTAAGACTGCCAGACTTCTCATCGACTTTAATTCGTTATTTGAGATGCTTCTTGATCCAGAAGAATATTTTGATGATATTTGGCTCACCGAAACTTTAGCAGACGAACTAACAGATTTAATAATGGATTATAAAGCGATAAGTAATAATCGAGATTATCAAGATATCCTGGATGATATTATTGACGATATTGAATTATATGAAGATATGACCCTTGGTGATTTGTTGGATACAATAGAATAAGTAATGAAGAAGATCGCTCCATTCTTTGTTTTTTTAATAATATTGTTTGATTATTTAGCCGGTATTCTTCTATTAAGGATAATAAATGCTCCTTTTGTTGAAGGAATAAAAATATTCTCAAACGCATATTTTAGAATAGTAATATTTTATATAATCTTTTCAATCATCCCCTTCCTTCTATTCCTTTTTTCTAGAAACAAGAATATTTGGGCAACCATTTTTTTTGGCTCCATTGCGCTAATCTTACCCCTATTCTATCTTATATACCATATTAGATTATTTTCAAGTCCTATTATCTGTGGGGTAGTAAATTTCAATGATCCATCTGATATTATTGTTAGACTTTTTATAATTATCTTATCCTTAGTCTTCTTATGGGTGATAATTAAAACTTTTTGGAAATATAGGTTGTCTGTCTTTATTTCGTTAACTGTAATCCTTTGTATTGATTTATTGTTAATTCAGGGATGGATCTTCATTCTATTGAAAAGTATCGGGTAAAACAAAAAGTTTTATGCTAAAAATAGTCTGAAGGGATTCTATGCTAGTGGATATACCGGGACGGAACCTTCAGCTCCGTCCCGGTCCAGCTCAGGATGGTGGGAAATACAGAAACAATGTGCTTGTAGAAAATCGATTCCTTTTTTGCTTCAGGCTTAATTAGCTTTTCGTTTGGATCGGCAATGGTGATCACAAAAAAGAGAACACTGAGGATCAGGATGCTTTTCGCCAGTCCCAGAACAGCCCCGGCCAGGTGATTCAGGAATCCCATTCCCACCACATCTACCAGCTTTTGGATCAGTTTCCCAAGCAGTAATAAACCGATCAGGACAGCAAGAAAAGTGACGATAAAGGAGATCAGCGGGAGGTAGGTGGATGAGATGTCAAAGGCAGAGCTGAGAAGTCCTGAAGCGAAGTTGGAGAAATAGATCGCCAGGTAGATGCCCAATATGAGGGCTACGAAGGAAACAAGGCTGATAATCAGTCCTTTGCGGAAACCCAGAATCATCATTAATCCGGCAAAGATCAGGATAATGATATCGATTAACTGCATCAGGAATAAATGTTTTTCAGACGGGAGGTGAGCTCAGTCCCAAAGACAAATTCGTTAAGTTCCGGGTTGGTGGTTTCCAGGATTTCATCTTTGGTGCCCTGCCACCATAAGTCTCCTTTATAGATAAAGTTCACCTGGTCGCCGATGCTGAGTACCGAGTTCATGTCGTGGGTATTCACAATGGTGGTGATATCATACTCCAGAGTGATCTCCTGGATCAGGTGGTCGATCACTCCGGCTGTCTGGGGATCGAGGCCACTGTTGGGCTCGTCGCAAAAGAGGTATTGTGGGTTCATGGCAATGGCCCGGGCAATAGCTACCCGTTTACGCATCCCGCCACTAAGTTCAGAGGGCATCAGGGCATTGGAATTCTCGAGGTTTACGCGTTTCAACACAAAGTTCACCCTTTCAAGCTTCTCCTCCATGGATTTATTGGTGAACATGCTGAGCGGAAACATCACATTCACTTCCACATTCATCATGTCAAACAGCGCTGCCATCTGGAAGAGCATGCCGATCTCCTGCCGGATCAGTTTGCGTTGTTTTGTATTCATGGCGGAGAAATTGCGGTTGTTATACAGCACCTCTCCTGAATCCACCTCATATAATCCTACCAGGCATTTCATCAGCACCGTCTTACCCGAGCCACTCTGCCCGATGATCAGGTTGGTCTTCCCCTTCGCAAAAAAACAGGAGATATTTTTGAGGACATGATGATCGCCAAAATACTTGTTGATATTTATGGCTTCAATCATGTGAGCAGGATTTGGGTTAGAATCAGGTTAAAAAGAATGATCAGGATGCTGCTGTACACGACCGCCTTGGTACTGGCCTGACCCACTTCCAGCGCTCCACCCTCGGTCACATAACCGAAATATCCGGCCACCGTGGCAATGATGTAAGCAAAGAAGACCGTTTTAATGAGCGCATAGAAAACAATATACGAATCAAAATCAATCCTAATCCCATAGAGGTAATCGGTAGTGGTGACCAGGCCGGAAGCTTCCATGGCGATCCAGCCCCCAAGGACACTTAACCCCATGCTGATCACAATCAACACCGGATTGAAGAGCAGGCAGGCCGTCACCTTGGGAAAGATCAGGTAATTCGCCGAGTTGACACCCATGATCTCCAGGGCATCAATCTGCTCGGTCACACGCATGGTACCAATTTCCGAGGCGATCCTGGACCCTACTTTCCCGGCCAGAATCAGGCTGATGACCGTTGGAGAGAACTCCAGGATCATCGATTGCCTGGTCGTAAACCCAACCATGGAAAGGGAAATCAGCGGACTGTCTATGTTAAAAGCGGTTTGGATGGCTACTACCGCTCCCATGAAGACGGAAATGATGGCCACAATCCCAAGCGATTCCAGTCCGAGGTACTGGAACTCTTCGAAAAGGTGTTTCCAGAATATCCTGCCCTTCTGAGGACGGGCGAACACCCTGCTCATCAACAGCACATATTGTCCGATCGTATTTAAAAATTTATACATATTTTCGTCATGCTAATTTATAACATTTCAGGATATCAGGAAGTTTATATACTAAAACAAATTCTGCGGAGTTTTATTTTATATGTCATTTGCCCTGAAAAAAAGAAGATTATATTTGGTCCTGTTGATTCTGGCTGGAGGAATTTTTCTCTTTACTTCGGCCTGTTCAAGCACCAAATATTATAACCGCTATCCGAAAGAGAAAGAGTGCAAACTTCCTGATAAGGGTGCCAATAAAGCACGGAAGAAATAGGAGTAAACCATGAAAAAGTACCCGAAATACTTACTGTGGATGATCCTGTTGATTCTTTTTTCCACTATTTTTGAAAGTTGTACGACACACCGGTACCCGAGACGCTACCCAAGACCCAAAAAAAATTGCAACTGTCCCTCTTTCAGCCAGCACCTTCAACCCCCATCGAACACGATGAACCTCTCTTGGTGAAGTTCCAACACGTGTTATCCGGCAAAATTCCTGAGCCTGCTTTTCCCCTTGTCATTGATTGGTTTCTAAACCACAAAGTTAATCTGTTGATCACCTGGGGCAGGACTTCCAAATCGGGTGATTTCAGGCCTCCAAAAAATGGTTCGCTTCCAGTCATCTCTGTCAACAAAACCCTTAACGAATATGCCTTCCTGATTACCCTCGTCCATGAGATGGCACACTTCCTTGTGCATAAGGAGCACCCTAAGCCTGGTATTCTGAAACGAAAACAACGGGTTCAACCGCACGGAGTGGAGTGGAAGAACGTTTTCAGGCAGTTGATGGGTCCTTTTCTTTCACGGGAAATATTCCCTGAGAAGATCCTGGAAGTGCTCACCGTGCATATGCGAAATCCCCGTGCTTCCACTTACAGCGATCCGCTTCTGGCCAGGGTGTTGCTTCAGTTTGACCGGCCTGTTGCGGGGATTCTCATCGAAGAACTGACTGATGGCGGTCGGTTTACAACGACTTCAGGGATGCTTTTCCGGAAAGAGGGAAAATTGCGGAAAAGATACCGTTGCCTGCGGTTGAAAGACCGGAAAATTTATCTTTTTTCTCCGATTGCGCGTGTTTTCCCGGCAGATACTTAAAAATCCTGTTCGCCCTGTTGGATTTTTACCGCTTTATTCTATTTTTGCAATAAACCAACCCCCCTTGCTATGTCGGAACATTATTATTGTGTGATCATGGCGGGCGGAATCGGCGCTCGTTTCTGGCCCATGAGCCGAACATCCCATCCGAAACAGTTCATTGATATTCTGGGAACGGGTGAGACCCTTATCCAGCAAACCTTTAACCGGTTTGCAACTATCTGTCCGCCTGAAAATATTTACATCGTAACCAACAACCTGTACAAAAATCTGGTGCTGGAGCAGATCCCGCAGATCCCGCCGGAGCAGATTCTCTGCGAACCCTCCAGGCGCAATACGGCGCCTTGCATCGCTTATGCAAACTACTGCATCCTTTCCCGCGATCCCGATGCACAGATCGTTGTCGCCCCTTCCGACCATATCATCTTGAAAGAAAAGGTCTTTCTGGATAACATCCGCACGGCCCTGGAGGCAGCTTCTGAACATGAATGGCTTTTGACCCTGGGTATCAAACCCAGTCGCCCGGATACCGGGTATGGTTATATCCAGTTCTCTGATGGAGAAGTTTATCCCAAAGACCCGCAGATAAAAAAGGTCAAGACCTTCACGGAAAAACCCAACCTTGACCTTGCCAAAACATTCCTTCAGTGCGGCGACTTTCTCTGGAACTCAGGGATTTTCATCTGGTCGCTGAAATCCATCATGAATGCCTTCAAATCCTACCTGCCCGAAGTAGATGCCCTGTTCAAGAAAGGGATCGGGAAATTCGGCACCCCCGACGAGAAGGCGTTCATCGCCGAAACCTACCTGGTTTGTAAAAGCATCTCCATTGACTATGGGGTGATGGAAAAAGCGCCAAATGTCTTTGTGCTGGCTGCCGATTTCGGCTGGTCCGACCTGGGGACCTGGGTTTCCCTCTACGAAAACCGCAAGCAGGATAAGAACGGAAACGCCGTAGTGGGGAAAAATGTAATGATATACGACTCCACCAATTGCATCGTCAACATGCCCTGCGATAAACTGGTCATCCTGGAAGGCCTTACCGACTACATCGTGGTTGAATCAGAAAACGTCCTGCTGGTTTGCAAAAAAGCCGACGAGCAACAGATCCGGCAGTTTGTGAACGACGTCAGGCTGGAAAAAGGAGAGAAGTTTGTTTGAGTGGCAATGATGGCAATGTTGTGCAATGTTGTGCAATGTTGTGCAATGTTGTGCAATCACTTCATATGCTCTCCCAAAAATTTCTCCATCGCCCTGTAGAAATCAAACCGGTTCTCTTCGTTCCTGAACCCATGGCCTTCGTTGTCTTTCACAAGATATTCCACAGCAATCCCCCGGCTTTTCAGGGCTTCCACCATCTGGTCTGATTCGGCCTTGTTCACCCGCGGATCGTTCGCTCCCTGTGCGATCAACAGCGGGGTTTTGATCTTATCGGCATTCACGACCGGGGAATGAGGTGGACAGTTACCTCACCAAAACCCACTTTCCGTTCCCGACTTCACGTTCTTTGTACTGGATAGTCCATACATAAGCGCCGGGCACAAGCCGTTGGGTGTCAATCCGGTAGTGGCGATCCGTTAACTGAAGCTTCAGTATTTGCTTCCCGTATAAATTATACAAAGTAAACCATGCACCGGAGATCTGTATTCCGCTTCGAATGTTGAAATAATCGCTTCCCGGATTGGGATAGATAACCGCATGATCTCCTGAAGAAATCTGGTCTCCGTTTATGCCTGTGATGAGTCCGCATGAGTCGACTTTTACAATATAGATATCCAGTTTATTGTCAGGATTTGAATCATCATACTTTGTTCCTGAAAGTAAGGCCCCTCCATCGGAGGTCGCCAGAATATATCTTAGCACATAATAGGCGTCACCGCCATAGAACTTCGTCCAGCGCAGATTTAACGTGGAATCGAAGTTGTTAAGACAATAAAATGAGTGAAACGTGCTGTAATAAGGATTGTATGGATCAATATTGTTCGTGCCGGCTGTAAAAATGGTATCTGGAAAAAAATAGTCCATACTTTGGTCGGCTCCCCCGTAATCTCTTAGTTGTGGATCACCGGTATAGGTAAAATAGATTTGTTGATGTTCCTGGTTTAAAAGCTCAATTCCGATATCTGACTGAGAGTTGAAATAATAGTTACCGGTCAGATAATACGAAGAATCGTTTTTCTTTTTTGCGGTCAAAGCTCTTTCAAACCGATGTGGAATAGAGTCAATCGCCAAGATATTAAAACTACGATCAAGGGTCAATATTTCGGATCCCGGATAGGATGAGAATCCGTAAGAAATGGCAAGATAACCTGTATCAAACTCAAGAATATCATTGAACATTGGAGAATTCCCGGTGAGATTATAACAACCAAACAGAGAGTCTCCTTCAAGCGAGGTCTCCATAAAAACCACTTTTGAGGTGCTCGGCAAGGGAAATTGGGCAATTGAGGCCCCACTGATGATCTTCCCTTCACTGTTGATAAAGGATCTTATAAATATAATCCAATCAGCAGAAAGATCATATTTTTTACTCCATTGTATGTTTAATGACGTATCTAATCCTACATACCAAATGTCGGAATTCGTGCCGACATATTTCCATTCTCCAATTGCAACCATTGAATTTTCGCCTGTTTGAAGAAGATTATAAAGAATACAATCCCCATCGGGATTTTCGACCTCTCTTTCGCCAGTTATCTCCCCCGTGCAGGATATTCGTATGATCTTTGAGAAATACTTTGAGGTATAATCTTCTCTTGAAATAGTGGTAATGAAATAATCTTCCGATCCCCATTGAAGGATTTCAAAAGGGTATTCATCATGGGTGTTGCTTATCAGAAGCTCAAAAGAATGCTGAGAGTATCCGTGAAAAAAGAAAGCAGAAAAGTAAAAGAGAATTTGAATGAACTTCATATATTATTTTTTACAAAATCTACAGGGCGATATTTAACGATATAAAGGCAAATACCACCCTGTAGTAGCCATTTGACAACCTAATCCAGCCTTTCGGGTGAATATGGAGAGACATGTAGGAGTAATATTTCCCGTCGGGAGAGATCCGGTAACGGGATTTTTCAGGGTTCTTAAAAAAATCCTCCAGCGGAATCTGTCTGACTTGCATAGGTTTTTCTTTACAACCTCCCAGCAACAGACTCATACCGAGCACAGCCACCGTCAAGAGGTTAAAAATGATGCTCGTTTTCATGTGTATGGATTTGAAATTAACTGCTTTTAAAAAGAAGAAAGAGGGCAAAGGTACGAATACCTGATCAATATTCGTCCCAGCTCTTGATCTTGATCCCTTCTTCCAGCTTGCAGATGCCGTAGATGAAAGCGCTGGCCAAACGGGCGTTGGTGATAAGCGGAATATTGAAGTCCACGGCTGTCCGCCGGATGGTATAATCGTTGTTTAGCTCCGTCTTGGAGAGGTCTTTGGGGATGTTGATGACCAGGTCGATTTTCTTTTCCCGCAGGTAGGTCAGGGTGTTGGGCTGTTGCTCCTCATCGGGCCAGAAAAGAATGGTTACGGGAATCCCGTTTTCCTGCAGGTAGAGTGCCGATCCGCGGGTAGCATAGAGCTGGTATCCCTTTTCAGCAAGCATCCGGGCGCTCTGAAGGAGTTCTAGTTTGGAGCGGGCATCTCCGGTGGAGAGAAGGATGTTTTTTTTCGGGATCTGATAGCCCACGGAAAACATCGCTTTGAGCAATGTTTCGTAATAATTTTCACCAATGCATCCCACCTCTCCTGTGGAAGCCATCTCAACACCCAGTACCGGGTCGGCTTTCTGAAG
>JADHVS010000140.1 GCA_016783865.1 Bacteroidales bacterium
TCCGAATCTCATTTGCGTAAAACATTGAATATCTGTATTTTCGGCAAAATAACCAAAGGAAAACACAGCAAGATTCAAACAAGTTATCAACAATAAGTCATTGCAAATCAATTATTTAAAGGTTTTCTTGCAGGCACTAGGTAGGTTGAAGTTGCCTTTCCGCCAATATAACCTTGCCAAAGCTATATGAACATAATGCTTATAACATTATAGGACAAATCCCCGGATTCATTACAATCTTTAATCTGTGGGATCCGTCCTGTAATTAGTCACTATGTTAAATAGCCGCGGATTCCCACCGCACCCAGGTTATATTTGGCCAGCCCGCAATGATGTTTAATTGTCAATTCAAAGAAAAACATAAGGAAACGACTATAAAATTATGAGCCAACTATGAGCCAACTGCCAGTTTGTAAATCGCTCGCGATCCTTTTGTCTTTATATAAATTCAATTGAAATAAAGGACTTAACTTTTTTTAAAGTCATTGTCCATGGTTATAATTGCAAGGTCGAATTCTTTTGCCACAGCGGTCTGGTAGGGATCATCGAAATCCAGATCATACTTTTGTGCGATTTTATTCAGGTCGGGATATTTATCTTTCGGTAGACTCAGAACAGTTACATGAGGAATTAAGTCATGGAGAAATTCTTTAAATATGCTGAATTTCTTTTGCTTAATTAGAACTACTCCAATTGAATGAAGCGAAAAATCGGAAATAAAAAGCTGATTAAGATGAATATTGATGAGATTTTTGGCCTTTTCTTTTTTGTCCTGGTTTAGAAGGATCTCAAGGAAAATATTAGTATCAAACAGAAAAGGCATTATCTGAGTTCATTAATGGTATGCTGTAACTCAACAGAAGAGTAAGTACTTTTCAATTCCTCCAACCCATTCTCCCAGTTAAAAGTTAATGAAAAATCATTTTTATCTTTCTTCTTACCCTTTTTATGTTTAGACACTAAAAATTCAGCATATTCAATCAATTGTCTTTGAATATGTTTCGGTAAGTTTTGAAAATCCTCAATGAATCCGGATAATTCCATTAATAAGTATTGTTTTCGCAAAGATAAGCAAAAGATTGAGTAGGAAATAATTATAATTATGTCTGCTCAAAGAACAACAAAAATATTTGCAAATTGCTCTCTATTATTATGTTGTTTTTCAATGGTGTTCCCAAATGCCTAGCATTTCATTGCCACCTGGCGGCGGTTTGATAAGGATTCCTTCGTGAGCCCTTTGAACCCTTTGAATAATATTTAGTACCAGGTTAACTGCTTGTGCCTTTTATTTTTCGAATTCGAATCCTTCAGATTCAAGTTGGACTTTAACGTATTCATTGTATGCGTTTAAACAGAAATCAAACCAATTTTGTCGATATGGAGATGACTCTATTTCCGCCTTAAAATTTGCAAAAGGGCTCTTACGGCTTAGGATATTTTCTAAATCCTCACGAAAATGCTTGTCATTTATCTCCCCAGTGAAATCTTCCATTACTTTGAAAGCTTCCCGGGACTCCATCTTAGTGACAACAGCAAAATCTGACCATTCATTGTAAATCTTATCCAATTCTTCTTCCCATGGATCATTATCAATGATATCTTCCCAATCAAGAATCGGTCTAATACCTCGCAGAAATTAACGAATAAGCTACCTTGTAAGGTTATAGTCTTGAATAAGCAATGAAGCTGATAGTTTTAATTTATCTGCAAGTTTTCTTATCATTTCGACAGTTAGCTTTCTTTTCCTGTTGAGAATTTCTGAGACTCTGTTTTTGCCACCAAGCTCTGATGCCAGATCTTTTTGCCTGAGATGCATTTCTTCCATTCTAATTTTAATTGCCTCAATAGGGTCAGGAGCTTCAATGAGATAATTTTGATTCTCATAATCATCAATGAGCAAAGCAAGAATGTCAGCTTCGTCGCTATCGGCAGTTCCTTTAGGTGCATCAAAAATTTCATCCAACCTGGTTAATGCTTCTTGATAATCTTTCTCTGTTTTAATCAATTTTATTGTCATATTATTATTGTTTTATATGTTGTTTGCATCTATTTTATCATAGTCTGCATGGGTCCCGATAAATCGGATAAATGCCCATTGCTTTTCAAAATTGAATCTAACAAAAAGCCGATAAGAATTACCTTTTATATTAAATACGATCCTTCCATTTTTAAGAATACTAGCATTTGCATAGGTTTCTTTTACATCATTTGGAGATTTCCATCCTGCATGATAAGCAGTATCATACCATGTTTTGAGGTATTGCTCGGAATCAGGGTGTTTCTCCCAAAATTGACGCAAAGTACTTTTCGCAATGATTCTCTTCATATATTAAGTTCTTATTGCAAATATAATAAAAAATTCCCAAAATGGGAACCCCGGATTGTTTTTTCGAAACAGTTATATGGCACTTGATTAAAAATCAGCACATAAAATTTACAAGATTATTGAATAACTGGTGCTTCTGCCGCCTCCAGGCTCTTTTGTTAGTATTCCCTTTGGTAATAAATCCTGAATGTCTCTTAAGGCAGTATCCTGTGAACACCTGGTTATTTTTGCCCACTTTGATGTTGTTAGTTTTCCGTAGAAATCATCGAGCAATCTGTTAATCATTTTGTGTTGTCGCTCATTCAGAATTGTTGTGACATGTGATTTCCAGAAATTTGCTTTTGCCATTACTTTGGCTAATGATTCTTCAGTTCGATTTAATGCTTTTGTTAAGCATTCCAAATACCATACAAGCCAATTTGTTACATCTATTGATCCCGTTTGCGTCGACTCAAGAATTTCATAATATGATTTCTTATTGTGCTCAATCTGATCAGATAAACTGTAAAATCGTTGGTTGGTCTTTTCTGCCCTTGCTAATTGCATATCTCCAATGGCCCTGGCAATTCTCCCATTGCCGTCTTCAAACGGATGAATGGTTACAAACCATAAATGTGCAATTCCTGATTTGATAACCGGTTCAAGCTGGTTCTCGCTATTAAACCAATCCAAAAACCGATTCATCTCATTTTCCAGTTTTTCTGCTGCCGGGGCTTCATAGTGAACTTTCTCCTTCCCTATCGGACCAGAAACAACTTGCATTGGACCGGTTTTATCTTTTCGCCAATCACCTACAATTATTCTATACATCCCGCTACGTTCCGATGGGAATAGCGCAGCTTGCCAATCAAACAATCTTTCTTTGGTCAGTTTTTGATTATAATTCTGTGTGGCATCCAACATCATTTCCACTACCCCATCGACCTCTCGTTTTGAAGGGATTAAGCCGGCAATATCCATACCGAGTCTTCTGGCAATTGATGAACGAACCTGTTCTGAATCAAGGACTTCTCCTTCAATCAATGATGATTTTACAACGTCTGTGGTTAAGGTGCCAAGCATTGCTTCCTCTCTTAATGAAAAACCAATTGCTTCCATCTGACCTAGTAATTTGCCCTGAAGATTTCTAACAGTCCCTAAGAGATTGATTAGTCTATTATCGTCCCAGACAAAATTGGGCCAATCTGTATTTTTATATATGAACATAAATAATCTCCTTAAATTTTGCGGTAAATATATAAAAACAAACCCAAAAACTCAAATAATCTGCGCATAAAATGCGGAGATTAACCTATTTATTCACCACAAAAGTAGCTGAACAAGTAGTTTTATGAATGTTTTGTAATTTTCGGGGAAAGAATTAAACTAATGGATCATAAGGGGAATTTCGCACTTATCACCGGGGCATGTTCAGGAATTGGACAGCATATTTCAAAAATCCTTGCCGGAAAAGGATATAATATATTAGGTGTAAGTAACCAGGCTTCCAGGTTAGACAAACTGAAAACTGAGCTTGAGCAATTCCATGGAATTTCGGCTGTCACACTGGAAATGGATCTCTCACAGGCAGATTCCGCAACTGCCCTATACTCATTTTGCAAGGAGAACAAGCTTCCCATTGAGGTACTTGTAAATTGCGCCGGGATACTGGTTTATGGTGAGACTGCTGAGGTTGAGCCGGCCAAGGTAAGTAGCCTTCTGAACCTTCATGTAACCACACCAGCAATGTTATGCAGATTGTTCGGAGAACAGATGATCGCACAAAATAAGGGGTATATATTAAATGTATCATCAATATCGGCAGTAATGCCCTACCCCACCATTTCCCTTTATGGCCCCTCCAAAGCATTCCTCCGTCATTTTACCCGTGCAATCCGGACTGAAATGAGGCCTCATGGAGTAAATGTGACATGCCTTCTGCCCGGTGCAACCGACACCTCCTTCTATGATGATACCGGTTTCAGGGTCGGAAACAGTAGAAAAGCAGGCTTGGTGAAAAGTCCGGCATATGTTGCAGCAGCAGGTGTGGATGCATTGTTCAGAAACCGTTCAGAGAGTATTCCCGGAGTGCTGAATAAGTTGATTGTAAGGCTCTTACCCCTCATTCCCCATTCACTTATAAGCTTTATATACAGGAAACGGTATTTAAAAAAATAATTAAAAGCAGTACTCAATAACAGAAGCCTCTTTCTCTTATTTCTTTTGCAATTAAATCCTGAATGTTTCTTAAAGCTGTATCCTTAATCTGCGCATAACGTGCGGAGATTATTACATTTATTCTCCGCAAAAAGTAAATCCGAGCTATAGATTATTTTCATCCCTTCCATCTTTCCAACCGCGGAATACCTGAGGAATAAAACCATCGCCTTAATGGTCCGTAACCTTGCTCTTTGAGCTTTTCTTTTACAAGCTGAACCATTTGTTCAGAACTGGTGAAGTCATCTTTAAAAGCACCATCTTCGTAGCAATAACTGCAATACTTGCTGTTCTTTGTACCATCCTGGTTGGTACCGCCTTTGCCGGGATCCATATCCATTGGCATACCACAGCTCTGGCAGAATTTGTCATATTTCCCCATGATTACTGATTTTGATTAGAAATTAATCATAAAAAGTTATAAAAATCTAATCAAATTCAGGGAAAAATGCAAAAAAATCCCGGATAAATTTTCCTGTAATCAACCAGCTCATCAGAGACAAAATAGAAAACATAGTAAAACGGAATCACTAACGGTTGCTCAATCCGTGGTTGATCTTCCGAATATATATATTCCTGAATCTTATCAATGATTCATCCCCGGAGTGTAATTGTAAGGCAATGTGCCCTTTGGTCCCGACATTATGATCAGTATGGTTTTTATCATCCAGAATTCCCGACGCATCAAACCTGGTTACCCTATGGCCATTAACAAAAGTCCTGATTTCCATTCCATGACAGATTAACTCCAGGCTGTTCCAGTTGTCAGGGTTTTCATCGGCATAGTTTAGTAACGTGTGATGAGCTTCTTCCGGAGCGGAATCAGGAACCATTTCCCAATCAGGAAGCGAAGGATAAATCCAACGCTGTACTCCGCGCGTTTCATCATATATCAGTCCTGTGCGCAACGGAGATGGCGGATGAATATCTACCTGGGGACCATTCAACCAGCCGCCTTCTGAGTTTGCATCAGATGTGTCGAAGCGACTTCGGAACTGCAATCCGCTATTGCCCTTTGATTCTTTAAAAATCTGAAATTCAAGCCTTAACTGGAAATCATCATACTCATTATCGCGCATCAGCCATATGTAATCGTGACCGGGTTGACCGAGAGAATTGCACTCAATGTATTCACCCTTCCCCTGCCAGAAATTTTTACTTCTGTCCTGAAGCTGGCATTCCACATGCCATCCATCCAGGTTTTCTCCATTGTACAGGGATTACCAACCATCATCCTCCTTAAAGATATCTGCCTCTTTTGACCTGACTCCCCTCCCGGAGCAACCAAGAAGCATAATAACAAAAATCAAAAAAGAAAGAAACCATCTAATCAATTTCATAATCTTATTTTTTACTTGAAGACTGGCAGACTCGTAAACTTGCAGACTCTTCTATTCATTCATATCTCAATACATCCGCCGGATTCCGGTTGGCCGCCTTCCAGGTCAGTACACTGATAGTAAGCAACGCCACCAACAACGTGACCAAACCGGCCAAAACAAAAATCCACCAGGAAAGGCCGGTCCTGTAAGCAAAATTGCCCAGCCACCTGTTCATGATATACCAGGCAGCAGGACAAGCAATTATGGCCGCAATGACCAGCCATTTAAGAAAATCGTAATTCAAGCGAGACATGATCAGGATGATATTTGGTCTTTGATAGTGTCTGAATCCCTGCATCCTGAAATATATAATGCAATTATTACACAGGCTATTACCTTGTATATCAATCTTTTCATAACTATTTTTTCAACAGGTATTAATAATTGTAAATAAACCAGTAAAAAGATAGTATTATTTTAAGCTATTTCAAATTCTCATTAATCCTTGACTTGAGTTATTTAATTCCGTAATTTTTAGGAAACCTTAAATTCTATTATTATGGCAGAAAGTGTTTACAAAATTATTGAACTTGTAGGAACAAGTAGTGAATCATGGGAGAAAGCAGTCTCCAATGCAGTTGAAAAGGCTTCAGAGACTTTGCGTGATTTGCGAATTGCTCAGGTGAGTGACCTGGATGTACAAATTAAAGATGGCAAGGTGGAGAATTACCGGGCCAAGGTGAAAGTTTCATTCAAGTTTGAGAAGTGAATCCGTGAATCGTGAGTCGTGAATCGTGAATCGATGGTGTGGGTGATGAGTGGTGGGTGAAGTATATCAAAATACTTTTTAGAAGACCACACCCATGCTCACCTCTCATACCCGCGATTCACGACTCACGGAAAATACTCAAACATATCCAACCAGAAATATTGTCCCAGACCAATGGTGAAGACCACAATTCCTAGTAAACCATGCAAAATGGCAGTGAACAAAACACTCCTGGTCTTGTAATAGACAAAGGAGAGGAACAGTCCTGCCAGTAAAGAGAGAATCATAGAGACAGGACTAAAATATAGAATGTGAGCAAATCCGAAGGTAATTCCACTGGCGAAAACAAACGACCACTGATTACTAAACAGGATTTTATACCGGTGATACAGGAAGGTCCGGAATATTACCTCCTGTGTATATGCTGAAAAAATCGGATAGAATGTGCAGAGTAATAACCAGATCAGCGGATTTGCCCGGGGCAGGTTGAATAGATTTTCCCTGTCAAAGATCAGCACACCGGTTATCAGTAAAATTGTGCTTGCCAGCACTGCAATACCTGTCCTGATCCATCCTTCCCTGGAGACCTTAAGTGTAATCAGCTCCCTTATCCTGAATCCACTGGAAAATTTCAAAACAATAATGACAAAAACCAGGAAGGGTACCAGGACTATACTGGGATGTATGATTCGGGTATCCAGGTACATCATAAGTGGTATTCCTATGAATAACAATACAAACTCAAATCCGAAATATACCTTCTTCACGGTAAGCTTCATGTTATAATTTTTATTGATAAATATCGCAAAGACTTATAACACTAATGATATATAGTTATAAATTTTGTTTATTTTTCGAATATACAATTAACGTTTCAGGAGCTATTTAGTTTATTTACCTAATGGAATTAAAGGGACAGAAGGGACAGAAGGGGAAAAAGGTACCGGGCTGGGACTGATATTATGCATTGATTTCATCAGTCAGCATAATGGTAAATTCAGGGTCATCAGTGATTATGGCAGCGGATCAACCTTCGAGTTTACGATCCCCCATTCTAAATGATTTGAATTTTATTATTAACTTGTACTTCTTTAATAACACCAGAACAATACAGAAACAATCGAAACTAAAATGGAAATAATGAATTTTGAATTAACAGCCATTCAGGAAAATGCTTTTATCTACGAAACTCACTTAAGAAATATAAACCGGCGAAGAGAGCTGTGGAAAACTGAAATTAAGGAGAGGCTTAAGCTTACCCTGGAAGCAATACAAAAGAATTTCCCTAAGGTTGACTGGTTTGTCCAGGTAGTTGATTCCAAGAAGAATTATGAAACCCTGGCATTAAAAATTAAAGATACCCCCAGTGGGATCACAGATCAGTCTGAAGGATTTTCCCATGTTAAGAAAGGGGCAGCCCTTTGTTTTTCGCAGATGCTATCCGGGAAGATAAAGGTATGGATGGAATTTCCTTTTGTCGAGGGTGTGCAGAAAGAGAAAGTACCGGCAAAGGATATTATTATCGTCGATCCTTCTTATATCAATGAAAATCTTATTTCGGGATATGTACAGCAGTTTTTACACGAGATAACCATATACGAATCAAATAGTTAGCCTTCGCCAGGGATTTGGATCAATCCTCGTGTAACAGATAAAACGCAATTACCGCTTCCCCGGCCTGAAGATCGGTTTCATACATAAGAAAAGGTTCAGCATGAAATTCTTCGTCATCTTCCTGGGCAGTCAGGTCTTTGATGTATCCTGATTCAGCCGCAAATGGTATGATAAATGTGAAGTCAGGCAAGGTATACACCAGCGTATTTTCATTAATTTCCTCTGCAGGGGCGACTCAAATGTCTTCATCCGGCTTAACTTCCTGGTCTGGTACTTCTGTCACTTCTTCAGTAACTTCATAATTATTATTGTTTTTGGACTGATTGGATGAGAGTTTGCATCCTGAGATTGTAAAAAGAAATATTGCAAGGGACAGCTATGAAAGAATCAGGTTGTGGGTTTTCAGTTTTCTTGAGTAATTAGTTAGATACAATTTATTCAAATTTCCCTAAATAATTTTAGCTTAACATTTAAACGATATAAAAGAATTATTTTTAGAAGAATAGGATTCTTTGCATTTTTAAATCAAATTAGCGTAAAGTTAACTAACGGATAAATCAATTGTCATGAAAAAACATCTGCCTATTATTATTACCGGTATTGTTATTTTACTTGTGATCACCGGCTGCCTTGCCGGTCCCAATACTGCGCAGGAAGTTCCATCACCTGAAAACACCCTGGTGGCTGGCTTCTGGCGTGGCTTATGGCACGGGATCATTGCTCCCTTTTCATTCTTTGTTTCCCTTTTTCTTGATGGCATATCCATGTATGAGGTCCACAACAACGGTGGCTGGTATGATGCAGGATTTGCTCTTGGTGCGACCATTATTTTTGGTGGCGGCGGCAGGGGATCTAAGATGAAGAAAAGAAGAAGGTCAGTGAGAAGTGATCAGTGAGCGGTGAACCGAGGGTATGGGGTTTGGGATGTTGGTGTGTCTGCTATAGAGTTATTGGTTTCAGGCCCGATCGAAATTAAGATTTTACTATACCTCCATTGGTAACCGGATTTAATTATTTAATCAAAAAGTAACAATTGGAAGCTCTCTGATTGAGTCTCAATTTATATTTTTACATTTTCTGCAACATTCCGGAGATTAATTCTATTGGGTATGAAAGGGATATTTTATATATGTTGTACGCTTGGATTAATATTCTTATTTTCAAGTAGTTGTGATAACTTAAACATACTGGACGAAGTATTATCTTTTGAAAGTGAAGATTTACTTATGGATTTTTCTATTGAACCAGCTGATGTCCTTGGCTATCATATTTTCAAGGAAAAGACGGTACATTCAAACCTCGACAGCCTGTTTGAGGCAAAGGATTTTTCTGCCAACAGGTTGGAATCTATTACACTGGTTACTGCCATAGTTGAAATTACTGGTCCCAGTGATACCATGTCACTCAGTTACCTGGATATGGTAAAGATCACAATTTATACCCCCGAATTGGGTGAAGGAACCATTGCCGAAAACTTAAAAATCCCTGTTGGTGTTAAGAAGATTGAGCTGGATATTATGGAAGGCGATATGAAAGGTTACCTGGAAGCTGAGGAGTATATCCTTACGGTCTATGGTATTTTAAATACCAGAAGCTATGATAAGCGGGAACTGGAGGCCAGGATTAAGTATAAGTTTACAATGACTCCCGGTTTCTGATCCTATCCACCTGTTTAACCGGCATTGAAATCCACCTTATTTCCTGATCAATATCCATGGTAATCATATCGTGCTGATACCTGAAATATTGGGCTTCAAGGCTGCCTGTATCGGGCAGGTTTGATATATATTCGTAGAAGTCTCTGGTCTAGAGGTTAGCACTTGTCCAGGCGTGAACTGCATTTGAGGTGATCAGGTCAATGTGGCGGATCCGGATGACCTGGTAGATAAGAGCTGAAAAGCCTGAAATGAACAAGACTACAATGATGCTCCTGGTTATGTTCTTTTCATGTAGTTCAGTGTTCATTTTCGATGGTTATTGCTTCCATATATGATATCTGTCAAATTTCTCATGCAATGGATTTTGAAAAATAACTAATTTTTAGGTTATTGCAGAGCAGAAATTGTATTATATTGACGCCATTGAGACTCCTCGCCCCCGAGTACTCGAGGGGAATGCGCTCGCAGGATTCAAAGATTAATACTAATCTGCAACAGCTGAAACTAATAATCATTAAATATTAAAATTATGAAATCAACATTTCGTTTATTAACTCTTTGCCTGATTGGGCTCATCTTCATTGTTTCCTGTAAAGACACAGGGAAAACATCAGATTCCGGCATTCAATATTTCAGGCATTTGAAGTTCAGTGAAACACCCTATGACCTGATCCAGGGAACACATCCCATTACCGCTGAAGAGGCAAAAACCGTCAATCATTACAAATTCACTAATGATGAATCGGGAAGGCTGGTCACAGTGGAATTTATGAGGGGTAATGAATTGCTGGAGTATTATCAGTCCGGGGCAGCAAGGATTGCCATTAAATATGAAGGCAATAAGGAGATTCATACCTATTTTGATCACAACGGTGAGCCCATGGAATCATGGGGAGGATATTATATGGCGGTTTATGAACTCGATGATGAAGGGATGCGTAAAAAACTCTCTTTTGCAGATGCAGACGGGAATGCCGTTGAAAACAGGAACAGCATTGCATGGTACGACTGGAAAATCTTACCTGACGGGCTGGTCCAGGAAAAGCGTTATACGATGGAAGGAGAAGAAACCGTATTGAATCCCTTCTGTCCTTTCTATGAACTCAGGTTTACCTATGATGAGGAAGGAAAAGTAACTCGGATGGCTAATTTCCAGGGTGATACCATGTACAATTGTACTGTTGAAAATTGCGGGGACATTGGTGTATCCTATTTCACGTTTAATTATAATGAAGCAGGTGATCTTACTGCTTTTGGTGTATATAGCCTCACCGGGCAGCTATCGAATCTGTACTGGGGATGGGCTCGCTTTGAGAACAAGTATGATGATCACGGAAACGAGATTGAAAGCGTTATGTTTGATCAGGATAATGAACCATTATCCGGGATGTCAAATCCTGTAACCCAGAGTGTATATGATGAACACGGATCTTTGGTTGAGCAGGTTATAATGAACATAGACCGTGAGTTGATCGATCATCCACGGTCAGGTGTGGCAGTTACGAAGTATAATTACGATGAAC
>JADHVS010000141.1 GCA_016783865.1 Bacteroidales bacterium
CACCTTTCCTTCTCATTGTTACGACCGATCTGCAGGTCAATACCCGGTATTGTTATGTCAACCTTGTCCAGATCAATCAAATTGTCTGTCACACCATTAACCACTACACTCAACCCGTTTTCTTTCACCACCCCGGCAATGTGGGCCCAAACCGCCTGTTCCAGCTTCTTTTCAGATTTTATCTCCTGGCCATTAACACGAAACAATACGTGCCCGTAAGGATCAATTCCCAGGTAAAAGCCCGCCTCCCCAAATCCTGTTGACCGGTGAACAACAGCAGCATTATTATAGGGATAGGCATCCAGTGCCACCCAGGCCTCAACCGTGAATGATCCCGGCAGCTCCGGAACATCTGCCGATGCCAGGGAAACTCCGGTATAATATCCATCGAAACCCAGCGCAGTTCCGGAAACGCCTTTTTTAAACAAAGTCCTGCTACCTTCTATTTCGCTGGAGATACCGCTTACTTTTTCCTTTACCAGGTCTTCATGTGGCTCCATCCCTTCATCGAAAGTCCAGCTCAGTACAGGATCTGTAACCGGCTTACTGACCTTAGCTCCCTCTACCGCCTGACGCGGATAAAAGGGACCCGTCTCACCCCACTTAACTTCACCGTGTTCTATTCCCGTACCGGCAAGTTTAATTTCCTGCCTGGTAATTATGGCCGGATTATTCCAATCCTCATACCTGACCCCTTCAGCCATCTTAAGCTCCCGTTCGACTGTAAAATCCGGATAGATTGTAAAAAACTCATGCACGGCTCCCTGGAAACCATGAATATTCAACGGATCCAACGCTTCATTCGCAGCATCCAACCGCTCTATATCAGGGATATACCTCCAGTGAACCACAATTTTATCCGGTCCCTGTTCAATTAACCTCACATAGGTATATTCAAAATTTGGATCGGGATCACGATCAGGGGTCAATTCCTCAATCATTGTTTCACCTTCAGGAGTTACCCACTTGGGCTGGTATCCGGTTTCGCGCGAAAAAACCAGGTGTTTGCCTTTATCTAAAACTACTACCAGGTCCTTATATTTGTTAAAGGGTTCGCCTTCCTGGGCCAGGTCGGTATGAAATGCATAAAAGCCAGCAGGCGGATCTATGATTGTTTTTACAGGTTGGGGAGGATTACATTTAAAGAATAAAATGCATAAAAAGATCAATAAGATCCACTGAGTGATTCTTTTCATAGTAGAAGGTTTAGTAAAAACAGTATCCGGAAAGATGGTCCGGCAACCCGGATACTTTTTAAACGTTTGAAACAAAGTTATAAATATTTGCAATAAAAAGAGTATAATTAATACCTTTATTGAGGAAAAAATATCATCATGAAAACCAGTATAAAAATCACTATCGCTTTCCTGGTATTTATTTCAATTTCCTGTGGTTCGGGGAACAATCCGGGAGGCGATGACGGCACACAGGTCCAGATAAAATATAACCAGTTGGGGAAGGTGGAATCCGAGATATCACATATCGACGGAATTAAGCACGGTCCCTCAAAACATTATTACGATAATGGAAAGCTGCAATACATTATTCAATATGAACAGGGGAAGAAGCATGGTGAATCAATATGGTATTATGAAAGCGGTAAGGTCTACCAGGTAACCCCGTTTGTAAATGGTGAGGAACACGGGACAAGAAAAAAATATTATGAATCGGGTAATTTGCAGGCAGAAGTACCATTCTGGAATGGCGAACAGCAGCCCGGACTGAAAGAATATACCGAGGATGGCAAGCTCCTGACCAAATACCCTGAAATAGTATTTGTAAAACCGGTCAGAGAAAGTACAGGCAACAGGTTCACCCTGAAAATGCATTTGTCAAACAATACCAGAGAGGTGGCTTTTACTCAACTGGTTATCAGTGAATCAGGAGATACAATAACAGCCCCGGTCCCGACAAGGGATGGAGTTGGAGAAATCCCGTTTTTTGTCAATAAAGGAGGCTATACTTCGGCAACCATACATGTAAGTGCAGTCACAAAAACTAAGCTGAATAACCGCTATGTTACTTCAGGGGTTTATGAGGTAAAGATCCGAAATTAGGGGTGCCCGGAAAAACACGGTCCACACTAAGTATATATCACATCGTAGTCGGTGATCATGTGCCCTGCATCAAAATCGAGGTGCAGGACTTTATTCAGGATGAGTGAAAATGCACCCATCAGGGCAGCATTGTTCCCGTGAGTTACAGGTACGATATTAACCTGGCGCGAGGTAGGTTGCATCACGTTTTTCGATACTACTTCCCGGATCGTGTCAAAGAAAATATCCCCCGCCATCGACACGCCTCCTCCAATGACGATCAGCTCGGGATTGAATATATTGATCATGTTTGAAATGCCCAACCCGATATACTCCATAGCCCTGGTAAAGACATTCATTGCCAATTCATCACCGCTTACGGCGGCATCGGCAACCATCTTGGTTGTAACCTTGCTGACATCACCCCCGCACATTTCATTCAAGATGCTCGACTGACCTCGGGCCAGCCTGCTTTGTGCTGTCAGTGCAATAGCTTTCCCGGAGGCAAGGGCTTCGAGACAACCATATTTTTTGCAGCTGCACTGTATATCGCTGTTGTTATCGATGGTTATATGTCCAAATTCACCAGCAAAACCGTCAGTGCCTGTCAGGAGCTTACCATTAGCGATAATCCCCGATCCAATACCGTAACCAACATTAACACAAATAAAATTCCGGTGCTTCTGGCCCTTCCCGTAACATAATCCTCCAAGGGCCATAAGGCGGGTTACATTATCAAATATTATTGGAAATTCTACCTTAGGCTCAAGCGCTTCAATGATATCTACATCGTACCAGTCAAAAACCGGCGAATACTCAACCAGTCTTTTCTGATGATTAACAAGCCCCGCAACAGCTATCCCAACACCGTAAATGCGATTCTTATTTATAGTCTTTTTACTCGCAGCCAGCTCGTTGATCAGTTCTGCCACCTTATTCATAATATCTGTAAAGCCAGAATCCAGGTCAGTTGGAAATTCGATCTCTGTTAAAAACTTACCATTCATATTGGAAAGCACGCCCCTGGTCATAGTTGCCCCCAGATCGATCCCGATCACGTAATTTTTTTCACCGTTGAACTTTAATAAAACCGGGGGACGGCCGCCATTTGAAGTGCCCATCCCGACCGGAATGATCAGTTTTTCATCCTTTATCAGACTGTCGATGATCCTGGTAACCGTTGGTGCGCTCAATCCCGATTTCCTCACGATCTCAGCCCTGGAAATTGTACCGTGCTCCCTTACTAAACCCAGTATCTTGATTTTGTTCAACCTGTTTATATACAGTGCATTACCATTCGGCAATCCTGGTTCTGGATACGGCATGACGTTGTTTTTTAAAGCTTTCTAATGTTACGAAAGTAATGTATAATTGTTACATTTTCAACTAAATGAATGTTAGGTAAATATTAGGAAATTTTTAACAGGCAAATATCGTTACTTTAATGCGTATAAAACAAATAATTCTTAAATTCGTTTTTAACCACAAAAGGATTACCCGTGACGAGATAGTAGAAGGCCGGCAATGATTTTATGAAGTCAAAACACTCCCATATATCGAGGGCACTCGCCCTTTTGTTCTTGTTATTCTCTATGCATTCCTGCATAAAGGAGGAATTCGATCCCGACAAACTTGACCTCTCGCTTGAATTTTCACCCGGTGTTGCCCTGCCTCTTGGCTACGTGCATTATCAACTTGATAAACTGCTTGAAGACTCAGCCGACTCAAAAACTATTAAAATTGATGATGACGGATTGATTACAATTGTTTACAGTCAGGAGCTGGTATCCTTCAGGGCTGATGAGCTGATTTCAATATCTGATGTCTCCTTTAGCAGTGCGATAAATAATAACACCGGATTCCCGATCGATCTCAGCGTAGTCCCTGACAGGCAAACGCTTGGAGATACAGTAGTTACCAGTCTCAGCATGGATGCTGCATATGCGGAGATCGACAGTATACAGGTTGAATCAATGGACATTATAATTGGCCTTTCCTCCACCCATAACCTTAATGGTAATCTTGAGATTACAAGTCCCGACATTGTCAGGGGAAGTACCCAGTGGCGGGTAAGGATGCCCCTCGATCAGTCTACCCTGAATTCGACCCTCGAAGGTTATACAATTAAGCTTTCACACAATACCCCTGACGTTAACCAGGTGCAACTGATCTTTACTATAGAGTTTAACAGGTCATCAGGAGTAATTGCAAATAATGAAACCATCCTCAATGTAAATATACAGATGCAGAATACTGATTACTCCGCCCTCTTCGGGTACCTGGGACAACACGAAATTGATATGGACTCAAGGTCGGTACCTATCGACTTTTTTGATTACATCGTTGAGGGTACGTTTCATTTTGCTGAACCCGAGTTGAAACTGGTATTTGATAATTCCTACGGGCTACCTGTGCAAATAATCATGGAAGATTTTGCTGTGATCTCGGATGATAATGGAAGGACTGAAATTGTTGGTTCAGGGGTTCCCTCGGCTACCAATCCCCTGGTTATAAATTATCCCTCACTCAGCCAGGTCGGCGAATCGGTTAAAGACACCATAGTAATGGATGAGTTAAATACTAATCTATTTACTGCGATGGAGCAATCGCCCACCTCTCTCTCATACGGGGTTGAAGGTTTGATGAACCCCGACGGGAACGATCACAACAATTTTCTTACCGACAGCAGCAAATTCAAAGTACGTGCTGACCTGTCCCTCCCGCTGCATGGATATGCCGATTTCGCCCTGGTGCTCGACACGATAAATTTCGATTTTGAGAATTTTTACGAAAATCCCCCGGAGGAGATAAAAAGGCTTGCCTTCAGGATCAATTCAACCAATGGTTTCCCGGTAAATATCTATATGCAGGGCTATTTTATGGATGGGAATTATACAGTTCTCGATTCGATGTTTACCGATGTAAATGATGAGGGAAGGATCATTACAGCTGCTTCCGACACGGATGGTGACGGCAAGGTTGATCCGTTTGAGAACGAACCCGTCGAAGTCGAATTTACCCGTGAAAAAATTGATAATATATCCGGATCAAAATATCTGATCCTGCATGGTCGGTTGAATACGACAAATTACGAACAGAAAGAAAATGTAAAAATATATGCCAGCTACTACCTTGATGCCCATATTGGAATCATTGGTGACCTGGAAGTAAACACAGCGGAGTACTAGGTGCATAAAAAAAATAGAAATCTCATTATCATTTTCTGTCTTGTTGCTGGTCCGCTAATGCAGATCGCAGCACAGGACAACACCATGTATTTCATGGACAGGATACCCCAGGCGATCCATACCAACCCGGCACTGATGTATTATTGCCGGACCTACGTGGAGATGCCCGTTCTTTCCTCAATCCGGTACTCTTATGCCAATACGGCCTTTGGTTACCATGATGCCCTTCATTATGGTACCGGGTCAAGAGCCGATTCCATAATTATTGATGTGCCCAACCTGAAGAAGAAGCTTCACAAAAGGAACTACATCCGCAATGACCTGACCTTAAATATATTAGGAGCCGGATTCAGGATATCCGACTATTATTTTCATTTTAATGTTTCCAATCACCTGGAAACACGTGTCGGTTTTCCGGGAGGATTGATCGACCTGACTGACGGGAATTGGAATTCAACTACCGAAACCCCTCAGAATATTAACCTTGGGGGATTGGGAGTTTCGGCTGTCAATTATATCCAGTTTGCAGCAGGGGTGGCCACCCAGTGGTCCGATGGATTATATATCGGGGCTACAGCCAAATACCTGATGGGATCAGCAAATGTCGTATCCCGCCGGACCGGACTGATGATTGAGACTTCATCTGATCCATTTGTCCTGGATGTATCTTCCAACTATAAGATCAATGCATCCTTCCCGATAGATATGAGTTATGATACTATGGGATTAGTATCTGATGTAGATCTGAGCAATGCAGGTACCAACATCGTGCAGAACTATATCCTGAATAAAAACAGGGGATTTGCCCTCGATGCGGGAGTAATTTATGAGTACTCCGACCAGCTCACATTGTCTGCAAGCGTGGTCGACCTGGGATTTATCCGGTGGAAGTCTAATCCAAACAGGCTGACATCGGTTGGAGATGCTTCGTTCAGCGGTTTTGACCTGAACCAGCTGGCTACTGATCCTGACCAGACCGACCTGATAACATCTCTTGTTGATTCAGTGATAGAAGCCTGGGAATTCACAAACAGCACTGATCCATACTGGTCGATGCTAACGACAAAAATATATGTTGGCGGATTATACCAGGTTATCCCCAAGGTGGGTTTAGGTGGCCTGATCAAAACAGAGATCTATGACAGCAGGCCCCATTTCAGTGCAACCTTGTCGGCCAACGCTAAACCTTTAAAATGGTTATCGGGGACGGTAAGCTACTCGATAATGAATAACAAGCTATGGAACCTGGGAGGTGGTATAGCTATTGGCGGACCCGGCGCACAGTTCTATTTTGTTGCCGACCATATTCCTGTACGCTTTGTGTCTTATGATGGGATACCCATCCCATATAATGCCAGGACGCTGAACTTCCAGTTTGGCATTAACCTGATTTTCGGATGCACGGAGGAAGAAAAATCGGGCCGTTCGCGGTCACCATCCGGACGTCCCGGGGGCAGGGGCCGCAAAAAGTTATGCCCGGCTTATGATTAAGTCTGCTAGTCTGCTTTAAAATTGTAGACCGGTTTCAGAATCTCCCTTACTTCAGCAGTATCATCGAGGTTATCCAGTATCTCCCGCTTCGGTTTGTAGGCCTGTGGCGCTTCATCTTTGGTCCGTTCCGAGACAGATGATGACCAGACGTTTTTCATGCTTTTCTTAAAATCCTCCAGGTCGATATCTTTTTTGGCCCTCGACCGCGACATCCTTCTGCCGGCACCATGAGGAGCCGAATAATTCCATTCCTTGTTCCCTTTACCGACAGCTATAATACTTCCGTCACGCATATTTATCGGGATCAGGACTTTCTCCGCTTCGTGGGCCGAGATAGCGCCCTTCCGTATAATGTTATCCTCGAAGTTGATATAATTATGGATCGTTTCGAACTGCTCATCCGGTTCTTTAATTCCGAAAAACCTCAGGATCCTCCTTGCCATCTCCTTCCTGCTGAGATGGGCATATCTCTGCGCAACTTTCATATGGGTAAAATAGGTATCCCTCTCCTGTCCTTCCAGGTATGCAAAATGCTTAGCAATTTTGATCTCCTTCTCCCTGGCATTCCGGATAGCTGTCTCCTGGTGCCATGTAGCCACCTGGAGTCCAAAATTCCTCGATCCGCTGTGGATCAACAACCACTTATTCTTTTCCGAATCTTCGGCCAGCTCGATAAAATGGTTACCTCCACCGAGACTCCCTATCCCTTTAGCATGATCGGAGAATTTAATATTCAGGTAATCACATGTCTCCTCCAGGGCAGTGACAAAATCATTATCCAACCGGTCTGTTTCAGCGTGCTTGTTGCGTTCAAATCCATACGGGATGCTGCGCCTTATAAATTTATCAAGCTTATCATAGCTGGGATTGAATTTCCCGAGGTTAGTGGAGAGTATCCCGCAGCCAATATCGAGGCCGATCAGGTTCGGCACGACCTTGTCGCCCAGGTTGGCTGTGTAGCCAATAACACAACCCTTTCCGGCATGCACATCCGGCATGATCCTGATATCGTCACCGGCAAAGATCTCCTGGTTACAGAAATCGATGATCTGTGAAATAGACGACTCATCGACATAGTCGTTATAAACAATAGCAGTATTATGCTTTCCCCTTATTTCCATGTTCTTAAATCTTCCTCGGTTTTGGCCTTTTCCCATAAAACAGATCATCCAAAGGTACAGCCAAACTCCTGAACAATGATGAATTTTGTATTCCAAAGCGGATCATCGTGTGAAACCAGTTGTCGGGATGGGCATAGGGACAAACAATCATGCACCTTCCACAATCAGTACCTGCAATGCACCAGTAGGTATAGCAACTCTCCGAATTTATCTGCCAGCGCATAACCTCGTTGATTTCCTGCTCATCCCCAAATGGGATCGACCGGCCTGGACAAACTACTGCACATTTTTCGCATTTCCGGCAAAAATCTATGACATCCGGCGCTGGCTTGCTTACAGTCTCCACCAAAGGTAAATCCGTCGTAACTACTGCGATCCGAACCCTCGGGCCAAGCTTTGGGGTCATCAGCAATCCCATCCTTCCAATTTCACCAAGTCCTGCATCCCGCGCAACCAGTGGACATATCAATTTGTAATTGGCATCGATATGTGCGCGTGCCGGGTATCCCAGGTCACGGATAAACTCTGCTATCTGAACAGCAATAAGGGCAGATTGAAGGTACTGGTTCGCTGATTCAACAACAGTGGGTGCATCAGGAGCTGCCCGCATCATGTCATAATCCATCTCCACAGTAAAGGCAATGGCATATTCATGCTCTTTTTCAAAAACTTCATCATACCTGTTACCCCTTCCACCTACACTATAAATATGGTAATCATGCAGTTTAGTTATTCCTGCAGAGTGAGCCCCCCACCTTACAATCATCTTTGATAATCTGTCAGACATATCCTGCGGATCAACAGGTGATTTGAGAATATTTGGTTCTCCCTCAACCCTGGGATGCAATTCGTCAATCTTACTGAAAATTGAGTTTGCAGCACCAAAGAGAACCGGATCATAATACTTTGATCCCGCTTTTAACAATCCCGGTTTGGACCTGAATTTATCGTCTGATTCTTTTTTGTCAGGATTGCGCTTATAATATTCTCTGAACCTTTCTGTTCCGGGCTGAAGGGTTTTCCGCGAGAACATGGTATCGCGCTCATCGAACCGATGGACAGGCTGCAACCTGTCGTATCGGACAGGTAACCGGACCGGAAGAAGATAAATTAACACTGGCACAAGAACCACTGCGGCCAGTATATAACCGACAATATCCGGGTAGGATACCAGGAATAATACCGGTACCAGGTATGGTATTGATATAACCAGTCCGGCTGCAGCAGATATCACCGCCGCCCTTTTCTCCTTCTCCAGCAGCGAGGTTGCCGCAATAAGGAGGAAAAAGATTAAAACAAACAGCCCTTCAATTAATAGAATTATATCCATTTCGATTCACATTCACTACAGGCATCTGGGCATCCATTTCCTCGAGCCACCTATCCAGTTTATCTTCAAGTTCCATTGCCTTATCCGGATGGCTCTCAATTAAATTATTCGACTCCCCGATATCATTTGCCAGGTTATACAGCTCCAATTCACCAGTTTCATAAAACCTGATCAGTTTCCAGTCCCCACTCCTTACAGCTGATCCGGGTGTCCAAGTACTTCCATGATAATGAGGATATTCTCATCCATTGCATGGACCATTGAGGCATAGGCAGGGTTATCCTGCTTCATTTTGGTTATCCCATCCCGCTCAGGAATAAAAAATACAGTATCCCCCCCGGCAATTTGTCCAGCCTTATCCTCATAATGTCCGATATGCCTTTTCGATGCCTGGATGGGTGTATGTACCGTATAAAATGCAAGGTATGCCAGGAATGGATTCTCCTGGTTCGACTCCATGAAATGAATCACCTCATCGGTCAGCCGGTCTGGCAGGTACTCCCCGTCCGGCCCGTTGGTCAGCTTCGGATTCTTATAGGGTGAGTAATAGCCGCCCGGGGGGCTGCCCCTGTGGTGTCCTCCCATGTTTATATCAAACCCTTGGTTTTCAGGGAAATACCCCGTATCACCCAGGTGCCACTTCCCGAAAAAACCGGTAGAATAACCGGCCTGTTTCAATTGTTCCGCCAGGGTAATCTCCTCCAGCGGAAGCTGATGCTCATCCTGGGGTCCCAATAACATCCTGTTCTTTGGATCGCTTCCCGGTATCCAGTCGGTAATATGCAAACGCGCCGGGTACTTGCCTGTCATGATACTGGCCCTGGTAGGGCTGCAGACCGGGCAGGCGGCATATGCATTGGAAAACCTTACTCCTGATTTTGACAGCAGGTCGAGATTTGGTTTTTCATAGAAACTCGCCGGATTATTGCACCCTACATCAGCCCAGCCCAGGTCATCCACGAGAATGAACACGATATTAGGAGGCTCAGGGCTGGAACATGAGACAGCAAACAGTGCCACAAGGATTACCAGGAGATTTTTCATAACGCCATTGGGTTTGATACAAATATAGTAAGGCAAGGCGTGATATTCTCTTTTTATCATCATTTGACCTCAACTTAGCAGTCCCCAAAAATTGTTTTATTAAATTTATGCAATTCATAAAATCAACAAAGACAGCCATGGCCAGATACATTTCTATTGCACTGCTGATCCTTCTCACAGCATGCCAGGCCAGCGATACGAACAAATCGCCTTCATTGCCAAACATCATATTTATACTTGCTGATGACATGGGTTACGGAGATATCCGCGCGTTGAACCCGGATTCAAAGATCACAACACCCCACATGGACAGGATCGCACATGAGGGAATTCATTTTACAGATGCCCATTCTCCATCCGCCGTATGCACTCCAACGCGGTATGGTCTGCTCACGGGCAGGTATTGTTTCAGGTCACGGCTCCAATCCGGTGTGCTGGTCGGACATTCCCCCTCCCTTATTGAGCCGGGCAAGCTTACTGTGGCTTCTCTGCTTAAGCAATCGGGATATGCAACTGGATGTATCGGGAAATGGCACCTGGGTCTGGATTTCAGGAAAAAAGATTCGGACCGGCCTTTGACTGCAGGGGAAGACTGGAGCATTGAGAGCACCGATAATGTTGATTACACCTCTGAAGTTCATGGGGGGCCATGCGATCATGGATTCGATTATTCATTTATACTGCCATCCTCACTCGATATCCAGCCGTATCTGTTTATCAGCAACCAGCAGGTTGTTGAACCTGAGACAGAACATATTGAAGAAGTGCGGGAAGGACGCGGACTGTTCTGGAGATATGGCGACGCATCAAAAGGATTCGACTTCTGGCAGGTTTTGCCTGTGCTGACAAACAAAGCCACAGACTTTATCAAGGGCCATCACCAGGAAAATCCCGGCCAGCCATTTTTTCTCTACTTCCCGCTTACTGCACCGCATACACCCTGGGTACCGGCGGATGAGTTTAAAGGAACCTCCGAAGCGGGGGATTACGGCGATTTTGTCACCCAGGTGGACCATACCGTTGGCCAGGTTCTTGCCCTAATCGACAGCCTGAATAGTGCGGATAACACACTGATCATGGTATCGAGCGATAACGGATCTCACTGGATGCCTGACGATATCAACCGGTACGACCACAGGGCT
>JADHVS010000142.1 GCA_016783865.1 Bacteroidales bacterium
TACCTGGGCTTCGAGCCAAAACGTGCCAGAACAAGTCGCTAAACGCAATTTGGTTCCGGTCCTGCGGGCTCCTTTTTTGCTGGCAAGCATGCTTGCCGCAAAACCGCCCTCGTCCCGGAACTTCGTTTAGCGCGGCGTTATGCACCATTAAAAACAAGAAACATGAGACAATTAAAGACAACTTTAACATTGTCGGTTTTGGTTACAGCCTTAACAGTTTTCGCTAATCCGACAAAAACATTCGGACAGACAAAGTATACAGGTTATCAATACGTAATGAATGATGACGACTATTATTCATTTAAATACACCCGAGAATACAAAGAAGAAGGTAACGTTTACACAACCATCTACAAAATTTACCACCCAACAAAAGGATACCACACAATAACAATAACAGCAACTCATTACAAATTTGAAAATAAAGTCAAAGTTGACGTTAAAGATGCAGGAGGTGGAATATTTGCTCATATAAATGACGAAGAGACCACTTATGAAACAGCTTCAATGGAGCCATTTGGTTTTCGGGGAACTGTTGGAGCGTTGGGTGGAAATCGAGTTCCAAATCAATTAATGGTAAAATTTGTAAGTAACAAGTTTGAAAATGTAAAGGTTGTTCACGTTAATGGAACAGAACCTGGAACGGATAATTTTATTTTTTATGTTTTAGATGAAAAGTAAAAAATTTTACTTGGGCTTAATATTTTATTTTGTAATGACTACAACTCTAAATTCACAAAACATAATTCCTGAATGGAAAGAACCGAAAGGGCTTGTTTTAGTTTATCCAAAAGATTTGCGTTCAAGTTTAACGACTTGTTATAAAGAATTGATTAAATCAGTTCTTGCTTCAACAAAATTAAGTGAGCTAACTTTGATTGTGAGACCGACAGCTAAAAAAGAAATTGAAACATTTTGCCTGTCATTAAATACACAAACTAAAATCCGTTTTTTCGAAACTGATAAGGTGCAAGATATTTGGGCAAGAGATTTTTGCCCAATTTATTTTTCCAATCAGACAGTTTGCAAAGCATTGTATAATCCAAGTTACTTTAACAAAAATCAAATTAGTAAATATGCAGACCCTGACGAACAAACGGGAATTGAACTTGCAAATTTTTTGAACTTAAAAGTCAAATATTTTCTTCAATCAGGTAAAGACAATTTAATTCTTGACGGTGGTAACTTTATTCACAACGGACAAGGAATTGCTATTGTAACAAACAGAGTAATTGCCGACAATGAAACTCTTTCTATTGACTACATAAGAGAAATTTTCAAGACACAGTTAAATATTTCAGACCTTATTTTAGTACCTGTTGAACCAGGTGATGAAACAGGACACATTGACGGAATGGTAAGATTTATTAATGAAACTACTGTAATGGTTTCTTCCTACCCTTCTGATTATACAAACGAAACAAAAAATATTTCCGAAGAAGATTATAAAATAAGTAAACAGTTTCTTGATAAAATTGCTGACACTTTAAAAAGCAAAAAATTATCGGTAATTAGGATTGAAAATTCTATTCCAATAAAAGACACAAAAGAAAGAATCCCGAGTGCGTTCGGAAATTATATTAACTTCTTGAGAATTGGAAGCACAATTTTTTTACCGCAGTATAACATTATACAAGATAACAAAGCAATTGAACTATTTAAAACAAAGTTTCCCGAACTGACTATTATTAAAGTAACGACAGACATTAAAAAATTATCGAAATTCGGTGGAGTATTAAATTGCATTTCGTGGACATATTATTAAAATTTTGAAGAAAAAACGGTGCATAACACGCGGTCATAAAACATTGGGGATTAAGTGGTTAATTGAAGGTAGTTACTCGCATCAGGTTTTCTACTCGGTTGAAAGGAAAGTAGCTCCGAACTCCCCAACGTTTCATACCGCTTTCCGTTATGCACAAGCGAAAAAAAACAAAGGCAGGATGACAATGAAATTGAATATTAAACTTATCCCAATAGTCTAATTTTAGTTCATGGATATCCCAAAAATCCTTTTTCCTTCCGACCCTAGAAATGACATCAATTTTCATGGCTATAATTTCTTCAACAGTGGCCAATCTTATACCATCTATTAGGATAAATTCTTGAATAAATTTATCCGTATAGAATAAATCCAATTTTACACAATCTTCTTCACTATTACCAATATAATAGGACTTACCTAGCCCAACTACTTTATACTCATTTGTATCAACATAAGAAAATGTATTACATAAAAATTCATAGATTGCTCCAAAATCAATTGAATCATAGGGAGCATCAGAAAACAAATCAATATCAATAGATTCCCTATGTCCTCTTAGCAAACTTAAAGCAGTCCCACCAACTAACCTAAAAGGAGTAAATTCCTTAGCTGCCATTAGTGTTTTTAATACACCTTGCAATTGTTGACCAGTAGAATTGTAATGAAGTTTACTTTCCATGTGTGTTCAATATACTATTGACATTCTCTCGTCCATAAAATCGAATTATTTCTCTTTTCTCAATTTCATTACCTCTCTCAAATACTCTTTTAATAATTGCATTTTTTTGTTTTTCCCAGTCTATATTTTCCATTTTCGTATCCCAAAACAGAACTCGCCTCAATTTAGTAAAATCAGGATGTAATTTATGTTGTTTGTTCTTTATTTCTTTAATGTCATAAAAAACCTGCAAAGTCATAAAGAATCCTTCTTCAATCCCTAAAGCTTCCTCAATTTTCAAAGCAAGATTTATATTCATCCTTCTCTTACCCTTAGTAATAGATACTAGCGTTTGCGGGTATTCCTTCAAAGAAATCGCAAACGGCCCTTTATGCAGATGTCGCTGTTTAAGCTCACGCTCAAGAATAAATCCAGGATGGATTCCCTTTATTATTGATAATTCATTTTTCATAATACAAATATAAACATATTTGTTTACACTGAATTGTTTATTATTATAAATTTTTTACAAATTGAGCCTGATTAATCCTATGCGATTGATTAACAATCACGTAAATGATCAACATTATCATCTATTAAAGAAGTTAATCCTACGAAAAGGTTGCAACTTTTGTCCGTTCGGGGTACAGTAATTATAGTAAATGCCTTGACTATTAATTAGTTGAGGCATTTCTATTTTAATTGTAACTGGTATGAAATAAATATTACAATCCTCCTCCTTTGCCTCATTGAGTAATTTCAACTAAATTCGTACATCAACTATTTGTCATGAAAAAGGTCTTGCTCCTCGGGATGGTTTTTCTAAGTGTTGTTCAGCTTTCAGCCCAGAACCCAACCGGCACCATCGCAATGAATTACCTGGAGGAGGAATGCTACGTGTACCTCACTTCTGTTGCTTCGTGGGAGTTCCAGGCGGATACGTCAGGGTTGACATATGTGTCGATCGCTGTGTGTGAAAATCCGGATGACCAACCATTCTACCTGCTTTCGGAGTGTGAAGGACGAGCCGATACACTGGAATTGACCAAAGGCCTTAATAACCTTACCCTTGACCATACATTGCGCGTACGAAAAAAGGTGCCGTATACTGCCGGGGTATGGCAACGCTATAAGCTCGACAACGGCCAGAATATTTTTGTGTTTGATAACGGACTGGGAATCGCCGGGAGCAAACCGGCTTACTCAGGAACCATCCCCGGGTATGTATTTGATACTCTCCATTATCTTGTTTATGATACCGTGGAGCTCTATTTCACCATTATTGATACAGTCAGGTACTATGATACCATTCACATCAGCGATACCATCTATGTGGCAAAAGACATTGGATCCGGGGTGGACAACCTGCCTCCCGAAGCACTTAAAATGATTGTCAGGGCAGATGAGATCACGGCCAATTTCATTTTTGAGGACGCAGAGGTGTATGACCTGACCGGACTGTTGATGATCAAAGTGGTAAATACCAATACCATTCCTATACCAGGCTTGTTACCAGGAATTTATATTCTGAAGGCCAGGATCAACAACCGTATTTTTCAGACCAAGTTCCTCAAGGAGTAGGTAACAAAGCAGGAGCCTGGAACATTTCCCGCGAAATATTACCGGTTTTGCATGTGCGAAAGCAGCTTCCGTACTTCCGGATGGGATGGATCTGTTTGTATGGCCTTTTTGATCAGTTGGTTGGCCTTAGCATTTTGATTGAGCATAACATAGTTCCTGGCAAGTGATAACATCAATAGCACATTGGTGGAATCGGTGCTGAGCTGCTGATCCATTTCAAGGGTGGATTTCAGGATCTTTAATTTTTCCTGCCCCTGTTCAAATAAGATACCTCCGTTTAATGCATATTCAAGATACCTGACAGATTCCTGTAAATTTCCTGTTTTTAAATAATTACCTGACAGATTATAAGCAATTTCGGGCAGTGGTTCCAGTCTGTATCCAATCTTTAGTTCATAAATGGCCTGGTTTGTATTATTCATAAATCCATAGGCCTTTGCCGACATGTTATAAGGGATCCCGGAATACCTGAGTTCAAGCTTCATGGCCTCAGCCGCCCGTATGGCTTCATGATATATCTTCATATCCATGCAATAGGTGTAGTACAGGTTAATGGCTTCAATCCAATCCAGTTGTTTATTAAATACCTGCCACCCGAGTGAGTCAGGCAATGCAGGCATTGATAAAGTTGATAACAGGGAGTCCTTATCCAGTTCCCGGCTGGTAAATGGCCATGAATGGGTTAGCAATCTGATCCCAAGATGAGCATAGACAGAATCAATGCGAGTAACCGGCATCATCTCGAATGCTTCCTTGAATGGAACCGTATTTTTCATTGAAATGATTTGATGGTCCTTCAATGCATTATAGAATGCATCAGCCATTAAAAAATATCCCCTGGAATTGGGATGGACATGCTCGGTAATCAGTTCATTACCTGGAGTTCCACCCGGGGAATGGGCTGCAAAAACCGAATCCAGGTCAACCAGAATAATCCCCGATTTTTCCGCAACTGACCTGATCCTGTTGTTTATTTCTCCAGGTGCCCTGAACCTTAACTGATCAAGCTCCCTGGCACGCAGGAACATGGCCCGTGCTTCATCAAAATTCTGTTCAGAAAAGTAGACCTTACCTGCCAGGAAATGAGCCATGGCATTCATATTTTCATTGGCCACAAGGTATAGCGCATCTTCCCTGCTTTGAAGGCTATCCAAGCCAGGATTCGTTCCTTCACTGATAAAGGGTTCCAGGTCTTTCAGGTTACTGACTGTGGTCCCGATCAAAACAGGAATACCACGGTCCTTATATATGCGTATCAATTTGTTCAAGTTCCTGTCGAACTGCCTGATCCCAGCGTAATATAACTCAGAATCATAAGGAATGGATTGCCTGGCAACCATTCGTTCCATTAAGGTTTTATCAGGATTTAACAATACATCTCCGGAACTTTTCCGGGCAAAACCTTTCTGGATGTTTTTCAGCAGCTGGAATAGCCTGAGATCATCAAACACAATGTAGAAATATTTCAATAATTCCCCTTTCGACAGGAACTGTGTGGAAGCCACACCCAGTGCTCCATAATATTCATTGTGCCCGGAATAAATAATTACAGCATCCGGTTCAATCTCTGTAATCTCATCGGCTAAATCCAACAAAGTATATGTATTCACGGCTGTGATTGAAGTATTAATCACTTCTACCTCATTCCCCGGACAGGAAAATCTTATCCGCTGTTCCAGCATAGCCGGGAAGGATCCTCCATGCATATAAGGAACGCCAAGTGTGGTGGATGCTCCCTGGACTACAATCCTGATGGTCTTGTCTGTTTTGTCTTTTTTAAAAGAGGGGAAAGATACATTGGGGGCAGCTTCGGGATTTAAAAAATACCTGTGTGCAATATCAGGATTGATTTTGAGCAGATCGGGACTATGCGGATCTTCTATAAACAGGGGGTATTGATCACCATAACCTGACATTCTGAGTACCCCTTCCAGCAGGACCAGCAGAAGAAAAGGCAGACTGATGGCAATAGCGGTAAACAATACTTTTCTGAAGGTCGACAGAGGTCTCATAAAATCAGGTAAAATTACAGGTAAGCAGTGAATATATAAAAATGCTTTAAAAAATTGAAAATGATCCCCTGAATCCTGCGAGCGCATTCCCCGTAGCTTGCTGCGGGGTTAGCGAGCACAATAAAAAATAAATACAAAGGATCGAAGATTCCTCGGAGCTCTGCTCCGAGGAGCTTCAATAATGGTTTCATGACCTGCTAATTTATATTATACAAATCAGGATGTTTTGATTGATTTACGGATGATCACCCGTATCAGGAGGAAATAACCCAAACCTGTCCCGGAAAGGATTCCCAGGAGATTATAAAGCATGTCGATGATATTGAATGATCTGCCAGGCACAAAGATCTGGATGTATTCGGCAAGCCAACCGAATATACTTCCAATCACCATAAAGGCTATCAACTCAACAGTTTGAATCCGGAAAGTCCTGTCGCCTCTCCAAATGACGAAGATCATACCAAGAATGAAATAGCCAAGTAAATGTTCAAGGTAATCCAACCGGAAGTTTGAAGCAGGTTGCTGGATCATATCACATGTGTCGGGAATGACACTAAAAACGAATAGCAATCCAGTCCAAACCACCAACAGGATAATCCAGATCTGCTTTATGAAATACAGCTTCATCATGAGGGGGCAATATTACTTAAAATAGTCTGATAATAAAACATCCGTTCCAAGCATGAGTGTAAATTTTCTGCAACCTTTAGCTTGGATTATGGGTCATTATAATAAGAGGCGAAATATATGACCGGATCTTATAACATATTGAAAAAAAGAATATTGGGCATTGATTATGGAAATAAATTCAGTGGCACTACCGTCATTTGCTATAATTCGTATCACCAGGTAAAATTTCTTGATTCATCGAAGAATTCAGATGCCGATGCCTTTATTCTGAATGAAGCTGCACACCTGAGGCCCGACTTAACCATGATTGATGCACCTTTGTCCCTTCCCGGGGTGTATTATCTGGGTAATGGCTATACCGACCGGTTTTTCAGGATCTGTGATCGTCAATTAAAAGCCATGTCTCCAATGTTTTTAGGAGGATTAACGGCAAGGGCTATGACTGTAAAGGAAGAATTGTTAAGAAAGAAATTCAGGGTTTTAGAAACCTATCCCAGAAAATTTGTCGAATTGATGAACCTGCCGTTGGATCTCTATAAAAAATCAAACCAGGACCTTCTTGTATTTACAGAGTTCCTCAAGTTTTCTCTAGGATTAAACATAAATACCAAACAGATCACATCCTGGCACCGCATGGATGCGCTACTGGCATTTTTGTCCGGACTAAGGTATGTAAACGGGGAGGTAGAAAAGTTCGGAAAGAAAGAAGAAGGGCTTGTCTACGTTTAATCAGTGAGTGGTGAATTGTGAGTGGTGAGTGGCGTGTGTGAGGATTAGGTGTGGGATTTGTTTAGCTGAAGATTGAAGACTGGGGACTGCAGACTGTAGACTTGCAGACTTGTAGACTGCAGACTGTAGACTGTAGACTGTAGACTGTAGACTTTTCCTATCTATAACTTTCTTATCACAGATATGCCATCTCTGATGGGAAGGATTACATTCTCCACTCTGTGGTCTTTATGAACCATATCGTTAAACATGAGAATCCCTTTTGTGAAGGGATCGTTGCTGTCTTGACGCTGAACAACCTTTCCGCTCCAGAGCACATTATCTGCCAGGATAAAACCACCTGATTTTACTTTATCGATGATCATGTTATAATAATCGATGTATTCGTCTTTTTCAGCATCGATGTAAACCAGATCAAATTTTTGATCCATACACGGGACAATATCTTTCGCATCTCCGGTAAACATTATGATTGAACCATCCATCCCGGCTTTTCGAATGAATGTTGCGGCCAGTTCTTTTACTTCTTCATCAATATCAATGGTATATACTCGTCCCCCCGGTCGCAATCCCCGGGCAAGACAAATGGCAGAATAACCGGTGAAGGTTCCGATTTCAAGGATATTTTCCGGCTGGATCATCCGGCTTATCATTTCCAGGAATTTTCCCAGAATATGACCTGCAATCATTTGCGGATGAACTGTTTTGTTGTAAGTCTGCCGGTACAATTCAGCCAGGACTTCATCTTCAGGTGATGAATGATCGTTGACGTATTTTTCAATTTCCGGATCGGTAAACATGATATAGTTTATTCGGGCTGAAGCCCGGATCTCGTTCCTGGTTCTTTGTTCATCGTTCTTCGTTGGTGTGGGAGTTGGGTTTAGGTAAACTCGGCGGTAATTAAATGTATGTCAATACGGAAAGATTCTTCTCATTAAGGATATCATCTGCAATCTCCATTATATCTTCAGAAGTAACCTGATCGACTTGTTGCCTGATCTCATCCAGGCTGTCCACTTTATCAAATACCAGGTAGCTTTTGGCCATACTCAGCATCAGGCTTTCATGGCTTTCCGCTGAAATGGCAATGTTTCCCATAAGTTGTCGCTTTGCCTTTGACAATTGCATTGACCCAAGTTTATTCATGCGGATCTTTCGGAACTCCCTCAATACAACATCCCGGCTGCGTTCGAGTTTGGATTTTTCACAAGTGAAATAGACTGTCATTACCCCGGTATCGGTATAGGGTGTGTAATGAGACTCAGAATTGTATGAGTAACCGTTTTTTTCCCTGAGGGACATATTCAACCTGGTCTTAAGCCCGGGACCACCCAGGATATTATTCAGGAGATTTAATCCCAGCCTCCTTTCGTCCGGCAATGTATAAGCCCTGTTGCCAATAATCGAATGAGTCTGGAACGTCCCTTTCTCTATAATTGTATCACCAGGGGTATAAGAGGAAATTCCGGACCTGGTACGTTCCCTTGGTTTATCTGGCACTTGTCCAAAATGCTTTTCTGCAGCCCTGATGAACCTGTTAAAAGGGATATTGCCAACCAGGCAGACAACCATTTCCTGAGTGGAATAATTTTCCCTGACGAACCTGGAAATTTGATCCATACCTATTTTGTCGAGTGACTCAGGAGTTCCCAGGATATTTCGGCCGATAGGATGGCCGTAAAAAACCATTTCCTCAAAATCATCGAAAATCAGTTCACCCGGATTATCGAAGTACGAATTGATCTCATCGACAATCACCTCTTTTTCCCTGATAATTTCTTTTCCAGGAAAAACCGAATGGAACATGACATCATACAGGAGTTCAAGTGCCCTGGCATAGTCATGTTTCATGAATGAGGCATAAACACAGGTTTCTTCCTTTGTTGTATATGCATTGATTTCTCCACCGACATCCTCCAGCCGGCTGATGATATGGTACGCTTTGCGTTTCCCTGTACCCTTAAATATCATGTGTTCCACCAGGTGAGCCATGCCATGCTCTGTCTCCTCCTCATCGCGTGACCCTGTTCCCGCCAGCAATCCCACATGGGCAACCAGGTTATTGGTTTTCAGGTGGATCAGGCGTATGCCGTTGTTCAGGATGTGGGTTTCATATTTCATATTGGGCAAAGATAAGAAGGAAATCTCACACTACTCCCTGTAAACAAAACTGAAAATCATTGTGGCAGCAAATGATATAAAAAATCCCCGCAGATGCTTGATCCACAGGGATTTGAGTTTTCTTTGCTGCTCTTCAGCGAAGGAGTTGCAGGGCGAAGTTCAGGCACTCATCTGCCTCTCCAACTTTACGCAGTCGACCTCGACTGATTTGACAGTCTGAATAATCCTGGCAGCTACTTTGTAAGGATCTGCATTGGATGCCGGCCTGCGGTCTTCCAGCCTTCCCTTCCAGCCTTTTTCAATGGTGCTTATGGGAATACGGATAGAAGCACCGCGATCTGATATGCCATAGGAGAACTTATCAATCGATTGTGTTTCATGGCGACCGGTAAGGCGCTGATCATTGTCGACTCCTGATGCCTGTTCAGTCGAAGATCCATCAAAGGCCCACTTAGGGCAATTTTTCAATTTTCCGTCAAAGTCAGATACGACCAGTATTTTGCTTCTCATCATCTGTGTGGGTAGGATAGTGGATGGGAAAACGCCTATAATTAAGGAAGGGTGGAGATAAATTATTTGAAGGGGATCTGGATTAATTGGTGTTTGAGAAGAGATATAATTTTATGAGGAGCCTGATATTCCTTAGAAAGATGAAGCTCAGGCAATACAAGATTCGGAACTGTATGGCATTTACAGCTCCTTAATTAATGGGAAAAATTTGATTTTCAGGAGATTACAGAAATATGGCCAAAGGATTTTTTTCTGCTAAAATAATTTCGGTTACTCCTGTGTTGCCTCGTTCTCTGATCTCTTGCTTCTCCTGATCCCTAAATAGATTACAACACCACCTGTAAAGAACATAAGCAGACTATATATAGCGGGAACTATAGCAAATTCAGTACTGTGCAATAATACCACTGCAATGGTAATGGCCAGTGTCCCGTTTTGAATCCCCGACTCAATGGAAATGGATAAAGCTCTTTTCTCAATGATCCTGAATATTTTAGCGGAGAAGTAACCGACTGTCATGGTTCCCACATTCAATAACAGTGCAACGATCCCTGCCTGCTGGAAATAAGAAACAAAATTGGCCCTTTCCTTCACGACTATTCCGATTATAATCAGGGCCAGAACAATTGCAGAGGCTATCCGTACAGGTTTACCCATGCGCAGGGCAAAACCCTCCTTATATCTTCTGATGATCATGCCAATAGTAACCGGTATTACGATGATAGCAAAGATCCTGAGAATGGTTTCAGGCACATTCAGCCTGATTATCTGAGCCTCATCTCCAAAATATTCCAGTGCAAAATTTATTATGAAGGGTATGGTCAGGATAGTAATAAAACTGCTCAATGAAGTAAGGGTCACTGACAATGCCGTATCTCCCTTTGCAAGGTGGGCGATCAGGTTTGAAGTTGGACCACCCGGGCAGGCAACCAGTATCATGATCCCGATTGATATTTCAGGCTTCAGCGGGAACAGAATGGCAATTGCAAATCCAATAAGAGGCAGTATTATGAGCTGGTTGGTCAATCCCACGATGATTGCTTTTGGATATACAACGATCCTTTTGAAATCGTCGATAACCAGTGTCAGTCCCATTCCGAGCATTATAATAGCAAGTGATGAGGCTAAAAAAATGGCTGATACATTGTCCATGATAATAGGTTTAGTTTAAGGAAGGAAATCAGGGTAATGGCATTGTAAATATTATCATCCGGCGCATAGATGAATTCATATTTAGTTATAAGGTCAGAAGCTAA
>JADHVS010000143.1 GCA_016783865.1 Bacteroidales bacterium
ATTGCGCTCGCAGGATTCGATGTTGCTTCTTTCATATTTTGTGCCAAATCATTAAATCTGCAGATTAGGCTTCTTTTTCTGACAATTTTACACTTCTATTTCAGGGAGAGAACAAGCCCATTTTACAACCTATTGTTTTTCAGCTTTTTGCGCTTGTCAGCTCGTCCCGCATAAAAAAAAGAAGTGTCAAGTTGTCATATCACCTAACACTTCTTCAATTTTTCAGTACCTGCTATACTACTGGCCCTGGCCGTCAGAGCGACTGCCTGCATCCTGCGGAGTTGTAGTCGGAAAAGTCGGGATGGCAGTCGGATCAACCACATTCTGGATTTGATCTTCAATCACCGACCGTTGCTCCTCATCACGTGCTGGTACAGATAAAATACCGGCTACAATGCTGAATAACATCAGGGCAATGGCCATTGTCCAGGTCGATTTCTCCAGGAAGTCTGTCGTCCTGCGCACACCCATGGTCTGACCCGTAGAGGTAAAATTGGCCGATAACCCGCCACCTTTCTGATTTTGAACCAGCACGATAAGGATCATCAGGATACAAACTATAATTACGAATACAGATATAACTAAATACATGATTTTAAGAACTTTATTTGTCTAAATTGTGACTGATTTTTCTAATTTGAGTCGCAAAGTAACTACTTTTTTCCGGATATTTCAAACTTAATTTCTCATATATATGAATGGCTTTAGCCACCTTACCCTGTGCGGCATATATTTTCGCAAGGGTTTCGGTCATGAACTGGTCACTGGATTGCACATATACCTCTGAAATGTCTTGTTGTTCAGGCAATTCTTCCTGGTTCCTCTCAATCCGCGGCTGGGTTCTTATGAAGTTATCGATCAGGTCAGTCTCACTCCTGGCTTGCTCATTGGCGGCCACTGTACTGTCCGGCAAATGATCAAACCATCCCGTAAATGTATGAATTGTGGTGTCGGTCTCCGGTTTGAGTTCTATAACAGACTGGCCTTCCGGTTCAGGACTCTGGTCCGCAGGAGCAGTTTTCATCTCAATGGTAATCACCTGATCTTCTTCTGTCACCTCTGCCTGATCCCCAGGTTGCGGTTCACCCACTATTTCATTATGGATAAGGTGATACAGGATGGCCCTGTCACCAATAAATGCGGAAGAATATTTTAATGCGTTGTTGAATTCCAGGCTATTTATATTGTGAAGGTTTTTTACTTTCAGCAGGTGAGCAGTCTGGAAATATGGAAATGATTCCATTAAGTGCCCGACATCAGTAAGGGTGGATTGATCCAGCCTGCCTGGTTCAGTAATAAAAGTTATGACATCCTCGCGATTCATGTTTTTCGTTGCAGTCTGTTACCAGTTCACAAAAGCCCGGTTAAAAATATCTTCAATAATTTGTTTTACTATATCTTCCGATAATTCATTTTCCACATTCTGGAAGCTCATTTTGCTGTCATAATCCTGGTACTGTGAAAAGGTTTCCTCAAAATCCAAATCGGGATCAAGGGAATTGGTATATTTTACCTTTACGGCAATGGTAAATCTGTTCAGGGAAGCCACATCATCTCCTGAGATGGCAACCGGCCGCTGCCCGTCATATATCCTGACCTCACCTTCAAAATTAGCCTCTGCCAACCCATTGATCAGGGTCAGTTTGGTTTGACTCTGGATCATATCCTTTAACTCATCGGTCACAATTTGAGGCAGATTGGGGGGAGCCAGGTTAGAACGATCTACAAAATACTGCACTGAAACAGTCTCCAGGTTACCCGTACTGGCACCAGAAAAGGAATACGATACCTTGCAGGACTGTAAAAGGACAATGAATAATAAAGCTAAGACTAATATTCTATTCATAAATTATTCTTAAATCCACCGAGGTACGAGTTTCGAGGTACGAGGTATCCTACTATAAAGATACGCCCCGCAACTCGTAACTCGTAACTTGCAATTCTTATTCCAGGTCATATTCCTTGATCTTTCTGTACAAAGTCCTCTCAGAGATCCCCAATTCCTCAGCTGCATACTTTCTTTTACCGAGGTGTTTATTCAGGGCCTTCCTGATCAATTCGATCTCCTTCACTTCCAACGATAAAGACTCTTCAATTATTTCCTCTGTGTCCTGAATATTGGCAGATTTTTCCGCTGGCATGGTCACATTTCCAGGACCCTTATCGGATCTTTGTGTATCCACATTCCGGTAAAGTCTTTCAATAGTCTGCGCATGGTTCTCATGAAGGTCAGCACTCTCAACTCCGTTTTGTATTAGTTCAAGTACCAGTCTCTTCAGGTCGTGCATATCACTCTTCATATCGAACAGTACTTTATATAAAATCTCCCTCTCAGTATTAAAAGTTGCCTCATCAACAGGCCTTTCATACAACATTGGGAGTTTTATGGGCTGATAGTCAGGCAAATACTTACTTAATGAATCTTCGTCAATTTCCCGTTCAGATTCAATAACAGACATTTGCTCAGTAATATTCTTCAGCTGTCTGATATTCCCCGGCCAGCGGTAATTGGAAAGCATGATCCGTGCGCTTTCGGTAAGTGAAATGGCTGGCATCCTGTTAACTTCGGCAAAATCGCTCGCAAACTTCCGGAAAAGCAGATAGATATCTTCTTTCCTCTCGCGCAGAGACGGGATATGAATAGGTACGGTATTTAACCTGTAATACAAATCTTCACGGAATTTACTTCTATGGATGGCATCCATGATATCTATATTGGTCGCGGCGATCACACGCACATTTGTCTTCTGGACCTTTGATGACCCCACCCGGATAAATTCACCTGATTCCAGGACACGCAGCAACCTCACCTGTGTGGACAAGGGCAGTTCAGCCACCTCATCCAGAAAAATGGTCCCGCCATGGGCAACTTCAAAATAACCCTTCCTGGTGTCGGTTGCCCCCGTAAATGCTCCCTTCTCATGACCAAATAGTTCCGAGTCTATCGTTCCTTCGGGTATGGCCCCGCAATTCACAGCTATTGATGAACCATGCTTTCTTGAACTGAATTGATGAATGATTTGCGGGAAGAATTCCTTTCCTGTCCCGCTTTCACCTGATATCAATACGGAAAGGTCGGTTGGGGCCACCTGGATAGCAATATCGATCGCCCTGTGCAGGGCAGGATGATTGCCGATGATACCGAACCTTTGCTTTATTTTTTGTATTTCCATTGTTCCTTAATAACCAGCACAATTGAATAATATTGCACTTTCAAATCCGGTTTGAAAGGCAAAGCTGTCAAAATTTCCTGAAATAGTATGACAAAATTACAATTTTACCAGATTTTTACTAATTTGGATGAATTACAAATGCAAATTTGTTAATGAATTTCCTGGGAATCATACCTGCCCGTTATGCATCCGCCCGGCTTCCCGGCAAACCGCTTGCCAATCTTGCCGGCAAACCATTGATCCAGTGGGTTTATGAAAGTGCCATGAACATTTTAGAAAACGTGGTGGTGGCTACTGATGATAAACGGATACTGGAAGCTGTAATGGATTTCGGAGGAGAGGCAGTGATGACATCGGACCAGCATCGGAGTGGGACAGACCGGTGTGCGGAAGCATCGGAAATAATGAAATTGGAGGGTTATCCTTCCGACATCGTTATTAATATTCAGGGAGATGAGCCTTTCACCAGGAAAGAACAGATTGATCTTCTGATGGACGCCTTCTCGGATCCCACGGTTGAAATAGCCACGCTGGCCGGACCTGTCCAGAGTAAGGAAGATCTTTTTGATCCGAATGTGGTCAAGGTAGTGAGACGGAAAGATGGTAATGCACTTTTTTTCAGCCGTTCTACCCTGCCTTTCATACAGCATGTGGAAAAGGATGAGTGGTTTGGACAATTTAACTTTCTCCACCACCTTGGAATTTATGCCTACAGATATAACACCCTGCATGAAATAACTCAAATTCCTCAATCATCCCTTGAGCTGGCCGAATCTCTGGAACAGAACCGGTGGCTTGAAAACGGAAAGAATATTCGTGTTTGTCTCACCGATCAGATCAACCTTGGAATCGATACTCCGGAAGATCTTGAAAAGGCGGAGAAGATCATCGCTGACCGGAAATGATTAGTTATTAACAACGGTCCCTTTTTAGCCCCGAAATCAGTATTTTTAATGCGAAGTTGCGAGGTGCGAGGTGCGAGTTACGAGGTATCATTCTACTAAGATTCACCTCGTAACCCGTAACTCGTTACTCGTACCTGCCATCAGTCATTAATATAAAACATTATACGATGAGGAAACTACTACTCTTCCTATGTGCAATACCCTTCCTGGCCTCCGCCCAGGACTGTGAAGATCTGTTCTTCTCGGAATATGTTGAGGGATCGGGGAATAATAAATGCCTTGAAATTTATAATCCTACCGATGAGATCATTGACCTGAGTCAATACTGGGTTACACGCTTCAGCAATGGAAGCCCGGTTTACAATGCTGGCGGGGAAACACAGCTGGAAAGTTTTCTTCCGCCCTATTCTACTTTTATCCTGGTGAACGGTCAGACAACAGAAGAACCCCTTGCTGGAGGAACCTCGCCTCCATGCGATCCTGCACTTCAGGCTATCGCAACAGAAGTATATGGTATGCTGGACGGGCCCTATGCTTCACCCACCTATATGAACGGGAATGATGCGATCGCACTGTTTAAGGATCCTGTTGGAAATGGAACCTATTCAGATTTTTTACCAGTTGACCTGTTCGGGGCAATTGCCGATGGGATGCAATCGGCAGACGAAGGCTGGGCATCATTTACCCAGGCCTGGGCATTCAGGAATATTTATGATGGTGAAGTAGTGGTTGGAAGAGACAGCGTTTGGATCAGTAAATATATAGTGCCCCAGGATTACTATTGGCTACCCTGGACTGCCGATCAATCGCTTTTCCGGAAAAAAGACATCAAACATGGAGTTACCGTGCTGCCCGATTCTTTTAATGTCAAACTTGAATGGGATACAGTGCCAGGCGGTCAGGATGTATGGGATAACCTGAACAGTCATATCTGTGATTGCGAATCGGGATCCGCGGTACAAAATACAATTCATCCTGCAGAATTCTATATTTCTCCGAATCCGGTTACCGGATCACAATTTACTTTATATTCTACAGGAGCTATCGAATCTTTTGAGATCCTGTCGATTACCGGTCAGGTACTCCGAATGGAACTGGTATCCGTAACAACAGACAGACGGACCATTTCTGTTAACGGTTATCGTCCCGGCATCTATTTCATCAGGGGCAAGGCTCCGGATAACCAGAGCATCGTCAGGAAATTCATCATTCAATAATCCTAAAAAGTTACAAGTTACGAGTTACGGGTTCCGAGTAAAAATGCGAACTTCAATAATATCATTCATAATACTGCTTATTTGCCTCCCTGCAGTTGCCCAACAGGGTTCAATCCGTGGAACCGTCTCTGATAAACAAACCGGGGAAACATTGATCGGGGCAAACATCCTTATCGGTGAAGGAAAAGGAACCGTAACAGATTTCGACGGGAAATTTGCGATACAGGCAGAAGATGGCAGGTATGACATGAAGGTTTCGTATGTAGGATATGAAACGGCTGAACAAACCATTGAGGTATCCGGCAAACCTGTTTATCTCGAATTCGAACTTTCCTCACTGGTCATTGATGAAGTCATGGTGGTAGCCGACGTGGCCCGGAGCAGGGAAACGCCGGTTGCCTTTACCAATGTGCTTCCTAAAAAGATCGCTGAGGAACTGGCCGGACAGGATATCCCCATGATCCTGAATTCCACCCCGGGAGTTTATGCCACCCAGATGGGAGGCGGTGACGGGGATGCCAGGATCACCATCCGTGGTTTCAACCAGCGCAATATCGGTGTTATGATCGACGGCCTGCCGGTGAACGATATGGAAAATGGCTGGGTATACTGGTCGAACTGGTTCGGGCTGGATGCGGTTACACGAACGATACAGGTGCAGCGTGGCCTGGGCGCATCAAAACTGGCACTTCCTTCAGTCGGAGGCACATTGAATATCATTACCAAAGGATTGGAGGCTGAACGCGAGACCAACCTCAAGCAGGAAATCGACGGCGAAGGGAAAACCCGCACAACTGTAGGTTTTACCAGCGGAAACCTGAAAGGCGGGTGGGGGATCACTCTGGCAGGATCCTATAAGCAGGGTAACGGATGGGTTGAAAATACTTTTTCAGAGGCATGGTTCTATTATGCGAAGGTTGATAAAAGGCTGTCGCGCCATGTTCTTTCATTCACTGCCATGGGGGCACCACAACATCATAACCAGCGCTCCTATGAACGCCCGGTTGCCTCCTACAGCTCTGAATATGCAAAAAAACTGGGGATATATGTCGACTCGACCGATGATCAGGGTGACTACCCCTATCGTCCCGAAATATTTGACCGCGGAATAGAATACAACCAGCACTATGGATATCTCCGTCGTGACCGGTTCGATACCAATGCTCCCGAAGAAATGCTTTCCGGGAAAACCAACATATATCACAAACCACAATTTACCCTCAGGGATTTCTGGACACCTTCCGACAGGTTATCTGTGTCCAACATCCTTTATCTTTCAGTTGGCAGAGGCGGCGGAGTGCAACCAAGGAGCAGCATTGACGACAATGAACTTATCACCGATCCACAGGATCGCCATTACGGACTGATCGACTGGCAATCCATTTACGATGTGAATGCCAAACCTACCAGAACACCCTTCGGCCAGCTGTTCCCGATCAATACCACCTATAGCGACAGCCTCTATTATTCTACCAATTACATGACCGAGCAACATAACAATCATTTCTGGTACGGTCTGCTTTCAACTGCAAATTACCAGGTGAATAACCAGTTGAACCTGGCGGCCGGGATCGACCTGCGATCTTATAAGGGCATTCATTATACCACGGTGACCGATCTGCTGGGGGGCGATTATGCCATCGATAAATATGATGTCCGTAATAATTATACAGCCAATCCATCCCTCGCCATGAAATATGAAGGGGATACCATCAGTTATTATGAAGAAGGACTGGTCAGATGGGGCGGTTTATTCTTCCAGGCAGAATACAAATTGAACCGGCTGACAACCTTCATAAACCTGACCTCTGCCCTGAATGGTTACAAACGCATCAATTATTTCGAAGATGGAGAATCAACATGGAAATGGACCCCCGGCTTCACCTTCAAGAGTGGTGCCAACTATAACCTGAATCCGAATATGAATGTATTCCTTAACCTGGGTTATTTGTCTAAAGTAAGGGCATTCCGGTACTTCTTTGTAGGCTATACAACCTCTTTTGAGGAAGACACAGAAAATGAAAAAGTGATGGCCATCGAAGGTGGTTACAATTACCACTCCCCGCGTTTCACGGCCAACGTCAATGCATACTATACCAAATGGATAAATAAACCCACCTACCCGATCTATTCATACTATTATCCCGATCCGGAGGATCCCGACCGGCGCATAAGGGTGTTTGCCAACATACCGGGAATGGATGCACTGCACAAAGGCGTGGAGTTCGATTTTATCTACAAGGTACTCTCTATCCTTGATGTGGAAGGACTGGTGTCATTTGGTGACTGGAAGTGGGATAAGAAGATTGAAGGATTGCAGTTTTTTGATTCACAGACACATGAACAGGTAGATAAGACCATTGATTTTGATGCCCGCGGCATTCATGTGGGTGATGCTGCCCAGTTCCAGGTTGGAGGAAGTGTCAGGCTGGAACCTTTGAAAGGATTGTATCTGAATGGAAGAATAACCCACTTTGGTAAATATTATTCTGAATTTTCACCGGAATCCACAACAGATGCTGATGGAAACCCGGTTGATTCCTGGAAGATCCCGGATTACCGCATGGTCGATTTTCATACGGGTTACCGTTTTTCCATAAAGCCCCTGGAAAAAGTAAGGTTTTCCCTGCGGTTGAGTGTTTTGAATGTGCTGAACGCCATGTATATAGCCGATGCAACCAATAACGATCCCTACCACCCGCTGCCTTTCAATGAATTCGATGCCAAATCGGCGACGGTGTTTTTCGGGATGGGACGAAGGTTTACAACGGCATTCAGTATAACTTTTTAAAGTTGCAGGTTGCAGGTTGCAGGTTTTAATGAAATTGAAAATAATATCTAAAAATATGAAAAAATTAATCCTTCCATTTCTGGCTGCATTTTATTTCAGCGGCCCCATGTTCGCTCAGACCATTACGATTTCTGAAGCCAGGACAAAAGCTCTCGGAACCCAGGTAACGATCACTGGTTTTGTGACCTGTGATACAGTGGCTAATTACGGAGTAAGATATATGCAGGACCTTACGGCCGGTATTGCCATTTTCAGTTATGACTTTGGCGAGGCTGTTTCCAGGGGAGATAGCGTAACCGTTACAGGAACCCTGAAAAATTACCAAAACCTGCTTGAGATCGATCCCGTTGCCAGCTGGGAAATCCATTCGAGTGACAATCCCCTCCCTGAGCCCATACTTGTAACTCCCTCCCAGATCGCCGAACAACATGAGGGGATGCTTGTTAAAATTGAGAATGTCATATTCACCGAAGGTGGCCAGGAATTCTCAAGTAAAGAATATCAACCAGCTGCAGACGGAGATACATTCCAGGTATATGTACACGCAAACAGCCCTTTAATGGGAGAAGTTGTCCCTTCTCCGCCTGTGACAATGGTTGGGATTGTCTCTCAATTCTGGGAAGTTTACCAGCTAGTTGTGCGTGATATTAATGATTTGATCATCTTGAGTGAAATCTATCTTACTTCATCCCTGGAAATGACCAACCTGTCTCAAACCGGTTTTGACCTGGCGTGGACCACAAACGTTGCCGGATCTACTGAAATACTATTTGGCAACACACCTGATCTTGAACTCGGGCGCCTGGCAACAACAGATACTTCAACGGAACATTCTATCAGCATTACCGGCAGGGAGCCTGCTGAATTACTATATTTTAAGCCCATCTCTGTATATAATGGAGATACTACTATTTCAACCCCCAAAGTATTCATTACCCAGTCGGCCTCCAGCGGGGACATGAAAGCATATTTTAACCGTACTGTAGATACCAGCGTTTCGACAGGGGCTTATGCGGTGCAGCTGTTTGAGGCCATCGACGACACCCTGATCAGCTACATTGACCGGGCGAAGTATACACTTGACCTTACCATTTACAACTATAATACAACAGGGATCTCTGATATCACGACTGCACTCAATGCGGCTCACAGCAGGGGCGTTGAGATCAGGATAGTGTCCGATTTTAATATAGAAGATAATAACGGGTGGGCCGGGCTGGATGCAGCCATCGGCCGGATTGTAAGTCCTGAGGATAATTATGAAGCCGGGATCGGCATCATGCACAACAAATTTGTAGTCTTCGATGCCAATTCACCTGATCCGAATGATCCGTTGGTCTGGACCGGTTCAACTAATTTTACCGATGGCCAGATCAACATGGATCCCAACAACGTGATCATTATCCAGGACCAGAGCCTGGCTAAAACATACTGTCTTGAGTTTGAGGAAATGTTCGGGAGTTCCGGGATGCAACCTGACCCTGTGAATGCAAAGTTCGGGCCCTATAAAGCCAACAACACCCCCCATGAATTTATTATCGGTGGTTCAAGGGTGGAAAGCTATTTCAGTCCTTCTGATGGGGTAAACAGCCAAATTGAAGCAGCTATCCTTACAGCTGATCACGGCGTGTATGTGAATACCATGCTGAATACAAGGACGGCCCTTGCTTATGCAGTCACCGACATGGCGGACCTTGGAGTGGATGCAAAGTTTATTGTGAATTCCGAAGGACAATGTGTATTACCGGGAAATAATACTATTGTAGTAGATATTCTTCAAAACCTGGGTGCAAATTTCAGGGATTATGCCGGTTCAGGGATCCTTCACCATAAGACCCTGATCGTCGACCAGGCTCATGCAGATGCCGATCCGCTGGTTTTGACCGGTTGTCATAACTGGAGTTCATCGGCAGATACAAGGAACGATGAAAACACACTGATCATACACAACCAGGAGATCGCCAATATTTATTACCAGGAGTTCGTGGAACGGTTCAAGCAAGGAGAGGTCATTGGGGATACAGCGGACATACCTGAGCCGCCTGAAGCAAAAAATGATTTTACCACTATGGATCAGGGTGACACCCTCATATTTGACCCACTGGATAATGATGACCTGCCCGGAGCAGTCACGGTGAATATCACTTCCGGCCCATTTCATGGGACTGCTTCCATGGATGCCAATGGTGTGATCACCTATATTCCTGATCCTGAATTTGCATGGCTTGATACAATTATTTACAAAGTTTGCCTGGTGGCAAATTCCGGTTTCTGTGATTCGGCCAGCTTTGTGATCAACGTGAAGGAAGTGGTTGGAATAGATGCACAGCAACTGCAGAACGAGTTTGACGTTTATCATAACCCCATATTAAACCAGGTTTTGATAACCAATAAGTCCGGCAAGCATTTATCAGGACAAATGAATCTTTATTCAATAACCGGACAACTTGTTGAGTCTGTAAATCGTACCTGGACACCCGGCTATAACCAGGTACAGTTATCCGGTCATTATAATGGAATTTATATCCTGGAAATAAGGCATGATGAAGGCGTTTTCCGCAGGAAGCTATTGTTGGAATAAGTCTCGTTCTTCGTTCCTCGTTCTTCGTTCTTCGTTTTTTCACATCACACGTCACTCGTCACACGTCACTACTCATAACGAAGCGAATCGGCAGGATTCTTCAGGGCCGCTGAAATGGTCTGGGAGCTTACCGTAGCTATAGCCAGAATAAGTGCGAAAAGGAATGCAAGGATGAATGGCAATGGGCCCAAATCAATCCTGAATGCAAAATCACTTAGCCAGTTTCGGGTAAAATAAAAGGCTATAGGACAGGCTATTACTGTAGCAATCCCAACAAGGATAATGGTCTCCCTGCTGATCAGCACTACAATCCTGGGAATGCTGGCGCCCATAACTTTGCGCACACCGATTTCTTTTGTACGTTGTTCAGTGGTAAAAGCCGCCATCCCGAACAGTCCCAATGCGGCAATAAATAAGGCAAGGATGGCAAATATCGTAAAAATAGTCCTTGTTCTTTCTTCCTCAGCATAACGGGTGGCAAAATCATCATCCATGAAAAAATACTGGAAAGGCTGGCCATGTGAAAATTCATCCCAAACCTTTTCTACTTCCCTTAAT
>JADHVS010000144.1 GCA_016783865.1 Bacteroidales bacterium
CAGCAGTAACCTGGGCGAATCAAAAGATAAAAACACCCGTCTCAAAAACCTTTTGCTGGACTTCCGTACATCCGATCTGGATTTACGGCCTTCACACCTGGGAGGCGCTGATATCATCGGTGGGGCCTATGAATACCTCATCGCCAACTTTGCCAGCAATGCCGGTAAAAAGGCTGGTGAATTTTTTACCCCCAGTGAAGTCTCTACCCTGGTTGCCCGCCTGACCAAATCTGCACCCGGTTCTCGAATCTGTGACCCTACCTGCGGCTCGGGTTCATTGCTGATCAAAGCCGGACAAGAGGTAGGTTCTGAAAACTTCTCCCTGTACGGACAAGAAGCCAACGGAAGCACCTGGGCGTTAGCCGTTATGAACATGTTCCTGCATGGCTTTGACAATGCCACCATCCGCTGGGGCGATACCATCAGGAACCCTAAACTAAAGGAAGGCGATGCCCTGATGAAGTTCGATACCGTGGTGGCAAATCCTCCGTTTTCATTGGATAAATGGGGGAAAAGCAATGACAAGGAAGAATCTAAGTCCAGCGACAGTTTTGACCCCGAAACCGATCAATACAATCGTTTCTGGCGGGGTATCCCTCCCAAAAGCAAAGGCGACTGGGCCTTTATCAGCCACATGATTGAAACCACCTATGAAGGCAGGGGAAAGGCAGGCGTTGTGGTGCCTCATGGCGTCTTGTTCAGGGGGGCAGGCGAAGGGAAAATCAGGAGAAAAGTGATTGAAGAAAATATCCTGGATGCCGTAATTGGCTTGCCGGCCAATTTGTTTTTTGGCACCGGTATTCCGGCCGCCATCATGATTTTCAATAAAGGGAGGGATGATAACACCAACGTCCTGTTCATCGATGCCGGCCGCCACTTCGAAGCGGTGAAAAATCAAAATAAGTTACGGCCTCAGGACATTGACCACATCGTAGAAACTTACCGGCAGTTTAAGGATGATAAGCTCAGTCCCGGTATTGTGGAAGGAAAATTCAGTTACATCGCCACCTTTGAAGAAATCCGTGAGAATGATTTTAACCTGAACATTCCCCGGTATGTGGATACCTTTGAAGAGGAACCGGAAGTGGACATTGCCGCCGTACAACAGGAGATCGAGAAACTGGAGGACGAACTGAAATCCGTGCAGGCAGAGATGGATAAATACTTAAAGGAACTGCTGCCATGAAAGATCAAAAATCCGAAATACTGATCTATCAATCCAAAGACGGGCTTACGAAGATTGATGTCAGGCTGAAAGACGAAACCATCTGGCTCAATCAGTATCAGTTAGCTGAGTTGTTCCAGGCCGACAGGAGTTCTATCGTAAAGCACATAAAACACATTTACGATTCCGGAGAGCTGGTGGAAGAAGCAACTTGTGCAAAAATTGCACAAGTTCAAAAGGAGGGCAACAGGGCTGTATCGCGGGACATCTTATACTATAATCTCGATGTAATCATTTCGGTGGGATACCGGGTACAATCGCATGTGGCCACCCATTTTCGTATCTGGGCGACACAAAGGCTGAAAGAATATATCATCAAAGGGTTTGTATTGGATGATGAACGGTTGAAAGAGGCAAGGAATACCTATTTCGATGAACTGCTTGCCCGTATCCGCGACATCCGCAGCAGCGAAAAGGTTTTTTACCGGAAAATCTGCGACATCTATGCAACCAGCATGGATTATGACGCCAATACGGATTTCACCCGGGAATTTTACGCAACGGTCCAGAACAAATTCCATTGGGCTATTCATGCTCATACGGCCGCTGAACTGATCATGCAGAGAGCCGATGCCACGAAACCGAACATGGGGTTAACCAATTTTCCGGGCAATGAAATCAAAAAGCAGGATGTAACGGTAGGTAAAAACTACCTCAACGAGGAAGAATTGGATCAGCTCAACCGTATTGTGAACCAATACCTGGAATTTGCCGAGCTCCAGGCCCTGAGACGCAAGCCCATGTATATGAAAGAATGGATCAAGAAGCTGCATGATTTCCTTACCCTGAACGAACGGGAAATTCTGATGCACAGCGGTAACATCTCACACGAAGAAGCGGAACGGCATGCAGTTACGGAATACGAAAAGTACAAATCAGAGGAAAGAAAAAAAATAGACCGGTCGGAAGATGAACTGGACAGGGCTGTTAAAAAACTGGAAGCGAAGAAGGAGGAAACGTAATTGATATCAAAGATGCAACATAAAGAATGCGAAGAATTAAGTGAATTACCACGGACTTTAGGCCGGGGGAATTCAAAACAATAACTGAATCTTCTTTTTCTACGCATTATAATGATGAACTGGACAGAGCGATGAAAAAACTGAAGGGAAAGAAGAAAGAGAAATGAACGCCCCTACTGGTCGAAATCACCATGCTTGAGTTAGCAGTAAACAAATTTATTATGGCAATTTCTGACAGAACAAGAAAAATTATTTGGGCGAGATCCGGAAATAGATGTGCTATTTGTCAAATAGAACTCGTCCAAGAAAAGGATCCATATAATGTTCATTTAAATTTAGGTGAAGAATGTCATATTATTAGTAAACAACCAAAAGGGCCTAGGTATTTTCAAATTACTGACTTTGATTATGATGGGGGCGATAATTTATTGCTACTTTGTTGTAATCATCATAAAATGATTGATGAACAATCAGAATCTTTCCCTCTCGAAAAGCTAATACAAATCAAAATTAACCATGAGAATTGGGTCAAGTCTACTCTTGGAGTAAGTGAGCCAACTGACACAACAGTTAACGCTCAAAATCACTTAATCAATCTTATAGGTTTTGTTTCAAGTAAACATGACATTGAAATGAATATTCAATCAAGCAAACAAATATATAATACAGAAAAGGGTCTTCAACTTGCTTTTACCGAAGTAGAATCAATTCAATCACAAATCACTAGTATGGTTCAAGCAATCCAAAAATCATCTCCACAATACAGAATCGAAGTTAGAAATAACAATAACAGAATTTGTGATATTAGATTTAAAGGATTCACTTTTCTAGCACAATTCTATCAAGCATACAGTAATGTAGCCCATGATTCATACTTGTTATTTGGTATTGTTGATGGATTGTTCAGACCTAATGGTATGGCAGAAGATACGGCATTTCATATGCCACATTTACTTGATATAATAAGGCTTGATTTTACAGTAAATGATGAAGGAGTTTTCGGATGGGCTGACCAAACAAATAAAAGTAACTTTTACTCATCAAAGGAAATAACGTATATATGGGTAACCAAATTCTTTAAACGTGTTCTACAATAAATTTGTCCACTACTAACAAGCCTGCAGCCGGCCAGACAACCACCAATTCAAGGCGGCGTTATAGAGTTCTAAAAATGAAGAAACGAATTCTAACAAAATACAAAGTGATCCCACCCGGCGTCTACTGGCGGAGCATTAGTGGGCATGGAATTTAACAAATTAAGCGATGGTAGATTTTTTAAGTCAATATTGGTCACAGATAGCCTTGCTTCTTGGAATCTTCGGCTATATTATTAAAATAATTTTCGAGGCTAGAGTAAAAATCAAGGAGATTAAATTTTCTCATTTACATTTACTCAGAACAAAAGAAATCAAAGAGTTTTATTTGTCTTTTCTTGATGTTGAAGATATGTTGAAAAGATACAATGCCAGAGCATTTAGTATTACCAACCTTGATGAAACTTTTTACTTAGAAAAAGATTTAAAGATTAACTCTTTCAAAAAAAATCTTGAGTCTCTAAAGTTAATTATTGATAAATCAAAGAGTAATAATTTGGAAAGCCTAATAAACGAGTTTCAGGAGATTGATAATAAGATATGTGTTTGTGAATCGAACATTCGTTGTGATTTGAACAAAGAAGAATCCATTCAATTATTAAACGACACTTATGTTTATCTGGATAAAAATCTTCCTCAACTGAAGCTAAAATTAGAAAAAATTCTTAGAGATATTAATGGAGTATAAGATTTCACGCACCCTAACAAGCCTGCCGACAATTCATGCAATTAAGCTAGGCTATATTCTAATCGAGTGGAATGGAGATTCAATAATGAAATGACTAAAACCAACTAAAAACCACTTAATAATCCGTTCTGTTTTAGAGGCAGAGCTATAGCGGATTGTGAACCATAAAAAGTATCTCGTTAGACAAGTTAATCAAAAAAACGATGAGCTAAATGAAGAAGGAAAAAGATTCAGAAAATAAGACAAGAACATTCTACATTCATGAATTTCCAGGTGGTTGGGAGGTGAAGAAATTTGAAGACTTCGCTGAAATAGTTATGGGTCAATCACCTGAAGGGAATACATATAATCGAACAGGAGAAGGATTAGCTTTAATTAATGGCCCAACTGAATTCACGGAAAGGCATCCAATAAAAATACAATGGACATCTTCTCCCACTAAAATTTGCAAAAAAGGTGATGTGTTGCTTTGTGTAAGAGGCAGCTCAACGGGTAGGACTAATATTGCAGATGATATTTATTGCATAGGGAGAGGGATTGCAGCGATTAGAGGAAAAAAGAATAACGACCAATCGTATTTAGAGTTTCAAGTCGAAAGAATTGTTAATCAGATTTTAAAACTTACAACTGGCTCTACTTTTCCCAATATTGACAGCAAATCATTAAAAAGCATTAAGATCCTCCTACCTCCTCTCCCCGAACAAAAAGCCATAGCCCGGGTTCTTTCAACCTGGGATGAAGCCATCCACAAAACCAACCAGCTCATCGACCAAAAAGAACTCCGCAAAAAATGGTTGATGCAGCAGTTGTTAACGGGGAAGAAGAGATTGCCTGCATTTGGTGGGGAGTGGAAGGAAGTGAAAATCAGCGAAGCGTTTGCTTTTATAAAATCGTACTCATTTTCTAGGGATAATCTTACTTATGATAATCCAGATGCTGATATTTACTGTATCCATTATGGCGATATTCATGCTGTTTTCGAAAATGATATTGTCGATTTGAAAAGGGAAATAAATGTTCCATTGTTAAAGAAAGAATTCTCAAATGTGGAATTTGAATTTCTCAAAGACGGAGATGTAATTATTGCTGATGCATCCGAAGATTATGAGGGCGTTGGCGAAAGTATTGAACTTGTTAATGTAGGAAAGAAGAAAATCATAGGTGGCCTTCATACAATTGTATTACGTGATAAAAATAAGTTGACTGCAAAAAGTTATCGTGCTTACTTATTCAATGGAGAAACGGTTTTAAATTCTCTGCGTAAGGTTGCAACAGGAATTTCAGTGTACGGAATCTCCAAAGGTAACCTAGCAAAAATACAAGTTATTCTTCCATCCATTGAAGAACAGACTGCCATTGCCGGGATCCTACAAGTGGCTGATAACGAAATACAACTTCTGAATAAAAAGCTGAAAGAACTCAAAGAGCAGAAGAAAGGGTTGATGCAGGTATTGTTGACAGGGAGAAAGAGATTGAAACAGATCTGAATAGTGAATATTTATCTATGGCCGGAAGATTATCACAAAACAATCGACTGGTCTTACTAAATTGAAGTTCAAAAAATAACAGGTATGACAAGTAAAACGTTCAACATTTATTGTGACGAAAGTACACATCTGCAAAATGACAAACAGCCTTATATGCTTATCTCATATATAAGTTCTGCTTACAACCAGATAAAACAACATAAGGCCCATTTGAAGATGCTTCGGGCTAAACACAGGGTAAAAGGAGAAGTTAAATGGTCGAAGATATCAGGGTCAAAATATCATTATTACGCTGACTTAATTGATTATTTTTTTCTAAGTGATCTCAACTTCAGGACAGTCATCATTGATAAAAAACAAATAGATGAAACAAAACCGGGATTTACCTATGATGATTTCTATTTCAGGATGTACTACCAGCTTTTACATCATAAACTCGATTTGGGAAACCAGTATAATATCTATTTCGATATAAAAGATACGTATAGTAATAAAAAGCTTAGGAAACTTAAAGAAATTCTTGCATGGAATGCATCAACTGCTTGAAATTGGCCATCTGAATGATTTTCAACGAAGAATGTCTTTATTGGGTATATTCAAAAGAGATATTGAGAACAATGCTTCATTTCAATTTAGGTCAAAACAGGTCCGTCCGATAAAAAAAGAGGGGCAGCCTTCAATGGATACACTTTTTAATCATTTAATAACGCGCGAAGATCGGGATGATAAAGGAAATCCATTAAACCGCAAGACCCGGTACATATCGGGATGTATCGGGCCTCGAAACTCCTTCCTCCGAAGTTGGCAGGATGAGCAGATGCAAATATACTCATTTTTATACAATTGCAACAAATCAGATAAAAAATTATGCACACCCCCAGCTTTAAAGAAGACCATATCAGCCAGATCCCGGCATTGCAACTGTTGCAAAAACTGGGGTATCAGTACCTTACTCCCGAAGAGACCATGCGGTTGAGAGGGGATAAGACCTCCAACGTCCTGCTGGAGGAGGTGCTCAGGAAACAGTTGAAGGAGCTCAACAGCATCCGGGTGAGCGCTGCCAGAACGACTCTGTTCACAGATGAAAACATAGAACGGGGGATCCTGGCGATGAAAGAGGTTCCGATGCATGAAGGCTATATTTCAGCCTGTGAATCGGTGTATAACCTGCTCACCCTGGGAAAAGCCCTGGAACAAAGCATTGACGGAGATAAAAAGAGCTTTACCCTCCGGTACATCAACTGGAAAAATTGGAAGAACAATAGTTTCCACGTGACCGAAGAGTTCAGCGTCATGCGCAGTACCAGCAAAGAGCACTACCGGCCCGACCTGGTGTTGTTTGTGAACGGGATCCCCCTTTGTGTTATCGAATGCAAGCGACCTGACATGAAAGAACCGTTAAAACAAGCCATAAGCCAGCATTTACGCAATCAGCAGGAAGACGGCATCCGGCATTTATACGTGTATGCCCAGATTATCCTCAGTGTCGCTACCCGGGAAGCCGCCTATGCGACAAACGCCACTACTGAAAAATTCTGGTCGATCTGGAAGGAGAAATTTTATACGGAAGACGAACAGGTCAAATACCGGGATAAAATGCAGGAGTTGAAGAACCAGCAGTTACTTCCTCATCAGAAAGAAAAATTGTTCGGAAACCGGTTCAACTATGTCAGACGTTATTTTGACGCCATGGAATCGGAGCATATTCTGCCCACGCTTCAGGATGAATACCTCTACGGATTATGCCGCCCCGAACGGTTGCTGGAATTGGTGTTCAATTTTATCCTGTTTGAAGACGGGGAGAAAAAAATCGCCCGTTTTCAGCAATATTTTGCCGTTAAAAAAACCATGCAACGCATTGTCCATGTTGAAGGGGACAGGAGAAAAGGCGGTGTCATCTGGCACACGCAGGGGAGCGGAAAATCCCTTACTATGGTCATGCTGGCACAGGCCATTGCCATGGAGCCCTCTATCCGCAATCCCAAGATCATCCTGGTTACCGATCGTACCGACCTGGATGATCAGATCACCGGCACCTTCCGCAAGTGCGGCAAATTTGTGGAAAATGCCACCACCGGTCAGCGGTTGATGGAATTACTGGAAAGTCATAGCGATGCCGTGGTAACCACCATCATCAACAAGTTTTCCGCTGCCATGAATAAAATCAGAAAACCGCTGCAAAGTCACGACATCTTCGTGCTGGTTGATGAGGGGCACCGGACGCAACACGGGATTTTCAACATCGACATGCAAAGAGCCTTGCCCAATGCCTGTTTCATTGCCATGACCGGGACACCCCTTTTCAAAAGAGATAAAAATACGGCAGCCAAATTTGGAGGCATCATTGATTCCTACACGGTTGACCAGGCTGTAAGCGATAAAGCAGTTGTTCCGCTGCTCTATGAAGGCAGGGTGCCCATACAACATGTCAATGAAAATCCGATTGACACCTATTTCAACATGGTTGCCGAACCGCTTACCGAATACCAGAAGGCGGATCTGAAAAAGAAGTTCAGCCGGGCCGATCAGCTAAACAGCGCCGAACAAACAATCTATGCCATTGCCTGGGATATCAGCCGGCATTTCAGGGATAACTGGCAACTTACGCCGTTTAAGGCCCAGTTGGTTTGTGATAAAAAAGTAAATGCCATTCGATACAAGGAAGTGCTGGACGAATTGGATCTGATCAGCAGCGAAGTACTGATTTCACCTCCCGACGAAAGAGAGGGAGAAGAGAGCGCATTTGAAAAGTCGACCGAAAAGGAACATAGGTTCTGGAAAAAAATGATGGAAGAACATGGAAATGCCAAAACATATGAAAAGAATGTCATCAGCCGGTTCAAGCATCAAATGAATCCCGAGCTCATCATTGTCGTGGATAAACTCTTAACCGGTTTTGATGAACCCCGGAATACGGTGTTGTATCTCACCAGAAACCTTCAGAGCCATAAGCTCTTACAGGCCATTTCAAGGGTAAACAGGATTTTTCCCGACAAGGAATTCGGCTATATCATTGACTATTACGGGGTGATTGAAAATCTCGATACGGCGCTGAATATCTACTCTTCCTTTGCGGAATTTGACGAAAAAGATCTGGAAGGGACCCTGATGAATATCCAGGATGAAATCGACAAATTACCACAGAAACACACGGAACTCCGGGATATTTTCAAGACCATTTCCAATAAACGGGATGCAGAAGCCTACCAGGTAGTGCTTCGCGATGAAGCGATCCGTGAGGGATTCTACAATAAACTGGCGGCTTTCGCAAAAGTATTGAAGCTGGCGCTGTCGTCCATCCACTTTTATACCGGGGAAAATGAAATGATGATCAACCGGTACATGGAAGATCTGGCTATGTTCATGAAGTTGCGTTCGGCCGTGATTGAACGGTATAGCGACCAAATTGACTACCGTCAATATGAAGGACAAATTCAAAAATTGATTGATACCCATGTCACCACCGAAAAGATTGAATCCATTACCGGATTGGTAAACATCTTTGATAGAGAAAAATTTCAGCAGGAAGTCGAAAACACCACGGGGATAGCTGCCAGGGCAGATAAAATAGCCAGTCGCACCGCCAAACACATCACAGAAAAAATGGATGAAGATCCTGCTTTCTACAAGAAGTTCTCTCAGTTGTTAAAAGAGACCATTGCCGACTATGAAGCCAAACGGATCCTCGAAGCCCAGTACCTCAGAAAGGTCAGGGAGATCATGGATCATGTATTGGTCTATACTGACAGTGATATCCCCGAGATATTACAGAACAAAGATGTCGCAAAGGCATTTTATGGTTTGACACTGGAATTATTCAGTGAAAAGATTCAGGACGATATCATAAGAAGTGAAACCTCCAAACAGGCGGCATTGCAGATTGATGACATGATCAGGTCTTATGTGCTGGATCATGACAAACCGGTGATTGACTGGCAATACAAATCGAACATCACCGGAAAATTATTGATTGAGATTGGCGATTATTTCATTGATGAAGTGAGGGACAAGTACAAGATTGATTTTTCTTTTGATGAGATGGATGAACTTGCCAACAGGTGCATTGAAGTAGCGAAACTCCGTTATAAGTAATGACAGCATCAATCTCTTTTGGCTCTAAGCGGATTGATTTTCATGTTGAGTATAGCAACAGGAAAACATTGGGGATTATCGTGTTACCAAACATGGATGTATTGATCAAAGCCCCGGCCGACAGTTCATTGGAACAGATTAAAGCCAAAATAAAAAAAAAGGCGACCTGGATCATCAGGCAACAAAGCTTTTTTTATACGTTTCATCCGAAAACACCGGCGAGGAAATTTATCGCCGGGGAAACACACCTTTATCTGGGTAGGCAATACCTGTTAAGAATTATACTGGGATCTGCCGAATCAGTAAAATTAAAAGGCCGGTTCATGGAAGTGATTACCCCGGATAAATCCAATGTAAAACAACTGGTCAACAACTGGTATTTATTCCAAGCGAAGATCAAGTTTCATGACATCGCGCAACCCATCATTAAAAAATTCAGAACATACAACGTTGAACCGGTTTCTTTATTCATAAGAGAGATGCCAACCCGTTGGGGAAGTTGTACCCCAAAAGGAAAAATCATCCTGAATCCTGAGTTGATCAAAGCGCCCAAAGGATGTATCGAATACGTAATCATCCATGAGCTCTGTCATTTGATCTGCCACGATCATACTAAAAAATTCATTGATCTTTTATCCAAAGAAATGGCTGACTGGGAAAAATGGAAATTGCAATTGGAGAAGTTGCTTGCATGAAAAACTAACGTATAGGCAACATATCAGGTCCCCAATCTGAAAGCAATTCATGTATATTTTTCGACCTGAACAAAGGCATCATTCATAGCGTTTTCGCTCACAACCGAATCTACCTCTATTTGTTTTACCAATCCCAGATCATAGGCCTTGACGGGATTGAGCGAATACATCAGATTGTAAAGGTTGATGTGCGTAGCCGAATACCGCTTTGGCAAATGCATCAATGTTAATAATCAGGATTTGAATCGCATTAGCGGAAGCAAAGCACCGGCAGCATGTACCGTAAATTCGAAATCACCGCCATTCAAAGGTTTCCCTTCAAAAATGTCCGTAACGGCTTTGATGGCTTCTAGCTGGTATTCCTGGTTGCTGTCGAAGTGGAGTTTCATTGGACTAATTGTGTCTATTAATCACTGCAACGAATAGTTCTTTCTCCTCCTGATTATGCAACTCAATATCCGGATAGGCAGAAATTGCACGAGGGATAAAATGGTGGCTCACTATCCCTGAATTGATTACCAGAAATATCATTACCGACATAACTCACGCACTGAACTGTAAATAAAGATACACAGTTATCCCCAGGTAACAAGAAGTTCTATATCATCCTCAGCACTCTCACCAAATCACCACATCACCATACCACCACTGCACCACTGCACCACTCCACTTGTCCAACCCGTCAAACCTGTCCAACTTGTCCAACTTGTCAAACAAACATCTGCAAATCATAGAGCTTTCGATAAATCCCGTTCCGTGAAAGCAGTTCGGCATGCGGGCCACGCTCCACCAGGTTGCCGTTCTGGAGGACGATGATCTCATGTGCGTGCTGAATGGTGGATAACCGGTGTGCGATCACGATGGAGGTGCGGTTCTTCATCAGGTTCTCCAGGGCCTGTTGAACCAACCGTTCCGATTCGGTGTCGAGGGCAGAGGTAGCTTCATCGAGGATCAGGATTGGAGGATTCTTTA
>JADHVS010000020.1 GCA_016783865.1 Bacteroidales bacterium
TGGCACACCGAAGATTTTATAACTTTCATCTGTCCATATCAGGATGTTCTTCTGAATATCCAGTTCCCAGGTGCCAATGATGCCAATTTCCTGAGCTTTGGATAGATAATACTGATTTTTTAGTAATTTGTCCTCGGTCTGTTTGCGCTCTGTGATGTTGACCACCACAAATAACAATGAATCCAATTTATTATAAATAACCGGTGTAATTGAAAGACTTACCCAGTACTTTTTTTTCTGTTTATTATAGAGCTCCACTTCAAAATTTTTCACAAATCCGTCTTTGTTAATAATCTCCAAAAAAATATTTCTGTCATCAAGATTAACATAAGTGTCAGCAGGGTGCATATTTTTGAGTTCATCAAAAGAGTATCCGGTAATATGGCGCATGGCTTCATTTGCAATTAAGATTTTACCGTTTTTTGTGGATATTTCAATGCCGCATAAAGCATTTTCAAATATAAAGCGGAATTTTTCTTCTGATGCTATTGCTTTCTGAGTCTTTTCATCAACTGTGATTTCGAGATCTTTAATATTATCACGTAGTTTTTCCTCTGCCCTCCGAATCCGGACAGCCACTTTAAGGTGTGCCAGCAGTTCACCCTCATCAATGGGCTTTGTCAGAAAAGAAATGGCCCCCAGTCCGAGTCCCTTTATCCTGTCTTCTTTCTGAATACACCTTGCAGTGAGCATGATAGCGGGGATATGCGCCGTTTTTATCTCCTTCTTGAGCTCTTTACAAACAGTGAAACCATCCATTTGCGGCATGTTCAGATCCAGGAGGATAACATCCGGATCTTCCGATATGGCAAGTTCAATCCCTTTTATTCCCGATAAGGCAGTAATGATCCTGCATCCGGGATAATAGTTCTTAATCAGGGCACCCAGTGAAACAAGGTTATCTTTTTGATCATCAATTAATAAGAAAATTTCTTTTTTCATGGATCTTTATTTTGTTCAAGGAAGATTTTAAAGATTTATCATTGAAGCTCCTCGCCGCAAGCGGCGAGGAATCTTCGATCCTTTATTATTATTTATTTTGCGCTCGCTAACCCCGCCGCAAGCAGCGGGGAATGCGCTCGCAGGATTCAATTCCAAAAATTAATCTTTACTCACTGAGGACAATGTTTCTGCCGCTCCTGGAGTAATGTCAAGAATTTGAAATGCTTAAAATTAAGCAATTGGGATATTCCACTTTGTAAGAGAATGGATACAATTTTTGTAATGATTTATCTTACAATTATCCAACCGGGCGACTGGGCGGTCTTGCGGCTTTGGAACTTTGCGAGCTTGCGACTATGAGACTTTTCGATCCCTCTTCTTTTCTATGTCCAATGCAGGGTATGACGCTTACGTAGCAACACCGGTTGATCCGGATCAGCTGATCAGGAAAATTATGGAATTATTGGGTGATTGACATAATTAGTATTCAACAATCAACAACCAGCAATTTAACAATTCAGCAATTACAAATCATAATGGTATCTGCAACTATAAATTAATATCTCGTTATCAATAACTTGATATATAAGCCTGTGTTCCCGGTCTATCCGCCTTGACCAAAATCCTGCTAAATCATATTTCAATGGTTCTGGTTTCCCAATACCTTCGAAAGGATTTCTGTTAATTGCTTTTATTAATTCATTAATCTTCCGTAATATTTTTTTGTCCTCAGTTTGCCATGATACATAATCCTCCCAGGCGTTTTTTGAAAAAGTAATTCTCACTATTTATTAATTAAGTCGTTTCGGACTACCTTTCCCTCTTTCATTTGCTCAATGGATTCATATAATCTATCTGCATTGGCTTTTGAACTTAATAAATGCAATGTTTCCATAATTGAGTTATATTCATTTAAAGAAATCATTACTGCTCCTTTTCCTGTGCCTCTCTTTATTATTAGCGTCTCATTATTTTGCTCAACATCATCAAGGTACTTTTTAAGGCGTAACCTGAATTCCGTATAATTCGCCGCAATCATATTCAATTTTTTTTAAGTTATTAATAAAGTACAAATATACGTACTTAAATAGAAATTGCTAAAAGATTAATAGTTTTTTGTAAAATTCCGGAAACTTGCGCCTGCTGAAGGCCTGTCTGTCACTAAGGGATAGCACCGACAGGCAGGCTTACCCAGGGATTTTTTATCTAATCAATTAATCCCGCTTTAAAGGGCATATCTGATCAGCTCAGTATTGCTGTTCATATTCATTTTTTCAAGGATCCTGCTCCTGTATGTGCTGACGGTTTTTTCACTTATGAATAACTCCTCAGCGATCAGCTTCATATTCTTACCCTCCGCAATCTTACACAGCACCTCGTATTCCCTGTTTGACAGGCAGTGATGCACTGGCTTATCAGGATCAATAAGCAGGTTATCGGCCATTTTTTCTGCAAGAGAGGATGTTATATATTTACCACCACCCAATACTTTTTGAACGGCTCTGGTCAGTTCATTCGGGGCACTATCTTTGGTCAGGTATCCGGAAGCACCTGATTTTAAAGCCCGTAAAGCATATTTTTCTTCAGGATGCATACTAAGGATAAGTACAGGTATATCCGGATAATCCCTGTGAATATCCTGCATTATTTCAAGACCACTTTTCCCCGGCATCGATATATCGAGAATGATCACATCAAAATCGCTTTTTTTAAGTGCTTTCATCAGGTTATTTGCACTCCCCACATCCTCAATATGTGTCTCGCCCGGTAAATCAGAAAGGATCTGCCGTATGCCTTTTCTGACAATGGGATGATCATCTGCAATAAGGATGCGGGTTCTCCTTTTGATAAGATTAGAAAGTATCCTTTTAATTACTCTGTACACACTCTGAGGTGAATCAAAGCCAGGTTTTAATGTCATTGTCCATAAAGAAGTTGCTTTGAAGAATCAATAGATTGGCGCAAATATGGATTATTAATTGCCTTATCTTCAAGGAGGTCGATGTTCCGTTTTAAGATGTTCTCCAGAGAAAATTTCAGATCGAAATAGTTGTCGGCATAATTATAAACTTCAATTTCCTTAAAATCAACAATAAAATCAATGTCGCTATTCTTTTTGAATCTATCAGAAAGCACTGATCCGAAAACGAAAAGTTTAGCGACTTTATGTTTCGAACATAAATCCCGAATCTTGTCAATGTTTTGGTCAATGAGGTTCATGCCTCAAAGATACTTTATATTTCCTGAATGTTCAAAATTGCACTTCGCGCTTGTCTTGCGCCCTGCTGGCGCTTGTCATACAATAAAAAATTTTGTAACTTTATTTTGTGGAATTTTTAATAAACTACCCCGAGGCAGAGCCATCGAGGTATTAAGCGGAATTTTTGTTTTTTATGAAAAACCTGTCGTTTTTCAAACTTTTCCGCTCTTTCCCCCGAGGTAGAACCTCGAGGAATTCTGTTGATTAAAATCCCCTGAGGTCAGCTGTTCTGACCTTGTTTGTCTATTCACTGTCTTATGAAAGCAACCCTGATATCCCTTTTGGCTATAATGATGCTTGCCTGTACCCAGAACAGACAGGAAAAGCCAAACATAATCTTTAGGATGGTTCCTGAAAAGATGGGTTAGCCGGACGGATACTGCTGTAATATTAATAAACCGGACAACTGATTGAACTACTAGTTGCATACCGCTTGGTCGGGTGGATACAGAGAATTTAAATAATTGGTGAAGTAAATGGCAATGATACAAAGCTTGCCTGCCATCTGTCTTGCAGGTTCTATTTTATTAATCCTTCCAGCTCTCCAGTCTCAATTAATCGTGCATCCGGATAGCCCTGATCGACCACATCATTGAGATAGCGCATGGCATCGGTTTTTTTATTAAAAATGCCTGCAAGATAAAAATGCGTCTGATCTATAGTAACTGCAACCACCTTCTCTCCAAGCAGCTGGTCAGGGATGGAATCAACCTTAGATCCACTTTGTAACAGCAATACAGAAAACGAAAGATCCTGAACCGGCAGTAAATGATCCGGCACGAAAATATCCGACACACTCACATTTTCATCCTGCAGGTTCAGAAGCTTGATGGATACATGCCTGTTCAAACTTCTTCCTTCGGATGCATCCGATCCATCTTCGTACTTATTAATAGCAATGGGCAAAAATTCTCCCATTCCAAGAACCTTAATACGGTCCGGATCGATATCCTTCTTGCGGAGATAATCTGCCACACTTTCTGCCCGTTTAATAGATAATTTCAGGTTATAGTCAATGTCTCCTGTGGCATCGGTATGGCCAATCAACTCTATCCCTATTTCCGGGTAATCCACCATCAGATTATAAATCCTTTCAGCCTCTTCCAGGGCTGCTTCATTCAATGTATGATCATTAAAATCGAACCGAAAATTATTTAACATATAATACTCCCCCCGGGGAGCAAACGACAATGTCTCATTCTGTTCATCTGGTTGTTCGTCCTGTGTATCCTCATCCTCCGGGACCTCTGCTACCGGGTAGAGATCAACGGTATATATACCACGGATCCCGGTTATTGAATCTATACTTTCAGAGTAGGCCAGATCATCATTCCACCCGGGATTAAAGAATAAATTATCCCGGGTGGAATTTACCGGGTATCCCAGATTTTCCGGATTGGTCCACAATCCGTTCTTATCCCTGGTGGAATAAAAAATATCATAACCTCCTATGGTGGGATGGCCCTGTGAGCTAAAGTATATCTTTTGGTCAGAACCAGTCAAAAAGGGGGCTTCCTCATTATAAAATGTATTAATCGTTGGTCCCAGGTTTTTAGCCGGGCCCCAGTTATCACCCGATTCTCTTTGAGACATATAAATATCTAATGCACCGTGACCTCCCTTACGATTGCTTGTGAAATACAGCATGTTGCCATCGCGGGATAAGCTGGCATGTGTTTCAGAGTACCGGGTATTGATATTTTTGCCCAGTTTTTCCGCAACGGACCATCTTTCATTGCTGAAATGACTCACATAAAGCTCGGAATTGAAATAGTCTGACATGACTATATATAACTCATGCCCATCATATGACAGGGAGGCCGGATAACAGATGTCTTCAGATACACCTAATTCCTGGTTCAGTGACCGGGGGATGGACCAACCATTATCCTCCCGGGTGGACATCATGATAGCCTTTGTAGCCCTTCTGTTTGCTTTAAAAATGATGACAGAATCATTTCCGGATATAACCGGATTAAAGCTTGCATTGTAACCATTTATCCCTTCCCCGGCAGATGTAATTTTTACTGGTACAGGATCCTGGATAACTCCATTCGCAAATTCACAGGATTTGATCTGTGCATTGACAAATTCAATATCTGCATACTTCCTCTTATCCAAACTGTTACTGTATTTCTTATAATAGTCGATGGCTTTATCAAAATCATACTTATAATGATATGCCCGGGCGAGTGCATAATAAGCTTCAGGAGGGGCATTCCGTTCTTTGTACGACCCTTCTATGTATCCCTTGTCAATGTTTTGTATGGCCTTTTCAAGATAGAAAATAGCTTTTTCCACATCGACCGGCATTATTAAATAACAATCTCCGCACAAATATTGAAGGTTACTGTTATCCGGATCCATTTTTAACAAATCCTCCAGGTAAAAGACAGCCAGGGAGTATTCCTCCATCAAATAGTGATGCTCTGCCTCCATAAAGAGCCACTTGTATGCTTTATCATCCTGACCATAAGTCAAGCTTAGGCTGGTCAAAAACAGGAATGCGAATATTATCGATTTTCTCATGACAATTCATGTATTATTTGCCTCAAGTTAATAAAAAACCTTCACTCCAAGATTCTTAATTTTCAACATTTTGTAATTTTAATGTTCCTATTCTTTATGAAAACAGCCCTTTTCTATAGAAAACTCGATAATAATAAGGTCCAGTGCCAGCTGTGTCCGCATGAATGCATACTGGATGCGGGGAAACTGGGGATCTGCGGTGTGAGAAGAAATGTGACGGGCACCCTGGTGAATGAAACCTATGAGAGGATTGCGGCCATTCACTATGATCCCATCGAGAAAAAACCACTTTATCATTTTTATCCGGGGAGTCTGATCCTTTCGGTCGGGGGTATAGGCTGTAACTTAAGTTGTTCCTTCTGCCAGAATTGTGATCTCTCACAGGCAGATGTGGATTCATACAACTGGTTCAGGCATTATTCGGTGGAGGATGTGATCAATATGGCGTATGACCAGCCGGATAATATCGGAATTTCATTTACATATAATGAGCCCACAATCCATTTTGAATACATGTTTGAGATTTCCAGGGAAGCAAAAGCCAGGGGACTAAAAACCACGATGGTTTCAAATGGATTCATCAATCCCGAACCCCTGAAACAACTGCTCAGGTATATGGATGCATTTAATATTGATCTGAAGGCTTTTCAGGACGACTTTTATAAGAAACAGACCAAATCTTCCCTCGATCCCGTATTAAATACATTGAAAACCATCAGGGAATACCGGAAGCATCTTGAGATTACCAATCTTGTCATACCGACTCTTAATGACGATCCGGAGGTTTTTCGGGAAATGGTCAGCTGGATACATAAAGAACTGGGGGAAAACACTGTGCTGCATCTTTCAAGGTATTTTCCGCACCATAAGATGACCATTCCAAGTACACCGGCTTCGACGCTTGAGAAATTTTATAAAATTGCAAAGGAGAAACTGCATTTTGTTTACCTGGGTAATGTAGCCGGTTCGGACGGACAGCAAACACATTGTCCTGAATGCGGGAAGGTGCTGATAAGCAGGCTTGGTTATAATACTACGTTGGAGGGGATTTCTCAGGCGGGGAAATGCAAGGGTTGCGGGGCGTTTATTGAGAATATGGTATTGTAATGTATGCTGGCCCGGGTGCCCGGGCCAATAATAAATATAAAAATATGAACATACGGGAAGCCGTCGTTGCCGGATCGTTTTATCCGGGCACAAAATCAGAACTGATGGACCAGCTTGACAAGCTGTTCCTCGTTGAAAAGGACAAAATAAAATCAGACCTGGCAGAGAAAGAGATAATCGGTGCGGTTATCCCCCATGCCGGGTATATCTTTTCAGGCTATGAGGCAGTGCACTTCTTTGCCCTGCTAAAAAAATCGGAAAAGCAGTATGATACCATTTTTATCATTAATCCAAATCATACAGGCTACGGTGCAGACATTGAAGTAGACAATCATGATGAATGGGAAACACCCATTGGTACAACACCCCTGGATCACGATTTCATAAAGGCTTTGGATCTGCCTGTGGCCGGCATGGCTCAGAGCCGGGAACATTCGGCAGAGGTGATTTTACCCTTCCTGCAAAAATGGCTTGAGCACCCATTTAAAATAGTCCCGGTCTGTATTTTGCGGCAAAATCCTGACACCTCCAGGGAGATCGCTCAAAAAATATTCGATGCCAACAAACAGCTGAAGAAAAAGATCCTGGTAATTGCCTCATCCGATTTCTCACATTATGTTGATCCGGAATCCGGAGCAAAAAAGGATGACCTGGTATTGAAGGAAATAGAAAACCTGGATTCGGATAAACTACATGATACAGTTATTAAAAACCGCATTTCGGTGTGTGGATACGGACCGATCATGACGTTGATCGAATACGCAAAGCTGGTCTCGGAAAATCCTAAATCCACTATCCTGGCAAGGGGAAATTCAGGCAAGACCATGCAATCCGGCAGTGTGGTGGATTATGTATCGATACTGTTTTACCAGGAATAAGAAGAAATTTGGAATTTGGAATTTGGAATTAAGGGGTATGGGGTGAAGGTTATAGATCAGAATAACTACCTGTTAGACAGGGCATCATAGCGAGAGGTCGGCATTACAAAAGCATCTTTATAGCCCATGTTTCTTACATTCGGCAGTTCCTGAACAGCCTCATCAATGTGCTCAAAATGTCCGGTCACATAACGGGACAAACCATCCTTTCCATCATATCTCTTAACCTTTGGAAGGTCACTGAAATAGGCAATATCTTTTGGGCTCCTCAGGGCCACAAACTGGATTGTATAAAATAACGTTTCATACGACGATGTGGTTAAATTATCCTGGATCAGGATATCAAAGTCATTTTTCTCAATCATCCTTGCATCAGGATAACCCTGGTCTATGGCTTCATTAAGATATTTTACGGCTTCCGGTTTTTGCTTAAAATGTCCGGCGGAATAGAGATAGGATTCATCGGTTGCAATCATAGTAACCTGTTCATTTAAAAACTCTTTGGGAGTATTGTCGCGGCGAACATCACTCTGAAGGAGTAAGACGGAATAGCCCTGATCTTCCATGGGGACCAGATCATCAGGCACAAAAATATCGGTTACCCTGATCTTATCACTGTTCAGGTTGGTAATTTTCACTGAGACATGCCTGTTCAGTTTTCTCCCGTCAGGAGCATCAGATCCATCTTCATATTCATTGATAGCTACCGGATCGATCTCTCCTGCAGCCTTAACGTTAATCCTTCCCGGATCAATGCCCTTCTCAATTAAATAAGTGGCCACGGATTGTGCCCTTTTATTCGATAGCTGTATATTGTATTCAGTTGATCCCTTTGCATCTGTATGGCCGGTGAGATCAAGACCGATCTCAGGAAATTTGAACATGAGGCTAACGATCCTCTCAACGGTTCTCTGCGCTTCATCATTGAGTATAAAATCATCAAAATCAAACAGGATATTATTCAGGATATAGTATATCCCCAGAGATGAAAAGGACACCTTTGGCTGTTCTTCCGATCCGCCGGGATGAGTTCCCGGAGCCTCTTCAACAACCTTGTCATCCTTTAGGTTCTTCACTCCGATGGACAAGTTATCGAAAGGAATAATCCTGACATTAAAGATGTTTTTATGCGATGAGAGTGAATCAGGTTTCACAGCATAATACGCCAGCGCATCATTCCAACCCGGATTATAGAACAGGTCATCATCGGATGTATTGAGCGGATAACCCAAATTGACCGGGGTACTCCAACTCTCCCGGCCGGTCTTATCGGAATAAAATATATCATAACCACCCATGGTATTGTGGCCCTGTGAACTGAAATATAACTTTTGATCCTGCCTGGTCAGAAAGGGTGATTCTTCATTATAATATGAATTAATCTGCGGGCCAAGATTCACAGGTTCACCCCATTCATCACCACTGATGCGTTCCGACCTGTAAATATCGAGCCCTCCCTGCCCGCCTTTTCGGTCACTGGTAAAAAAAAGTGATCCCCCATCCTGTGAAACACATGCATGGGATTCCATATATTTGGTATTTATGCTGTTGAGTTCAACAGCTCTCGACCATCTCTTGCCACGGAAGTGACTCACGTATATATCTGTATTAAAATAATCGGAATACACCAGGTATAATTCAGTTCCGTCGAATGACAATGATACCGGAAAGGTATTCCCTGTAAGTCCAATCTCATGGTTAATAGCCCTGGGGGCTGACCACCTGTTCTCCTCCTTAACCGACATCATTATTCCCACACTTATGGGTCTCTCTGCAAGATAAATCATAATGGAATCATTCCCTGAAACCACAGGATTGCAGACATCATATTCGGCCGAAATTTCGTCACCCAGCGGATTGAGTGCAATATTTATGGGATTATCTATCATACTTTTTCCCAGTTCACAGGCTTTGATGTGTGTATTCACATATTCAATATTGGCAAATTTTCTTTTGTCGATGGAGTTGCTGTATTGCAGATAAAATTCGATGGCTTTATCAAAATTATTGTTGATGTGATGGGCCCTTGCTAAAAGAAAGTACGATTCCATAGGTGCATTTCTCTCTTTATATGATCCCTCCTTATATGCAGGATCAGCCAATCTGACAGCTTTTTCAAGATTATCAATGGCCCGGGCAGTGCTCCCTTCTGTTTTTAAATAGCAAAATCCACACAGAAAATTCAGATTGGCATTCCCGGGATCTTCAGATAGCAGGCTCTCATAAAATGTGATCGCCCTGGAATAATCTCCTGTCAGGAAATAGTATTCCGCCTCCATAAAGATCATTTTATTGTTTTTGTCCTGGCAAAAAAGATTTACAGATATGAAAACAAAGACCAGTAGAATAATATTTTTAAACCACATAGGAAAAGGGATTGCTGATTAAGTTCTTGTTAAAATGAATACCAGAAATTCTGTGACTTACCCTGATGGCTACCTGATCAATGCTCATAGTTCTTATACTGGAACAAAGCTCCCACACATCCTGTATAGCCCTGTAATTCTTTAGGATCTGACATTTTCCCAAGTACATTGATTTGTATTGTTAATCCCCTGGTTATATCAAAGCCGATACCCAGTGACTCAATATATCTGTCATCTGCGTTATTGTATAATATCTCGCCTGTATCCGGGTCGATCAACCTGTAATTCACAGGGTATAATTTCTTATCTGCACAAAATGTAAATATATAGTCCTTTTGCCCGTAGAAAACAACATTGAATTCAATGGTATCCTGAAGGCTGATGGGGGCACTATTTGACTGGCTGTAGATCTTGTAATCTTTCTGAAGATCCATAGCGCAATCCCCCTTCTTGTAAAATTTTTCACACGATTGACCTAAAAGGGAAGAAGATAATCCAAATGACACCAAAATAATTGCTGTTAAACCGGTTATTTTTTTCATTTTGAGATATTTAGATTGTTCCTGATATAATACCTTGTCTTATCTCTGAGACGGTCTCTCTCAATTTTTCGAACTCCTCCTGAGATAATGTTGGCTGGCTTCCTCCTCCAATAACTAATTTCCCGGCTCCCTCCTTCTTCACCTGGGTTTCTCCGGAAGACTTATCCAACTTGCTGTAAATCTCTTCAAGCGGTTTCAGGTCGGCTAAAATATCAGTAACGTTGGGATCATCCTCAAGGCTTTTAGCAAAAGTTAACAGATTATCAATCGAATACTTCTGATCGGCCAGGTGCTGGATTAAATAGTCTGCTTCAGCAGAGGATCCTACCAGGCTTGTTGCCAGGTAAAGGCTTTCAACAAAGGCACCAGCCGTGATTAATATCATGGTGTTGGACCGGTGTGTCTCTTCACAATAAGTGATCATATTGATAAAGGCTTCATTGGAGAGAATAAAGAGTGTATCCAGATCCTGAACATTTCCTTTGGCGCGGGATATTAGCTCCTCGTTTATTGCACCTTCTACCCTGGCCTGTTCTGCAAGATCCTGCACCGCTTCGAGGTACTCGATGGTCTCATCATGCCGGCCAAAAATGGCTGCAAACGCCAGATCTGTAATATATACTCCCAGGTTTAATGTTTTCGTTTTAGAGTCGAAGTATTTCTCAATATTGCTTGTTGGATTAAGGAGGTCTTTGTCAAAATCAAGCCCGCCAATATTCATAACACTGAGCATTTCAGCCGGAGAAGGGATCAGATGATACACCTTTTTGATCTGTTCAATTCTCTCAACCGATTCGAGAATGTCCTCACCAGCTTCTTCCATTCCTTTAGATCCGGCGCCCTGATTGGGTGATTTACAGGACACAAAACCAATGACCAGCAGACAGGTAAACCAACATGTGAGCTTCGAATAAAGATCTCTGTTGGCAATGGAACCATATTTCCCGGGATTCGATCTGTATACTCTTTTGCGGGTGGAAATCATGTTGTACAAATTATTAAAAGTGAAATATTCTATTTCTTATGAACATATTAAAAATACAATATTTTGATTATATATCAACAATTCTTTATTTAGCATCCGAGTTATTTCTTAGTGCAAACCCCGTTTAATCGATTCAATTTGCCGATCAGCAGATTTTACAATATCTGTGATTTTACCGAACTTTATATAGTAAACTTATTATTTTGGCAAAAGACCATTACACCGGATTCTGGGTTGATTGGTATGATGAGTTGTCGGGTGGTTCCCTGCATGACATTGAGCTCTTTCGCGACCTGCTGCGTTGTTCCGGGCAACCCATCCTTGAACTGGCCTGCGGTACCGGCCGTATGCTGATCGAGTTCCTGAAAGACGGGATGGTGTTGGATGGAGTTGACCTGGCGCCCGCCATGATAACTCAATGTCAGGCGAAATTGGACAAGGCCGGATTAAGATCCAATTTGTACATTCAATCCATTACAGACCTGGCGCTTCCCGGGAAATACAAAACCATATTTATAACCGGATCCTCCTTTCAGCATATTTCCACCCCGGAAGAAGCCATGAAAGCCCTTGTATGCATTTTTAATCATCTTGAGCCCGGAGGGAAATTCCTTATTGACATTTTTATTCCATTCGATGATATTCTTGATCCATCCCATGACCAGTTGATTGAACGTTGGTCAGCTTCCCGCGGAAACATGCAACTTAAAGTAAAGAAATCCTCTGATTTTGATTTCAGGAAACAAACAGATCACCATACCTATATATATGAGTTGTACGAAAACGATAAGCTGATCCGGTCAGAGGAGGATCATGTCGAAGTAAAATGGTACGGTGTAAAAGAATTTGAACTCATGCTGGAGCAGGCAGGATTCTCGGATATCACTTCAAAAGCGCTTGATGTGGGTAGCTCCGGGAGGATCATTACCTTGCATACAGCATACAAAATCAACTGAAAAATTCGTTTACTTAGTAACCACCTAAACTGGATTAGTATGAATCGGGAAGTAGAAAAGTATATCAAAAATGTTGATCCAGGGAAAAAACACATTTTCGATGAACTCAGGAGCATAATACTCAGTGTTCCGGGACTTACGGAAGTCACCAAATATGGAATGCTTCATTATACTACCATGAACAACTGGGCCATTTCACTGGCCCACCAGAAACACTACGTGAGCCTGTATGTACATAATATCCAGATTGTTAAGAAATACAAGAACGAATTAGAGGATCTGAATACCGGGAAAAGCTGCATCCGGTTTTCCAAATCTAAAAAGGTCCCTGCCAAGACCATCCGGAAGATCATGATCGAGGCCACGGAGTTGGTTTAACCTCGGATTAACACATCCGGGAATTTCAATAGAATAATATCTTAATTTCTTTTTTCTATCTTTGACCTTTCGATTCCGGGTTTCGAGTTCCGAGTTTCGAGTTTCAAAGTATCTATTTAAAGATTCTCCTTTTCGGAACCCGGAACCCGAAACCCGGAACTTCAAAATTATATACTATGTCAGTTAATATAGCCATGTGGGGAAAGGCCCTGCGGATTATCCCCAGATTTCCAACCGGGGATGGGAGATCTGGTATTACATATCATTAAGAGATAAGCCCCTGTAAATAATTTGGTAATCCTTCAATTCCCCTGTTGATCTCTTGAAGTAAAACCCTTTTTCTTTAAGTTTTTCTAGTTCAATATTAACTGGATTGCGCTTCACCTCGATAATTTCAGCTTTCTTTTCAAGTTCATTTACTGCGATTAGATCAATTTCGGTTTCCCCTTTCCTGTCCCAATATCCGCCAATCATGGTAATGTTCTTCTCTTCGATGAACTTCGTACGGAAATAGCGTTCAAGGATCTTGCCGCTATAGGTGGAATAATCGCGGGAGATGATTTCCTTCAGTTCCCGGAAACCTCTTATTTCGATGATGTGGCTGTACTTATAAATGAAACGGAACCAGAAAGTCAAGAAATTATCCTCAATAATATAACGCACATTCTTGGTTTCGACCCTTGAGAAAATAGGAATTGTTTTGGAAATCAAGCTGTAATCCCGCTCCATTTTTGTTAAATACCCTCCGATCTCGCGTTTTACAACAGCTTCAATTTTTCCCCTGGTGTTCTCACCGCGGGCAATGGCAGACAAAATGGTGAAGTAGTATGCATATTCCTTACCGAACTCTTCAATCAGCATGTTTTTCCCCTCGAGCAAAAAAAGTGAGTCTTCTTTGATCATCAAATCGATCATGGCCTGCCTGGTATATGCCCCTGCATCCAGGAAAAGTTGGACATATTTTGCTACACCACCCGTAAAACAGTAAAGTGCGAGAAGGTCCTCCGGTGTCCAGAATGGGTAGTGATCGGTCAGGATCTCTTTTAATGTGGATGTTTCAAATGGCCGAATTTTCATCATTTGGGTGGCTCGTCCAAATAATGGTTCTTTTGAATTCTCAAAGATCCTGTGCATCAGAGTAAAAACCGACCCACTGACTATCAGGTTAATCTTGCTTTCATCCTTGTTGACGTCCCAGTAATGTTGCATTTCGCTGTACACGAATGGAGCTATATGATAGAACTCCTGGAATTCATCGATAATTAGATTGAATGACATATCTTTTGAATAGACCATCAGGTACTCGAACAACTTTCCAAAGCTGCTAGTCTCTCCTAAGATCGGGATTCCCAATTTTTCCTTGACTTCCTGCTGGAAATCCTGGCATAAAAAACTCTCTGCTTTCCTGGCGACAAAGAAATAAAGGGTGGGTTGACCTGTAGTTGCATTTAAAAGCAAGTGTGTTTTTCCTATGCGTCTGCGGCCTGTAACGACAGTGAACTGAGCGCTTTTTAGAGATAGTTTTTGAATCTCTTTCAACTGAGTTATTTCCTTTTCCCGGTTATAGAACTTCATATTTAAAACATTTACAAAGAGTACGTGTTTCCGAAACAGTCATTTCCGAAACAGTCATTTCGATTGTACAAATTTAAAAAGAATCTTCAATTGTGCAATAGAAAAAACGAAAACAGTGACCACCTTGTGCCGGTATACAGCAAATATTGACTATCCTCCCCCCGAGTGCTCGGGACAGGGATTGTTCTCGCAGGATTCAGTAATTTTCATAACTTTGTAAAAAAATAAAGTTATGACATTTGAAAAAAACATATGAACTTCAAGATAACAATCAGTTAATCATAAAATTACCTGAAAGATTTAAATCGAAAAGACGCGTTCGCGTAATTATCGAAGATATAGATGAGGATAATAACGAGAAAATTGAGTTATTAAAAAAAGCTGCCAAAGATCCATTATTCCTGTCTGATATCCAGGAAAACCAGAACGATTTCCAATATTCAGATAACGAAGCCTTGAGTTTTCAATTGGGCATTAATATTGAATAATATTACCTTACTCTTATTTAAGGGATTATGCTTTTCATAACCTGTAGGTAATTTACATCCCATATTTATTTAGACTCTGTTCAAATTAGTCAATTCCTTAGTTCCTGCCCATCCATTTTCTTTCATAATTCATTAGTTTTAGTTCTCTTATCATAACCTTATCAAACTAATGAATTATGAAAAAACGCAAAATCAACATGGGCATGGTCGGCGGAGGCCCTGGTTCCTTTATCGGCAAAATTCATGTAAAAGCTTCCCGGATCGACGGGCAGATAGAACTTGTTTGCGGGGCATTTGATGTAGACCCGGCAAATTCCAAATTACAGGGGGAAGAATACTTCCTGGATCCTTCACGCGCCTATGATAATTTCCAGGAGATGATAGCCAGGGAAAAAGAATTGCCCGAAGGCCAGCGTATGGATTTCCTTGCTGTAACAACCCCAAATCATGTCCATTTCGCACCGGCTAAACTTGCCCTCGAGAACGGATTTCATGTTGTGAGTGATAAACCCCTGACAAATAATACTGAGGATGCAAGAACCCTGGTAAAAATCGTGGATGATACAGGCCTGATCTTTGCCTTAACCCATGCCTATACCGGTTATCCTATGGTGAAGGAAGCCAGGGAGATTGTCCGCTCCGGCAAACTGGGCAAGATCCGTAAAATTGTTTCGGAATATCCCCAGGGATGGTTGTCGACCCCTATGGATTCGGGTGATAATATGCAGGCTGACTGGAGGCTGGACCCTGCAAGATCAGGGAAATCAAATTGCATGGGAGATATCGGCACCCATGCCCTTAACCTTGCTGAATATATCACAGGGCTCAAAGTAATCCAGGTAAATGCCGATATAAGCACCCTGGTTGAGGGACGAAGGCTCGACGATGACGGAAACGTGCTGGTTCGTTTTGATAACGGGGCAAGAGGTATCATATATGCCAGCCAGATCTCAGCCGGGGAAGAAAACGGGTTGAAAATCAGGGTATATGGGGAGAAGGGTGGACTTGAATGGACCCAGATCCATCCCAACGACCTGACCATTAAATGGCTGGATAAACCCGTTGAGCTTATCCGTCCGGGTAACCCCTGGTGCTCAGACCTGGCAAAGTATAACACAAGGTTTCCTGCCGGCCACCCGGAAGGGCTCATCGAAGCATTCGCAAATATCTACCGGAACGTGGCTACCTGTATCCAGCATCGGCTGGAAGGTACGGAGCCACCGGTCGAAGCGCTCGATTATCCGACTGTGTATGACGGATTGCGTGGAATGCAGTTCATTGATGTAGTGCTTGAATCAAGCCAGAGCGATAAGAAGTGGACGGAGTTTAAGAAATGACTAAAATGACTAAAGTGAACTAAAATGAACTAAAATTGAAGAAATAAGATAGCCATTGATAGATTATAATTTTAGGCATTCTAGTCATTCTAGCTCATTCTAGCTCATTTCTATTATCGAAGCGATTAACTTAACATAAACCATAAATCATAGATTATGTCAAGACCTATAACATTATTCACAGGCCAATGGGCAGATCTGCCCCTGGAAGAACTCTGTAAAAAGGCTGTCGAATTCGGCTACGACGGACTCGAACTGGCCTGCTGGGGAGACCACTTTGAGGTGGACAAGGCAGACGATGCCTATTGTAAAGCAAAGCTCGACCTGCTGAAAAAACATAACCTGCAGCTCTTTGCCATCTCAACACACCTTGTGGGACAGGCTGTTTGTGATCCCATCGATGACAGGCACAAAGGCATCCTGCCCGGCTATATCTGGGGGGATGGTGATCCGGAAGGGGTCAGGCAGCGGGCCGCCGATGAACTCATCAAGACCGCCTGGGCAGCTAAAAGACTGGGTATTAAGGTGGTAAACGGTTTTACCGGAAGTCCCATCTGGCATATGCAATATCCTTTCCCACCTATTCCGGCAGAAATGATCGACCAGGGATTTGAGGAATTTGCCAGCCGATGGACCCCCATCCTGGATGAATTTCAGAAGGCAGGTGTGAAATTCGGACTCGAAGTCCATCCCACCGAGATTGCCTTCGATATTGCTTCGGCCGAAAGGGCCCTCAAGGCCCTGAACAATCATCCGGCCTTTGGATTCAACTATGATCCCAGCCATTTTGTTTACCAGGGGGTTGATTATATTGAGTTCATATACCGGTTCTGCGAAAAGATATTCCATGTCCACATCAAGGATTCCAAATTTTCAGAAGTTCCCACTGAAGCCGGAGTATTCGGCGGCCACCTGGAATTCGGCAACCGTAAAAGATTCTGGGATTTTATAAGTCCCGGCCATGGCGATGTCAACTTCGAGGAGATTATCCGCGCCCTCAACCGGATCAATTACCAGGGACCCTTATCCGTTGAATGGGAGGACAGCGGTATGGACCGCGAACACGGCGCCGCCGAGGCCTGCCAGTATGTGAAAGACATGGATTTCGCTCCATCGGGAGTGGCGTTTGATGAGGCCTTCGGCCGTGAGTCGTGAGTCGTGAATCGTGAATCGGAAGACAAGTGTGTGGATGGTGTGTGATGGAATATTGGACACTACCAAATTAGAAGACCACCCCCACCTCTCTTCACTCACACATTCGATTCACGATTCACGATTCACGATTCACGATTAATTGCTTACTTTGTTTTCTCATAATCCATTAACCAAAATCCATGGACCAAATCATTGCCCTGCTCGAAAAACTAAGGGTTATTCCTGTTATTTCCATTGATGATCCAGATAAAGCGCTGCCCCTGGCTGATGCATTGATTGAGGGTGGATTGCCGCTCGCCGAGATCACATTCAGAACCGAAGCGGCCACAAAGGCCATTGAGATACTGGGGAAACAGCGGCCTGAATTGAATGTCTGTGCCGGGACGATCCTTACGATAGACCATCTTAAGAAAGCTAAGGATTATGGAGCCAGGTTTGGTGTGGCCCCGGGATTCGACCCCAAAATGGTGGAAGAAGCTTTCAAGATCAATTTTCCGTTTATCCCGGGAGTGCTTACTCCCAGCGAAGTTACCATGGCCATAAATTATGGATTAACACTTCTGAAATTCTTCCCTTCTGAACCTGCCGGCGGAATTAAATTGCTGAAAAGCATCATTGCCCCTTTCGCCCATTTAGGCATAAAATATTCTCCCACCGGGGGGATTGGAAAAGACTCCTACCTGGATTACCTGGAAATTCCACAGGTCATATCTGTGGGCGGTTCATGGATAGCCAGCAAGGAGGATATCGGTGAAGGAAATTGGGAACAAATAAAATCAAACTGCCTCGAAATTACGGGTCAGTAAATGCCTGGAATTCACTCCTAATTTACAACAAAAATATATATACCTTATAATGAACGAGTTACAAAAGAAATTTGAAAAAGAAATCGACGAACTGGCCAGGGCCAGCAACCGGATTGCCGAACTGGGTTATGTCACTTCACATGGAGGAAATGTTTCGTTCCGGGTGGAAGAAAATGTCATCCTGATCACCCCCACCAAGGTCCCCAAGGCAGATATCCGGTTCAACGATGTGTGTATTATCAATGCACAAGGGAATGTTTTGTTTGCAGCCGAAGGGAGGAAACCAACCGGAGAGTCCCCTTTTCATATTGATATACTTAATAAACGCCCCGACCTGAATGCACTGATCCATGCACATCCTCCCTACTTGACCGGATTAGCCCTTGCCCATGACAATACATTATCAAAACCCCTGCTGCCTGAGCCGGTGACCGAAGTGGGACCGGTATTGCATGTCCCTTATGCAGAGCCCCTTTCCCAGGAACTGGCCGATGCATTCGAGCCCCTGCTTTATAAGACCAATGCCTGGCTGATGCTGAACCACGGCGTTCTCATCGGATCCCATGAAGGTATCTGGAGAGGTACCGAATTGCTCGAGCTCATCGAAGCCACCGCACATTCTGTTGCCGTGGCTGCCGCAGTGGGAGAAGTCCATACACTATCAAGGGAAGACGTCAAAAAGCTCGACAATGTGATGTTCAAGAGAAACCTGCCGTTTCCGGGGGGACCAAAAGGTGGTGCCGAAAGTCTTGTGGATGTATTCTTTGATAATCTCTGATTGATTTATGATTAATGATTAACGAGGGGGATTGTGATTCCGATAAATCTCCTATTTAATCCATGATAAAACTGAAAGGATATTCGTACCTTTGAAATAGAGTTCAATTATAGTTGACTACAGATAAATCAAAATGGAAAAAGTCGTAAAAAAAAGAAAATTAAGCGACATAACATTCCTTGAAGACCTTGATTACTGGTTGAGTAAAAGTCCGGAGGAACGTATCTCAGCTGTTGAATATCTTAGAATACAATATTATGGAAATTCAGCCAGACTTCAGAGATCCGTTAGAATTGTTCAACGAACATCAGGTTGATTACATCATAGTAGGGGCTTATGCATTAGCTTTTTATGGTGCCCCTCGATTTACAGGAGACATTGACTTTTATGTTAAACCTGATGCGGTTAATGCAGAACAAATCATGAATGCATTGGAAGAGTTTGGTTTTGGATCTTTGGACTTAAGCCCATCAGATTTTGATAAAAAAGACCAGGTTATCCAACTGGGAGTTCCTCCTGTAAGGATAGATATAATTACTTCAATAACAGGCGTGGATTGGGAAGAAGCTTATTCAGGCCGGGTCGAGGGGAAATATGGTAATGTTCCTGTATATTACATTGGCCGTGAACAATTTATTAAAAACAAACTAACATTGGGAAGAAACAAAGATCTGGCTGATATTGAAATGCTTGGTGAATAAGATGATTTTCTTTAAACCACATGTATCAAATAATTATTCATGCTTAGGAGTACATTTTCCCCCTTGATATTTCTTATTCTTTTTCTAATCCCTTCAATTCATTTAAAAGCTCAGTCCAATATTACCCTATACAGGGATTCCATTGTCCTTTCAAATGCTTTCCTGTCAAGGAACCTGGATCTCACCGGGAATGGAATTGCCACGACAAAATACATCAATCTCAAAACCGGTCAAAATTATACTGCAAAAGGAAGTGAGGAGTTTTCAGTAAAGGTCAATGGGTACAGGATCACCGGTGCTGATATTTATAACTTCCTGATTCTGGGTCCAATATCCGTCGATTCCATGCAAACCGGATGTAAAAAACTAACGGTTAGTCTTACCGGTTTGCCGGATAAATGGGCTGCTAATCTTGTCCTGAATCTGGAATACAGGATCTATGATGATCACCCGGTGATCAGGAAATTCATTCATATCGAAAACAGGTCAGACGCGGACATCTATATTACCGACCTGGATGTTGAAAACCTTCAGTTGCTGGCAGTTAGTGAGTACATGACCAATGTATATGCCAATTACGGAACCAGCCTGTACAGGATCCCTTATACGGGTGATTATTACGACGCGGCCCTGCTTGTTTATAACGAAAATGAGCAGGAAGGGTTTATCCTGGGAAATGAGGCCCCGAGTGTGTTGAAGAAAACCGATATCTACCCGGTGGAAGAAAAAATAACCATCGGGATGAAACACCTGGGTGATGATTATCCCTTTAAGAAGTTTCTGAAGCCCGGTGAGAAATTTAGCAGTCCGGGCACCTTTATCTGCTTCTTCGATGGACCAAAATGGCAGGAAGCCTTTGAAGGTCCGCTGGCAGATTTTACCCGGGATCACTTTGGGACGAGATTATTTGAACGCGATTCATATCCGCTTTTCTATTACTGCACGTGGAATCCTTTCAGGACAAATATTAACGAAAGGCTTGTTACTGAACTGGCCGATGCCCTGGATAGTACCGGAGTGGAGGTACTGATCCTCGATGATGGCTGGCAGGACAACCGGGGTGACTGGAATCCGGATAAGGAGAAATTTCCAAACGGTTTGCTCCGGGTTTGCGAACATATCCGTTCAAAAGGCATTAAACCAGGCATGTGGTTTACCATTGCCACGATTGACAGTTCCAGCCGGATCTATCATGAACATCCCGAATGGGCCATTCGCGATAGTTCAGGTAATCCTGTCGATATCCATTCCCCGGGATGGGAAAACCATGTATCCATGTCGATGTGCTCCGGCTGGTATGATTATATCCTGGAAAAACTGTCACTGTATGTGGGTGCGCTTAAGCTGGGTTACGTCAAGCTCGATTTTGCTACTGCGGTATCAGCCTATGTAATGGATCCTGCGGTATCGGGTGATTATCACTTTGATGGTAAGGGTTATCCCGATCACGAGAGTTCCCATTATGCGATTTTCGAGGCCACAATAAAGTTGCTCGACGAACTGCACAACCGGCACCCGAACCTGATCATCGACTGTACCTTTGAGGTGTGGGGCCGTTATAATATATCCGATTTCGCCCTGATACAGCACGCAGATGTTTCCTGGCTGACAAATTACGAATTCCCACCTCCTCGGGGGCCCATTTCAATACGCCAGGTGCTCGGTGAAAGGGCAAATGTCATTCCTCCTGCAACCATGCTGATCGGGAACCAGTTGATGATCTCAGACAACCATGAATTTGCGTACCAATCCGTTGCTTCCTCGGTCCAGCTTTTATGTGGCGATGTGAGAGGGATCACGCCTGAGCAAAAACAGTGGTATAAGAAATGGACGGACTGGTATCACGAGATGGAGGATAAATACAGCTACACACGTTTCTACCAGAAATCGGATATGTTTAATAAACCAACGCTCAATAACTGGGATGGGTGCTACAAGATTAATCCCGGTAAAGAAGGCGGAATATTGTTCTTCTACCGGAATAATTCACCGGATGAAATCAGGACTTTCAGGGTGCATTGTGTAAACGACGCCACCACCTATTCCGTTTATGATCCGATGACGAAAGTAGAGATTGGCAGGTTTTCAGGCCTGGAATTACGTGAAGAAGGTATTAAAATTCAAATCGATAGCATCAACACAGCAAAAGTGCTGGGCATTGAACTGATCGATTAACCTTCCGGTTCGCTTTTTTGGATTGAAAGGTGTCGTTAGTTTGCCGATAATTAATCAACGAAATGAATAAATTCTCAAGACTCCTTCTTATCAGCATGGTAGCAGCATTGGGCGGACTGCTCTTTGGTTTTGACATCGCCATCATTACCGGGGCCGGCCCCTACCTGGTTAAAACCTTTGATCTTAACAATATCCAGGAAGGCTGGGCTTACAGTTCCCTCCTTTTCGGATGCATACTTGGGGCTGCAGTTGCAGGGAGAATAACGGATACCATCGGACGAAAGAAGATCCTTTTGATCGTTGCTATTTTATTTGCCCTGACCTCCATTGGATCTGCACTGGCTTTTGATCTTAATTCCCTTGTTGTGGCCCGCATTATCGGAGGCATCGCTGTGGGGGCTGCTTCTACCGTTTCCCCAATGTACATTTCCGAAATAACACCCAAAAGGTACAGGGGGAGCCTTGTTTCAATGTATCAATTATTTATTGTTACCGGGATACTGGTTTCATACCTGATAAATTATTCATTGAACGACATAGGAGAAAATAACTGGCGATGGATGTTTGCAACAGGTACAGCTCCTTCGCTGTTATTTCTGATAACGATTTTCCTGGTACCGGAAACACCCCGATATCTCTTTAAAAAAGGGGATAAAGAGAAGGCCTTAGAAGTCCTGGAAATGGTCAATACACCTGAGGAGTCAAAAAATCTGGCACATGAAATCGATCACAGCCTGCAGGTTGCTACTTCTGGTTTCAAATCACTGCTCGATCCATCTCTTAGAAAAGTAATGCTGGTTGGATTTGGACTTGCTGTATTCGTGCAACTTTCCGGTATTAATACGATTATTGATTATGCTCCAAAAATATTTACAACCGCTGGTTGGAGACTGGATACAGGCTTATTTGCCACATTTGGTCTGGGGATTGTTAATTTTATATTTACCTGGGTTTCCATCCTTGTAATCGATAAATTTGGACGCCGGCCACTCTACATTCTGGGATCAGCTGGACTGGCACTGACCTTATTGTGTCTTTCAATACTTGACTTTACCGGCAACTTTAAAGGAATAGCAGTATTGATCATCATCATGATCTATCTCGCTTTTTTTTCATCGTGTATCGGTCCTGTGTTCTGGACCTATATGTCAGAAATATTCCCCAACAGGATTCGTGGAACAGCACTTTCGGTACCGGTTTTTACCCAGTGGATCTTCAATGCGCTGGTGGTACTGGTTTTTCCCCTGATGCTTACAAAATTACAAAGCAGTTATACGTTCCTTATTATATTTTTCCTGGCTGCCGGTCAATTGCTGTTTTCCTGGGCATACATGAAAGAAACCAAAGGGAAATCCCTGGAAGAAATTGAAGATATGTGGAAACAGGAAACCCGACAAATAACTTGATACAACACATCCTTACAAACATAGCGGAAGATCCAAAATACACCTATCCATATGAAACCGGCCCTGAATTCCAGGTTATTGATCATGAAAACTGGCCGGACCCCCTGGAAGACTGGCAAATATGTGGTGCCAACTATGCCATGTACCCTCCGAAAGTCAAACCTTTCAAACCCGCAGGTGAATGGAATCAACTATTTCTGCTGGTATACGGGAATAAGGTAACCCAGGTCCTGAACGGGGAAGTGGTAGTTGAGTATGAGAAATATTCTGAGGAATGGATGGAATTGCGCAACAGTGGCAAATGGTCTGATTTCCCGGACTGGGGTAAATTTGATGAAGGCCATATTGCATTACAAAACCATAGTACCATCGTTTGGTACAGAGATATTAAACTGAAAGAGTTATAACCTGCTAAACCAATAAAAAATGAAAGTAACAAAATCTTCCAGGCGTGATTTCGTAAAGCAGGCTGCTACAGCGGCTGCAGGATTTACTATTCTTCCAAGTTTTACTGTCAGTGGTCTTGGGCATACCCCTCCCAGCGATAAAATGAATATTGTGGGGATAGGGATTGGCGGAAAGGGCCATCCTAACCTTGTCGCCATGAATACAGAAAATATCATCGGACTTTGCGATGTAGATTGGAAGTATGCAGAAAATTGTTTCAGTGAGTTCCCGAAGGCGAAAAAATATTACGACTGGAGAAAAATGTTTGATGAGATGGGCGATTCCATTGATGGTATCATGGTTGCCACTTCAGATCACACACATGCCATCGTGGCCGCCCGGGCCATGGAAATGGGTAAGCATGTCTATTGCCAGAAACCATTAACGCATTCCATATATGAATCAAGGTTATTAACCAGGCTGGCCGAAAAATACAAGGTAGCTACGCAAATGGGAAACCAGGGGAATTCAGGGGATGGAGTAAACCAGGTCTGTGAATGGATCTGGAACGGGGAAATAGGAGAGATTAAGGAGGTTCATACATGGACCAACCGACCTATCTGGCCACAGGGTCTGGAGCGACCGGCTGAAAAAATGAAGGTTCCGGATACCCTTAACTGGGACCTGTTTATTGGTCCCGCACCCATGCGGCCCTTCCATGAAATTTACACTCCCTGGAATTGGCGGGGCTGGTGGGATTTTGGTACCGGTGCTTTCGGGGATATGGCCTGTCACATATTAGATCCGGTTTATCGTGCCCTCAAACTGGATTTCCCTGATTCCATCAGCGGAAGTTCAACCCTCCTCAACACAGAAAGTGCGCCACAGGCAGAGAAAGTAAAGTTTTCATTTGCGGCCCGGCCTGATATGGAAAAACACAAGCTGCCGGCTGTAGACGTTTACTGGTATGATGGTGGATTGCTTCCTGACCGGCCGGATAACCTGAAAGATGGAGAAAGCTTAATGTTCGATCAGATGGGTGGTTGCCTGTTTGTTGGATCAAAAGATACCCTGCTGTGTGGTACCGGCGGTTTTCATCCACGTTTGCTTTCCGGTCGCGTACCGGAGGTTAAACCATATCTTCGCCGGATTCCGGGAGCCGTGGGATATGTGGATGGTCCGCACGAACAGGATTGGATCAGGGCCTGTAAGGAATCCCCTGATAACAGGCTCGAAGGAAACTCAAACTTTGCCTATGCAGGTCCCTTTAATGAAATGGTTTTACTGGGTGTACTGGCCATCCGGCTTCAGGGGCTTAATAAAACCCTGGAATGGGATGCAGAGGTGATGAAGTTCACCAATATCTCAGCCAATGAAGAGCTTAAAGTGGTGACTAAAGATGAGTTCAAGGTGATTGAGGGGCACCCTCACTTTAACACGGAGTATACCACCCTGAACGCATTGGAAGCGGCACAGGAGTATGTCAGACACTCCTACCGGGAAGGATGGGAACTGCCGGATATGCCTTAAAAAGTATGACAACTTGTCCTCCCGAATATTGGCGGTTTTTTTATTAGTTTTGCTCTTGTTCTAAAAGATCAATTACTTCATGGATGTCTTCTATCAGTTCCTCGTTGGCAAGTTTGTTAAACATAGCAGCATTTTTTATCCATTGAACATGATTTATGAAAACCTGGTACTCAAAGTCGCAACAATCTAATCCCAAGAAAAAATGAAAACAATTTTTACATTCTTATTTATGGCGGTTTCAGTTCTGACTTTTGCCCAGGATAATAGTACTGGTACCATTGTAATCAACGCAGACCTGGGAAAAGAAACAATCAGCCGGCATATTTACGGGCATTTCTCAGAGCATCTGGGACATTGTATCTATGAAGGGTACTGGGTAGGGGAAGATTCCGACATCCCTAATACCCGGGGGATACGTAACGATGTGGTGGAGGCTTTGCGGGAATTGGACATCCCAAACCTTCGCTGGCCGGGAGGCTGTTTTGCGGATGAATACCATTGGAGGGAAGGGATCGGTCCCCGTAACCAGCGGCCCACGATGATCAATACGCATTGGGGAGGAGTCACCGAAGATAACAGCTTCGGTACGCATGAGTTTCTGGAATTGTGTGAACAACTGGGAACAGAACCTTATATCTGTGGCAACCTGGGAAGCGGCACCGTGGAGGAGATGTCGGACTGGGTTGAGTATGTAAATTTCGATGGGATTAGCCCTATGGCCGACCGGCGCCGGGCCAATGGACAGGATAATTCCTGGGGAGTTAAATACTGGGGGGTTGGAAATGAGAACTGGGGATGCGGGGGACATATGACGGCTGAATTTTATGCGCATCAGTACCGGAGATATGCTACTTACTGCCGGAGTTATGAGGGAAACAGGCTGATGAAAGTTGCAGGAGGTGCATGGGATGAAGAATATGAATGGACCGAGACCCTGATGAAGGAGATCCCTCACTGGCTGATGTGGGGTATTTCATATCATCATTACATGACCGATTGGGACGATAAGGGATCGGCTACGGAATTTACAGAGGAGAAATATTTCAAAAGCGTTGCGAAGGCGGTTGACTTCGGGAGAATGCTCGACAGGCATATCACTATCATGGATAAATATGATCCGGAAGAACGGGTGGCCTTTGTGGTTGATGAATGGGGAACATGGTGGGATGTGGAACCGGGGACCAACCCGGGATTCCTGTATCAACAAAACTCGTTACGGGATGCTATGGTGGCGGTCATTTCCCTCCACCATTTTAACCAGCGTTGTTCGCGGATCAGGATGGCCAATATTGCTCAGACGGTTAACGTGCTCCAGGCAATGATCCTGACAGATAAGGAGAAGATGATCCTTACTCCCACTTATCATGTGTTTAATATGCTGAAAGTACACCAGGATGCTACCATGCTTCCGCTTAATCTTGAAACACCGGAATACAAAATGGGTGAGCAGGTGCTTCCTTCTGTATCTGCCTCTGCTTCGAAAGATGCTGGTGGTATAATTCACATATCCATGGCCAATATTGAACCTAACAAAGCGATTGATTTACAGATAGATATGAGAGGAACTGATGTGTCAAAGATGACCGGTTCGATCCTGACGGCCGACGAACTAACCGCCCACAACACCTTCGAAAATCCCAACCGGATCAAACCTGCAGAATTCAGTGGCGGCAAAATAAAGGACAACATAATAAGCGTGAAACTCCCTGCAAAATCGATCGTGGTATTAGAAATTCAATAGCAACATTTCCACACCCAATCTCCATATCCCACACCCACACATCTCGTCACTCATCACTATTTGAAATAAATATCCTAAATTCTTAAATTAGCAATATTAAAACTACACCCTTCCTTCCATGAGTGAACCGATTCTGAATGCACTCTTACAGCTGTTTGCGATCATCGCAAATGTGTCTGAAGATGGTGTATCCTTCAAGGCCAGGAATATTGTCAAGTCCTATCTCTACCAGCACCTTAACATCAATCTTATCGATAAGTACCTGAACCTGTTTGATGATTACCTGCAACTCCACCAGAATCCGGAAGTTTTCTTTCCGGGAACAGGTAACAAACGAGACACGGACACAGATACCCAAAAGGTCATCAATATTGGTGAAGCCATTAATAAAGTGCTGTTGCAACGCGAGAAGTTCATTGTATTCCTTCGGCTGGTTGAGTTTATCAACGAAGATGATATCATGACCAGGAGGGAACTCGATTTCATTGCTTCGGTAGCAGATACATTTAATATCACTGCTTCAGAGCAAAATAATATCAAAAACTTTGTTCTGGATCCTGTCTCAACGAGGATTGATCCGGATAAATTATTGATCATTGATAATTGTGAAGGTCCTGTTATTTCTGAAGCCAAACATATTTTTACCCCTGAACTGGAAGGCAGGATTTCGATTTTATGGAATGCCAGTACCAATACTTTTATTTTCCGTTACAGGGGAAAATCAGCTATTTATCTGAACGGATATAATATCCTCCCTGACCAGATTGAATTGATGGAACAGGGGGCCATGATCACAGGATACAAAATCAGTCCTGTTTTTTACAGTGATGTATCCAGGAAATTTCATCATTCCGAAAAGGCACCGAAAATCAGGTTCATCGCAGAAGACCTGGAGCATCAATTTAAGAACAGTTCCAAAGGGATCAAAAAGTTCAGTTTTAATAAGGAATCGGGAAACCTCATCGGGATCATGGGAGGAAGTGGTGTTGGAAAATCTACCCTGCTGAACATCTTATGTGGAAAGATAAAACCCGACCAGGGCCGGATCACCATTAATGGCATTGACATACACAAGGAAACAGAAAAGATTGAAGGGATCATCGGATTTGTGCCACAGGATGATCTTTTAATTGAGGAGCTGACTGTTTTTGAGAACCTCTGGTTCAATGCAAAACTATGTCTGAGTCACTTTTCTAAAACAGAATTACTGCGCAAGGTTAACCAGATCCTGATCGACCTTGAACTTGACGACGCCAAGCACCTGAAGGTAGGTAATCCATTAAAAAAGTTCATCAGCGGCGGACAGCGAAAAAGGTTGAATATTGCCCTGGAGCTGATACGGGAACCGGGTGTTTTATTCGTGGATGAACCCACATCGGGACTATCATCCATGGATTCTGAAAAGGTAATGCACCTGTTGAAGGAACAGGCTTTACAGGGACGGCTGGTGATTGTGAACATCCATCAGCCCTTCTCTGATATCTATAAATTATTCGACAGGGTCCTTATTCTGGATAAAGGCGGATATGTAATATTTAAAGGGAATCCAATTGATGCAATCATCTATTTCAAAACCTTGAGCAATTATGTCAATGCAGAGGAGGGCCATTGCATCTCATGTGGCAATGTCATGCCCGAAGAAATACTGCAGATTGTGGAAGCAAGGGAGGTGGATGAATATGGCAAACTGACCAAAGAACGGAGGGTGCCCCCGGAAGAATGGTACAGGATCTACCAGAATAATATTGAATCCAAACAGGAGATCAAATCCGAGAAAGGAGAATTGCCAAAGATTGACTTCAAAGTGCCAAGCCGCTTCAACCAGTTCCTGATTTACATGCAACGGAATATCAAGTCGAAATTAGTCAACCAGCAGTATCTCCTGGTGACTTTCCTCGAAGCACCTCTGTTGGCGGTAGTGATCGGGTATTTCACCAAATATATTAGTGAAACTACCGGTGTGTATATCTTAAAAGACAATGTGAACTTACCGGCATATATTTTTATGGCTGTTGTAGTTGCCCTTTTTATGGGTTTGATGGTAAGTGCAGAAGAGATTATCCGCGACAGAAAAATTCTGAACAGGGAATCATTCCTGCACCTGAGCAGGTTGAGTTATCTTCACTCCAAGATCCTGGTATTGTTCCTGATATCGGCCATCCAGACATTTTCCTTCGTCCTCCTTGGCAACCTGATCCTGGAGATTAAAGGTATGACATTTGCGTATTGGCTGATCCTTTTTACCACTTCCTGCCTTGCCAATATGATAGGATTAAATATTTCAGCCGGACTCAATTCAATTATCACTATTTATATCGTAATTCCTTTTATTCTTGTTCCCCAGTTGCTGTTCAGCGGAGTCATTGTAAGTTTTGACAAGCTGCACACCTTTTTCAGAAATCCCGTTTTTGTCCCCATGATCGGTGAAATGATGACCTCCCGGTGGGCCTACGAAGCGCTTGCTGTTCATCAGTTCAAAGACAATAAATTCAATCGGAACTTTTTTGCCATTGAACAACTCAGGAGCAATGCATATTTTCAGAAAGAACTGGTAAAAGAAATCCAGGTCAGGCTGAATAATGCCCACTATAACCATCAGAAAGGAACTAGTCCCGGACAGGTAAAAAGTGACCTCGAACTGGTCAGAAGGGAATTAAGGAATCTGGCCAGGCAGGATCAGTTTCAATCCTTTGATGGGATAGATTTGCTCGTCCCGGAAAAATTTAATATGGATGCCTACCAGGATCTGCTGGATTACCTGGCTGATATAAGAAGCCAGTCAACAGATAAACAGAATGAAGCCAATCGCTTGCTCGATGAGCAATCATCCCGGCTTGTTGAAGACCTGGGAGGGAAAAAGGTATACAACCGGCTGGAGAACGATCATACCAATGACCGGCTAAATCAACTTGTACTGAATAGTTCAGATGTACAAAGGATTATTGAAAAGGATAACCGGCTGGTCCGCCGGTATCAGCCGGTTTATATGGAACCCCTGTCAAACTTTGGCAGGGCCCATTTCTATGCCCCGGTCAAGAAAATTTTCAACCAGTCGTTCGACACCTTCCGGTTCAATTTTGTCATGATCTGGATCTCTTCACTGGCCTTTTACCTGACGCTTGTTTTTGATATTTTGAGGCGGGTCGTGAAATGGTCGGAGACGGTGAGGTTCAGAAGAAACCAGTGACGAGTGACGGGATGTGTAGGTGTGGGAATTGGGAATTTAGACTGTTTCAATAATTTCACTTCTGCACTTGCTGAATTTTATAGAATTTGAGAACTTACCTTCTCGTATTTTATATAATTCGAGAACTTCAATTGCCGTATTTGAATAAATTCGAGAACTTTTCTTACCTTTATACCATATTTTGGGATTATTGATATGGATAGAAACTGGATAACCAGATATTATCAACAGGTTTTCCCGGAGCTTGTTCAAAAAGGCAAGGTATTGATTATTTATGGGCCACGTAGATCAGGTAAGACTGAACTAATACGAAAGTACCTTTCTGATTTCACTGGAAAACTATATATGGGGAGCGGGGATGATATTGAACTCAGGGAGTTGATTTCCTCCCAGAACACAAGGCGGATACTCTCACTTCTGGGAAATTATGACCTGGTATTCATTGATGAAGCACAGAAAATACCAGATGTTGGAAATGGATTAAAAATTCTCGTTGATAATGCTCCTGAATGCAAGATCATAATCACAGGTTCTTCATCCCTGGATCTGGCAAGGCATACAGGTGAACCGCTTACCGGCCGTCAGAAGATCAGGGTGTTATTTCCACTATCTGTTCTTGAAATATACAATCACTTTGGGGGTATGGATATCCTGCAAAGACTAGAAGAACTAATGATCTATGGAAGTTACCCGGAAACAATTACTTCCGAAAATCTTGAATTAAAAAAGGAATACCTGATAACCCTGAGAAACTCATACCTTTTTAAAGATATTTTTGAACTCGAAAACATCAGGAATTCTTCCCTCATATCCGATTTGCTGAAATTATTGGCATTTCAGATAGGAAATGAAGTCTCCCTTTCAGAACTGGCATCATCACTTGGAATAGCCAGGCAGACCATTGAACGGTATCTTTACTTGCTTGAAAAATCATTTATCATTAAAAAGGTGACAGGTTTTTCCCGAAACCTCCGGAGTGAGGTGACAAAAACCTCCCGGTATTATTTTTATGACAACGGGGTAAGAAATGCACTGATAAATAATTTCAATCCTCTGGATATGAGGAATGATACAGGAATGTTATGGGAGAACCTGCTTTTTATTGAAAGAGTAAAACTTCAGCATTATAAACAGATGTATAGCAATAATTATTTCTGGAGAACATATGATAAAAAAGAGATCGATCATATAGAAGAACGGGATGGAAAGTTATTTGCTTATGAATTTAAATGGGGTAAGAGTAAAGTTTCAGTTCCTAAACTCTGGAAAGAAACTTATCCTGATAGTGAGTATCAAGTAATCAATAAAGAGAATTTCCTTGATTTCCTTATTTAACACCACAAACAATGGAATCAAAATCCTTCATCAGAAAGATCATTTCAAATCCCATTATCCAGACACTTGCTGTTTATGTGAGCGGAGGATGGATCCTGATCGAGCTGTTAGAGTATTTTATCGCTCATTTCAACCTGAATGAACAGTTCAGAAACATCTTCCTGATCGTTTTGCTGAGTGGCCTGCCTGTGGCGATGATCATTGCCTGGCTGGTGAGCAGGGATAAGAAACCAGGGGATGAAAAGATAACCGTTGAGTATGCTAAGGAAACAGGAAGTGTTGCCAGGATCTTAAGGAAATCAGCAATAACGATTCCCGGCCTGGTGATTATAACAGTGGCACTTGTTTTTGGAATACGGTATCTAAACCAAAGCGCAAAAATCAAATGGGCCAGGGAACAGGCCCTGCCGGAAATTAAACGATTGAGAGCTGTCCCCAATGATTTTGCCGCATTTGATTTAATGAAAGAAGCAGAAAAATACATTTCGGATGAACCGGAATTTCAAGAATTAAAATCAAACGTTATTGACAAACTAACCATTCTCACCGATCCTCCCGGGGCGGAAATATATTTCCGGGATTATGAGAATCCGGACAGGGGGTGGGAAAATATTGGAATAACACCAATCGATAGTTTAGAACTACCAAGACTTTCATTTTTCCAGGTTAGAATTGAAAAACCCGGATATGAAGAAGTGATGGCCATTGCATCTACCCGTCAGGACACTTTTTACAGAAAGCTGTTTCCGGAGGGAGCTGGTATGAAGCCGCAGCTTATGCCCTCTTTGCTGGTAAGGATCTTCCAACTGTGGAACATTGGGGCACAGGAGCTGGATTATCCTATTTCTATATATCGTATTACCTGAGTTCAAGTGTAATAAAAAGCAGCAATTTTAACGGGGAGGAGGCTGTACCCGTTGGAGAAAATAACGGGATGAATGCATTTGGAACCTATGATATGGCAGGTAATGTGCGGGAGTGGTGCTGGAATGAAACCCAGTCGGGCCACATTATTCGTGGGGGCGGCTGGGATGATGCAGGTTATATGTATTCCAACCGGAGCCAGGTTCCTTCTTTCGATCGTTCATCGAAAAACGGATTCCGGTGTGTTCAATACATCGAAAAACAAGAAATTCCTGAAGAAGCATTTGAGCCTGTGGAATTTATTGCAAGCAGAGATTATTATGCGGAAGAACCGGTAAATGAGAATATTTTTAATGTTTATAAAAACCAATTCCTGTATGATATTGCAGCATTAGATGCCGTGATTGAAGAGCGGGATGAAGGTCCTGAAGACTGGATCAGGGAAAAGATCACTTTTAATGCTGCCTATGATGATGAAAGGGTTATCGCCTACCTTTATTTACCCAGAAATGGCACCCCCCCTTTTCAGACAATGGTTTTTTGATTGCCTCCTTAAAAATGGCCGAGCTGTCATTTATCCTGTGTATAAAGGAACATTTGAAAGAAACGATGGACTGGAAATAGGGACACGGCTTTCCCATCAATACACGGATTGGATGATTAAATGGGTGAAAGACCTGAGCAGGTCCATTGACTACCTGGAAACCAGGGCTGATATTGACACCAGTAAAATAGGATATCTTGGACACAGCTGGGGAGGCAGATTAGGTGGGCTGATCCCGGCTGTTGAACACCGGATTAAGCTGAGTGTTCTTATTACGGGAGGAATAGGAGGTGATCAATCATATCCGGAAGCGGATCCATTTAATTATATCCCCAGGATAAATACTCCTGTATTGATGTTAAATGGCAAGTATGATGCTACCTTCCCGTTCGAGTCAACTGTTCAGCCTTTTTATGATCTCCTGGGAACCCCCGAACCCGACAAGCGCCTGGTTGTAACTGAAACAGATCACTGGATCCCCAAACAGGATTTCATCAGGGAAACATTAGACTGGATGGATAAATATTTTGGTCCTGTAAAGTAGGGTTATAATACGAGAATTATTAATATTTTGCAGCAGCGATTAACATCTTCAACTGCTTTATTACTCCTTCACTTTTATCTTCACCGGTCCGAACAGCCCTGCATCCAGATCTTCCAGGTCTGGTATGCCGCTAAATCCCCAGAACGAGACGGACTCATCCGTATCATTGATCAGGCTCATTTCATTTACCACCAGGTTGCCAATTCGTATTCGCAGTGAGTTTTCTCCTGCCTTCACAAAACTGGAAATATCAAAATGGAATGGTTCCCAGAGCCTTGCACCTGTTCTTTTATTATTTACCCAGACCTCGGCCACGTACAATACTTTGCCCAGTTCAAGCATGGTATTTTCAGGTTTGCTTTCCAGAAAGAAAGAGGTCTCGTAATCAACAAATCCGGTAAATTTATGCAAACCAATATCATACCATGAACCCAGCTTTCCAGCCGATCCACCCGTACAGTGAAATTCTACTGGTGCAGTCAGAATTTCAGTTTTTGTTAGCGGATCATGGCATACAAAAAGTTGCGATGTGTCTGCCGGGATATTCACCATAGAATTTTCAATTGATAATTTTTCACCATCTGCCCATACAGATGATGCGTCAGATAATCCGGGAAAATTAACCGAAACTGCACCGGGCGGGATATTCAGTTTCCACCAGACATATTCACCGGAAGTAATTGACTTTTCAGGCAAATCAAATAATTTCAGCCTGTCTTCACGATCTGCTTCACTTGCCATACTGGGAGCACTCCAGGAATGGTCATTAAAATCGGGTTGTGTCCAGTTCCCCGATTCCGTTTTTGTTTCTTTCCAGGCTGGATCTGTTTTAATTCGATGTACCTCTCCTTCCTCTGTTTCGTACCTTCCCTGAAGCATAAAAGACCCGGGGCCACCGGTATTGATCACTTCAGCTGCGATGGTGTTTTTACCTTTTTTCAAATGCTCCCCAATTGAATAGGTATCGGTTTTATACCAGATTGCAGCGTTTTCACCCGGGTCAAGCTCCATCCCATTTACCCATAATTTTACGATATCATCAGCCGAGATATTAACGAATGCACGTTTGGGAGACCCTTCCACTTTAAAGGTTTTCCGATAATAAATAGTTGTATTCGGTTCTGAAATAAAAAACATATCCGCATCCCATGGTTCTGTGATTTTTATCTCACCGATTATTTTTTGCCAGGACCAGTTATCCTCATTCAGATATGTAATCTCTTTGTTCAGAGTATTCTGACCGGAGATCATGGTCTGCAGGGTTGAAACCTTAACAGATTTCGCTTCTGGTAATGATAATTGCCACTCGCCATCAAGTGGAATTTCCTTCTCTTTTGCAGGTGCATCTGCTTCTACAAAAGGTTCCATTTGTGAATTGAATACGACCCAGAATGCCTGGTAAGGATGAAATTCAAGTTCAACAATATTCCTTTCATCTTCCATTGTATATTCAATGGGGTGAATGATGCCTGTTTCGCAATCCCATATCTCTGCTTGCCCATTGCCATCTCTCAGGTTTAATTTGCACTTACCGGACTGATCATCCCTGTTAACGATCCAGAAGAAGTGGTTCCCGTCAATAAACCTTTCTGAAAAAACCAGGTTCATATTTCCGGGTTCCATGATGAACTGAGCATTAATAGCATTCCTGATTTTCCCTGGCAGCATGTCAATATTATTTTTAATACCCTCCAAATCAATAGTCGATGGAAGATCCTTCAACTCATTCATTTGCTGAACGATAAGGTCATCTGTCGCACCCGTTTCCGGTGAACCTTCCGGCAATTTCCCGAGCAAAATAACCGTCCCGCCTCCCTTGGCGAAATCAAGGATTTTTTGTGCAGTGGTTCTCGAAAGAATAGTCATGGGAGGAAGAACTATGACGGAAAAATCAAAATCACCGATCTGTAATGAAGTTTTCGATTGGGTAATATTATTCTGTACACCGGAAACAGATGCCTTTTCCATATAATGTTTATCGGCAACCAGGTAATCGATATTAGAATTGGTTAGCGTTTCCATGGCATCGGCATAAACCCGGTTAATTTCAACCAGGAATGGATTCCAAACATCCGGATTCTTAATGGCAGATGCAACTTCACCGCTGCTTTCCTGATCGATAAAATAATTATCTGACAGTGCCCAGGCGCTTTCCAGGGGACTGATCAATAACACATCAGCGACCAGTTTTCCCTGGCGGTTCACATAAGACGCCCTTCTGGCAAAATCGGTCCAGACCGAAAGATTGTCAAAATATGGATTCTCGTTGTACCAATCCGGAGGATACGGAATGGTAGTCAGGTCCCTGTTATTGTTAATGCCATGAGCAACAATATGGTTTATTCCCCAGGCCGTTACCACATTAACTGTCCTTTTCATTTCCATCGGAGTCTGCCCCCAGCCATTTACGCCCATCACTTCGCACATAAACGGGCGGTCCTCAAATTCGCATACCGATTGCGTTTCTTTGAAGTCGTGTACCCTTTGTGAACGCATTCCTACAGCATCGGTTCCAGGCATCGTTACCTGCCGCTGTGCTTTCATCAGGTCGCCCACTGCCCGCGTAATCAACATCAGGGATTCCTCCCACAGGTTGGTAATACAGAACATGTCTCGTTCTTCCAGCCAGTCACTCAAACGGCCAATGAAGTGGGTGCAGTAAATATCTGATACTACGTCAAACCAGTCGTATCTGGCCTTTGCCCCCAATCCCTCATCATCTTCATCAGTTAATATCGGCATCCAGGTTCTCATGTCCCTGTTTTTCATCGCCTTATACCGGATTGGCAGATATTCAGACCAGGCCATTTTCCAACCATAATCACCTTCATTATCCACAAACACACCAGGAATAGACTTCCCCATATCATTTTTAAACCTGGCTTCGTATGATTCATGAGCGATGGGAATAAATACATCCATTAAAGTAGGATCAATGTAATTGACCAATCCCCCGTCAATTCCCGCATGATGATAGGTTTGGTATGTGTATATGACCCATTTGCCCTCAGGGACAGTCCATTGAAAAGGGACTCCCTCGCCTATTACTTCAAGCGATTCAGCTATGATCTGATTTTTGTCATTCAGCCGGGCAGCAACTGTAAATTTTGATTCAGTGATCTCAATCGTGCTCTCTCCATTTACAATTTGTTTATGATATTTTAATGATACAGCCTTTAAGTCCGGTTGGCTTTCCAGCACCCTTCCGGCAGCCTGCCCGCTTGGCCACCAATATTCGTCGTTATATCCAAGTGTCATTCCTGACTTTTTAGCCACGTTCAGAGCTTTTCCAAAGGCATCAAACCACTGGTCCGAGAGCCATTGTTCTTCCGGCAATCCCCTGCGTGGATGGGTATAACCGGGATTCAGGCGTTGCTGTGTCATCTGTTTTGCCATTTCAATGGTCTGGGATGCATCAATCGGCGCATCCCAGAACCAGAATGTGTGTGGGGCATAGAATAAGGGGGGTTGTTCAAAATTATCACGCAGTTCCTTGAAGTTATCTGTTTTTTGCTTCCAAACAGGCTCAACCTGCTCATTGCATGAAGCAGGAAATAACAATCCAAGGGTAATAATTATTAACCGGACCATTTTAGCATTACATTTAATCATAGTTTTATTTTTAAAAAATCCGATAGTAACATACAAGAATCCAACTGGCAAAAGATTTATTTATTCATCCTGCTAACATTAAAATGTTATTTGATAATGAAATTTAGTCAGTATTTTTAATACTCCTTAAGGAAAGCTAAAATTAAAACAAAATGAATGTAAGTAAGTTCTCATCTAAAAATTACCTCTCTTCCTTTAATAGGGTATTAGCGGCTTTCATATTTATGATATCAATTTTATATGGCTGTGAATCAGATTATTATTCAATGAATGATTTTGATAAAACAAATAAAATTGACATCCATGTTCATTTAGGCCATTATCAATCTGCCGTAGCCAGGCAGGCCATTATTGATAATTTTTCCCTTCTCACCATTAATACTGATTCGAGAGATGTTCCGGCTGTTTATTATCAACAGGAAACCAGGGACTAATTCGAGGAATGATACTTAAATCATGCAGCAAGGTAGTTCACCCTGGTTTCCTCCGGTTTGAGTTATTAACTGTCTTCAAAGATATTAAATCCCCCCAGACCCCCCTTTTTCATCATCATTACCATTATCAAAAGTTAATATCTAATAATTTGCAAATCTAAAGGCAGCAAGCTGCGAGGAATCATCGATCCTTTATATAAATTTTTAATTGCGCTCGCTAA
>JADHVS010000145.1 GCA_016783865.1 Bacteroidales bacterium
GGATAAATCGAATCGATTGCCATCCAGTCCTCAATAAATGCCTCTTTTAAATCGGGTGGCAATTCATAATAGTTCCCATGCTTTTCAAATACAACATTTCGCGCCGAATCTCTCTCCGGAAATGGTATTTCATGAATGAACATACTTACGGGACAAACCTGGATCACACCTCCATTTTCCGCCAGGGCAACCAACATTGAATCATTAAGGTTACGGGGATTATCCCATACGGCCCTGGCACTGGAATGAGAAGCCATAACAGGCGCAGAACTTACCTCCAGTACATCGTAAAAAGATCCATCCGATACATGCGATATGTCAACAATCATTCCCAGCCTGTTCATCTCCTTAACCACCTGCTCTCCAAACTCCGTGAGGCCATCCATCTCCGGATCATCGGCATCTGTTGAACTCTCACAAATATCGTTATTGTTTGAATGGCAAAGGGTGATATACCTGGCGCCCAGGTCATAAAACTGCTCCACCATGGCAAGGTCGTTGCCTAAAGGATATCCATTCTCAATACCAATATAAATGGCCAGTTTGCCCTCCCTGTTGATTCTCTCCAGATCATCAGCTCTAACAGCCAGTTGTACCATTTCAGGACTTCTATTTATTGCTGCATGAACGGAGTCAAAAATTGCCAGCGTCCGCTCTTTAGCCGCCTGATGCCCTTCAGGAGTTCTCTCCCCCTGTCCAATGAATACGGCAAAGAAAATACCATCGAGCCCGCCCTCCTTCATTCGCGGAAAATCTACCTTGCCACCTCTTTGACGGGCATCATGCCTTTCCGAAAGATCATAATGTTCCCGCATCAACCTGAGCGGTGTATCAGTATGAGTATCAACGGTTAAAAGCGATTGGTGGAATTCTTCAGGAGTCTGGGGAGCTTTATTGGTATTACAACCAATGAAAACTAAAAGAAACACAGCAACAATAATAATGGAATATTTTTTCATGACAGGAATGATTTAATTGAATCCTGCGAGCGCATTGGCTTCGCCGAACTCAGAAACTCGTTTCCCCGAAGCTTGCTGCGGGGTTAGCGAGCGCAATTAAAAATTTATATAAAGGATCGATGATTCCTCGCAGCTTGCTGCGAGGAGAGTCAATAAAGATAGCATTAAATAATTCTCATCATAAGGCAGGACAGGATCAATTGGGAGATTCTGAAACCCTGATATGCATCAGGGCAGGCGAGTTCAGAATGACGACAACAATCAAGCTATAGGGAGCGTCTGGTTCAACTGAAACCGCTCGAGGATGGTTTCGTCGTTGATCTCTTTGGAAAGGGCAGAGATGGTATCCGCCGGAACATCGAACAGGTCGAGGACCATCAGCCCGTCGAGGGCATTATTAAACTTCGGATCGATATTGAATTCAATGATCTTCCCATTCTGCTTCAGGTACTTTTTCAACAGCACCGGAATATGATTTTCAGTGGTCTCAATATCCTTAATGATCCTGTCGAGCTGATTAATATCCTTGTTGTTTTCAAACAGGATATCGGTATCGAGGTATTGCACCGGAACGCGGAACCGCTTCCTGGGCTTTATATACCTGGCCAGTTTCTCATTGTAATAATTATCTTTTATAAACTTGATTATTAGTGCTTTAGAGAAATTGGAAAACCGGTTACTTATACTTACAGGACCAATTAAGTACCTGTATTCAGGATTTTTTAAAAGGAAATAAAGAATCCCTTTCCACAGCAGGAACAACGGTAATGGTTTCCTCTGGTATTCGGGTATAATAAACGACCTGCCCAGTTCCAGGGCCTGGGAAATGACCGGAATGAATCTCCGGTTCATCCTGAAGAGGGTCTGGATATAAAATCCCCGGATGCCATATTGCTGCATTATCTCCTTCCCCTTCCCGATCCGGTATGCACCCACAATCATCCTGGATTCCTCATCCCAGATAAATAATTGATGATAATAGAGGTCGTATTCATCGATATCCATCTGCTGGTTGGTACCCTCCCCCACCTCACGAAATGTGATCTCACGCAGCCTCCCAATCTCATTCATTATATTGGGAATTTTCACAGACGGCACGCAAATCACGACATAATTCTGGTTCTTAAAAAGGGAATATTTATTGATCACTGCTGAAATTTCAGCTTCAATCTTTTGAAGGGGAACAGGATCGATGATCTTGCGCTGGCGTTTCAGGCGCCTTCCTCCCAGCTTAAAGAACTTTTTCACTTCCAGTGCCGTGCCAAGGGCATATGTCTTGGTCCTTAAATACCGGCCATACCTTGATACATCTTTGAACTCAACCTGCTCTTTTACCGGGATGGGGTTCCCCACCCTTATCCTGATCGGCCGTTTCTTCATTTTGAACAGTTCGGTCGGAAGTTTAACCGTTTGAAGACGCGGCGACATTCTTCCCAGGAAATGAAAAAACTTGCTGTTGGTTCCATTAAAATAGACCGGGACGACAGGCACATTACTGTTTTTGATCAGCCTGATTGCGGAAAACATCCATTCCCTGTCGACGATCCCATTGGCATAATAGTTATAGACCGATACCTCGCTTGCCGGAAATATACCTACCGGTTTACCTTCTTTCAGGTGCGTGAGGATATCCTTATAATTAGATATTTCCGGGGTGGGTTTGGTATGGCTCTTAAAGGGATTATCTGAGAATACATGCTCCCTGACCGGCTCGATCTTATGCAACAGAAAGTTTGGGATAACCTTAAAATCAGGTCTTTTCTGCTGGATAAGTTTTATCAGCAGCAGTCCGTCGATCCCGCCAAAAGGATGGTTGGAAATGGTAATGAAAGGACCTTCTTCAGGAATACGGTCCAGTTCACCTTCATTCAACTCATAGTTAATTCCAAGCTGTTCAATGGCAGAATCAATAAACTCAACACCCTTCAGGTGCCTGTTCTCAGTATACAACTTATTGAACCGGTTGAACCGGGATACAAGCATTAAAAACTTCGCTGCGCTCTCCCCGGCAAATCCGCGCAACTTCGCCGCCTGAAGGAGATCATCGGTTTCAATTAACTTCATCCGGTTAAATGAATTTTAAATATTGACAAAGATAAATCAAAAATAATGGAAGCGCAACCGGATTTAGATGAATGGATCCTTGAGCACCCAAACGCTGATCAAAACGACTATACCAAAGATGAATACGGCAGTACCGGTAATTTTGTTCATCCACCAGATACTGCGCAGCCTGATCCGTTTCCTGAACCGGTTGGCCAGGAAGGCAAGTAGAAACCACCATGCGGCAGAACCTGTAAAAACCCCGGCCAGAAAGATAAATATCTCAATAACAGACAGTGATTCATTGGCCATATTAATGGCCGCCAGGATACCAATAAATAACAAAATGGCCAGCGGATTAGATAAGGTCAACAGAAAAACCGATACATAATCCTGTGACAACATGGTCTTGTTCATCCGTTGCAGTTTCAGTTGCTTGACCGGGTTGGTATAAAAAATTTTAAAGCCGATGTACAATACAATCAATCCCCCGGCAATCTGAAAATATTGTTGCTGCTCCCTGACGAAATTAATAACAATGGTAAGCCCGAGACTGGCAATCAGCGCGAAGACAGTATCGGCAGAGGATGCACCCAGTCCCGAGATAAATCCCGACCTTCTTCCCTTATTCAGGGTTCGTTGAATACAGAGTACGCCAATAGGCCCCAGGGGAATAGAAACCAGCAAGCCTACAATAAGACTTCTAAAAAGGAGTATAAAATCAAATTCAAGCACGGACGCTGGTGTGGAAATTAATCTGCCAAAGATAGGAATTAATCGTGAATCGTGAATCGTGAATCGTGAATCGAGGGTGTGGGTGTGGGCATGGGCGGACATGATTTTGAATTAATCGCTATCTTTAACGTTTCATTTTCAGGCATGCAAAAGATTGATCTTTCAAAACGGCATTGGCAATGGACCGCAATGTTGTTTCTCTCACTGGTGTGGGGCAGTTCATTCATCCTGATGAAAAAAGGGCTCCAATCCTATTCATTTGATCAGGTGGCTGCTTTCAGGATGCTGTTCAGTTCGTTGTTCATGCTTCCGTTTGCACTAAAAAACCTCAAAATCCTTACGAAAAAAGACACCCTGCCCCTGGTGACCGTCGGATTGGTAGGCTTTGCTATTCCAGCCTTTTTGTTTACCAAGGCACAGACCCGGATCGACAGTTCAGTGGCCGGGATGCTGAATTCACTCACTCCGCTGTTCACCCTCATCATCGGACTGGCTTTTTACAGGAGCAAAGTAAAAATCATCGGGGTCATCGGGATCCTGACCGGACTGGTTGGCACGATCGGACTTATCTATAAAAGGGATCTGAACCTGATGGAAGGTTTTAATTTATATGCCCTTTTTATTGTTGCTGCAACCATCTGTTATGGGATCAATGTGAACATATTAAAATTCCGGCTTTCCCACCTTGGAGCAGTACAGATTACGGCCGTTTCTTTCTTTTTTGTCGGACCAATTTCCGGTATTTACCTGCTTTTTACCGATTTCAGCGGGGTGGCGGAAACACCGGATCATATACTGAACCTTGTTTATATAGCTATCCTGGCCGTGTTCGGTTCAGCCATAGCGATCATAATTTTTAATGCACTGATCAAGCATACAACAGCTATTTTTGCCGCATCGGTAACCTATGTCATTCCCTTAATCGCCATTTTCTGGGGAATGGCTGACGGAGAAACCATCAGGCTGACGCAGATAGGTTGGATGGTTGTCATCCTTGCGGGGGTGTATCTCGTGAATCGTGAATCGTGAATCGTGAATCGGTGGGTGTGGGGTGTGGGTGTGGGGGAATTGGGAAAATGTTAATTTTAGCACGGAAATACAGTTATGAAAAAATACAGACTAACCATATATGCCTTAATTTCAGGGATTTTACTTTCACCTGCATGGTTTGAATGGGGAACAGGACTGATCCTTTTGTTTGCGCTGACGCCACTGCTTACGATCGAGGATTATCTTTTTCAGAACAAAGCTACCCAGCGTCCACACAAGGCATTCCTCTATGCAGCCCTGAGTTTTGCCACCTTTAATACACTCACCACCTGGTGGATATGGAACGCATCACCCGTTGGCATGTTGCTGGCAATACTGATCAACACACTTCTGATGTCGGTGATATTCTGGCTTTTCCACCTGGTAAGGCGAAATGCGGGAAGCGGTCCCGGTTATTTAGGATTGATCGTTTTCTGGCTGGTGTACGAGCATTACTATATGAACGGAGAGATCACCTGGCCCTGGCTGAACCTGGGAAACGGATTTTTCAATGATATCCACCTGATCCAATGGTATGAATTTACCGGAGCGTTTGGCGGAACATTTTGGGTTTTGCTAAGTAATATCCTGCTGTTCTTCCTCCTGAAACATTTTATTTCCCACCGTTCTTTAAAGGGGAAATACCTGCTGGCAGGGATCTGGGGATCCCTGGTTGTTGTACCCATCGTGATTTCAATAGTCATGTTCTATTCCTATGAGGAGAAATCTGCTCCCAAAGAAATTGTGGTGATCCAGCCCAATATCGATCCCTACAATGAAAAATTCGGAGGGATGGAGGCAGATAAACAGATGTCCATTTTGTTGCACCTGGCCGATTCTCTGACCACACGGCAAACCGACTATGTGGTTGTTCCTGAGACATTTATCAGCAATAATGTATGGGAGGATAACCTGAGGCGGAATCCCAGCATCCTCAGCATCAGAGGATTTGTCCGCACCTACCCGAATGTCAAGTTTATAGTAGGATTGATTTACCGTACCCGCTATGATACCCCTGAAGAGATCACCAAAACCGCGCAACCTATCCCCGGGACCGGCTTCTTTTACGACAGCTTTAATGCTGCACTCCAGATTGACTCGACGCAACACATCCCGATATATAAAAAATCAAAACTGGTTGTAGGGGTTGAAAAAATGCCATATCCGCATCTTTTTGGTTTTCTGCGGGATATCATGTTGCGATTGGGCGGGACTTTCAGGAGTCATGGCACCCAGGATTACCGCGAATGTTTCTTTTCATCGGAAGATTCCACAGGAGTCGGAACTGCGATCTGCTATGAATCGGTTTTTGGCGAGTTCGTGACCGAATACATCCATGCCGGGGCCAATTACATTTTTGTTGTCACCAACGACGGCTGGTGGGGAGATACCCCGGGATACCGCCAGCACCACGCCTTCTCGAGGCTGCGTGCCATTGAAACCAGGCGAAGTGTGGCCCGTTCGGCCAATACGGGAACTTCCTCATTTATCAACCAGCGGGGCGAGGTATTGCAGAAAACCGGATATTGGGTGCCCGATGTTATCAGGGCCACCCTCAACGCCAACGACAAGATCACCTTTTACGTGAAGCACGGGGATTTTCTTGCACGATGGGCGTATTTCTTTTCTCTGCTGGTTATTTTATATACCGTAGTTCGGGCTATTCTCGGAAGGAAGAAGAAGTCAGAATCCAGAATCCAGAAGTCAGAAGGGGTGTGAGTGAGGGTTACGGGTTACGGGTTTGTTGTCAAATCCCAAGTCCCACTCCCCACTTAAATCCTTAACCCCTTAGATCCTTAACCCCTTTCTTCCGACTCACGACTCACGACTCACGACTCACTTCTATATTTTCATATATCAACAGATGCAACTGTTAACTTCAGCATCTGTCTTTTCTAATTGTAACACTTCAATCAATTGGCGGCGGTTTATCAGGACATACACAGAGAGATCATTGAGTTAAGTAAAGCTGGCAACCAAAAGGCTCAGTATCAGTTATATAAACTATACTCTAAAGCCATGTTCAATATTTGCTGGCGGATGCTGAACAACCGGGAAGAGGCCGAGGACCTGTTGCAGGAGAGTTTTACCGATGCATTTTTAAAACTGGATTCTTTCAGATATGAATCCTCTTTCGGAGCCTGGATCAAAAGAATTGTGATTAATAAATGCATCAACTATACACAAAAAAGAAAAATAGAGTTGATTTATCCCGAAAATATAGGAACGATGGATGCCGCAGACGACGAAGTTGTTGATTATGAAGGAATTGATATGGATGTAAAACGTGTACATGAGGCCGTAGAGAAGTTGCCGGATGGCTACCGGGTGATTTTCAGCCTGTACGCCCTGGAGGGATATGACCATACAGAAATCTCAGAAATAATGGGTGTCTCGGAGTCGACCTCCAAAACCCAATACTTAAGAGCAAAACAAAAAATTAAAGAAATACTTAAATCCAACGGCAATGAGAAAAGACAGGTTAGAACAGTTCATAGCTGAAAACCGGGATCAATTTGATCTTTATGATCCCGATGATAAGGTTTGGAAAGAAGTTAGCAAAACGATCCATAAGAAGCAGCGCTTTACCAACTGGAAAACCGTTGTCTGGAGAGCGGCTGCTGTGATCGTCATCTTCGCCGCTTCATTTATGTTCTGGGAATATTTGAATAACAGTGACATACTGATAGGCCGCCAGGAAAAGAAAGTACAGAAGCTGGATATTCCCGAGCTGAGAGAAGCTGAAATCTATTACACCAATATGGTGGATAACAGGCTGGAAGAGCTGATCCCTCTGATCCAGCAAGATCCTGAACTGCAAATTGAACTGAACAATGATCTGAGCGAGCTGGATAGCATTTATACCGAGTTGCAGAAGGACCTGATTGATAACATTGCCAATGATGAGGTTGTTGAAGCCATGATTCAAAACTACAGACTGAAGCTGGAGATTTTAGAAGACCTGCTGGAGCAATTGCAAGAAACCTCAAAAAATGAAGAAAATGAAAAAAATGAGCTGGAAATTTAGAAAACGGGGTCTCCTTGTCCTGGGAATTCTGGCGCTGACTCTGTCAGGCCTGGCCCAGACATACACGGAGAGTAAGAAGATAACGAGGTCTTTCCCCACCAATCCCGACACCCGGCTGGATGTGTCGAATAAATATGGGCGGATACACCTGATCCCGTGGAAAAAGGACAGCGTGAAAGTTGTGGTCGACCTGTATGTGCGGTCGAGCAGCTCGAAAAAGCTGGAGAAAATAATGAACACTATTGATTTCGAATTTACAGGAACTAAATATTATATCATTGCATCTACCAATTTCGGAACCAAATACCCTGCCTTTTTCTCTGACCTTATAGAACTGTCAGAATCGATTATCCCTTCCAAAAACCAGGTGGAGATAGACTATACCGTTATGGTCCCGTCAGGTATGGACATTAATGTGTCGAACAAATTCGGTGACATCTTCATCGACGACCTGAAAGGGAATGTATCGGTGAGCCTTTCTAACGGGGATCTCAAGATCAACCGGCTGGAGGGTGAAGCCTCGATCAATCACCACTTTGGAAAAGGAATTATTAACTATATCAATAATGGTAGATTAACCCTGTCGTATTCGAATCTTGAGATCATGGAAAGTCAGCAACTGACCATTAACAGTAAATCTTCAGAGATCCGGATCGACCAGGTGGATATCCTTAAAACTGAATCACGGAGAGATAAATATATCGTGGGACAAATGAACAACCTGTTCGGCGACAGCTATTTTTCCGATATCTCGGTCTCAAGAATGGACGATGAAGTTAACTACTCACCAAGCTATGGAGATTTCAGGATCGATTCGGTTGGAAAGGGCTTTTCATATATCAACCTGAATTCAGATTATTCCGATATCAGAATGGTATTCAGCAAGTCCAGCTCCTTTTACCTGGATATCGATTATCACCCGGATGTGGTATTAAGGATTCCTGATGACCTGGGTAATTTTGAGAGAACCAACCTCGATAAGGAACGGATCAGGTTATCAGGGATGGCGGGTAAATCCGAATCTTCGAAACGGGTTGAGATCGCGGCACCAAAAAAATGTATTATCAGCATAAACACCAGGAAATGACTAAAATGACTAAAATGAGCTAGAATGACTAAAAAGAAAAGAATGACTAAAATTTGGAATTAAGGTTCAATAAATAACCAGGTTAACAGATAAACAAAAAGACAAACAGATTAACAGATGAACAGATGAACAAATGAACAAATGAACAGACAAACAGATTATTATTAAAACCAAACAATATGAAAAAACCAGTAATACCCGGCCTTACAGCACTGCTATTCTTAATCACCCTGAATTCATGTGAATATGGCCCGTGGGGATGCCTTCGCGGAAACGGTATCATGATTGAAGAAACAAGGGATCTCAACACCTTTTCAGGTGTCATCTCTGAAGGGGATTTCGATGTCACTATCATTGTCGATACTGTTTACCAGGCAGTGATCGAGGCCGATGAAAACCTGATGAGTTTTATCTCAACCTATATCAGGGGAGGTAACCTGGTGATTGATAATTCTTCAAGGCGCTGCTTAAGGAACAGTGATGGAAATCCCATCTACATTGAGTTGCACGTGCCCTTTGTTGATTATATCAGCCTGACCGGTTCAGGGGTGGTCTATTGTCAGGACCTGCTGTATGTGGATTACATCCGGGCCGAAGTGATCGGTTCCGGAATAATTGATCTGCGGTATGTGGATGCCATATCAATCGATGCCATCCTTACCGGCAGTGGGGAAATTGAACTCTGGGGGATCTGCAAAGAGGGTGACCTGAACATACCAGGCTCCGGAGTGATCAAGGCATTTCACCTGGAACAGGACATTTGCGATGCCAATATTTCCGGCTCAGGCGACATGTATGTATTTGTATACGATATACTGGATGCCAATATTTCGGGAAGCGGGAATATCTTTTACAAAGGCAATCCCAGGGTCTCAACCCGCATAAGTGGCACAGGATCAATAATTAACAGTAACTAAAAGTAATAAATATATCATTATCGCATAGTTTGCGGTTTTAACCAAGAAGATCAAAAATGAGAACCCTAATATTTACTATACTTCTATTTAGCTTTTGCACCACACAGGCTCAGGATCACCTGAAAGCGGCAGGACTTAGGGGAGGGATAACGTCGGGACTGACTTACCGGCAGTTTCTCGATCCGGGACTGGCCTATGAAGCCATTTTGAGCGGCAGATTGGGTGGGCTGCAGTTTACCGTTCTAAGGCAGCGATTCGAACCTGCCCTGTGGAAGATAGCTGACGATTTCTTTGTAACCTATGGTTACGGCGGACATGTTGGATGGACCTATGCCGATACCTATCATTTTATGTTCAGGGATTACTATCACTCCGATAGAAAATTTTCACCCCTGGTCGGAATGGACGGGTACCTTGGATTGGAATATCATTTCCCAACCATACCCCTGCAGGCAGGGCTCGATTTCAAACCATTTTTTGAAATAACCCTCTATGAACTGGTCAGGATGAGCATATGGGATGTGGGATTCACTTTGAAATATAAATTTTAATCATATAAAAACTGTAAAAATGAAACGAATAGCAATACTTTTTATATTAACCATTTTCATCAGTCCTGCATTCGGACAGGACGACGATATCCAGACCCTTTTTGGCGATGGGTTTGTAACTCACGGAGGATACGGCAGTTTCTCAGTGGGTTATTCTCAAATAGACGGCAAGGATGCACTGACCATGGGTGGCAGGGGTGCCTGGATTATCGGTCATTGGTTTGCACTGGGATTTGCCGGTACCGGATTCCTTAATGATTACCATTTTAATAATGATCTGTCAAGAAATGCAAACCTTTCCGGAGGCTATGGAGGTTTATTGATGGAACCAATTCTATTACCCAAATTTCCTATACACATTTCCCTGCCGTTAGTTGTTGGTGTGGGGGGGATAGCCTATACCACCAGTTATTCCTATACTGACTGGGATGATCCCAGATTCTTTGCTGAAGATGCCACTTCATTCCTGGTGGTGGAACCGGGTGTTGAGCTGGAATTCAATGTGGTGAAATTCTTCCGGCTGGCTGTGGGCGGATATTACAGGTATACTTCGAAAATAACCCTGTATGATACCCCGGAGGATGTTTTGAATGGATTTTCGGGAGGTATTACCCTGAAATTCGGAAAATTTTAAAGATCAGGTCTTCAGGTCTGAGTTGTTGACAGATTGACTCTCCTCGCAGCAAGCTACGGGGAAACGAGTTCCTGAGTTCGGCAGAGCCAAACGAACCTGTGAGTTCGGCAGAGCCAAACGAACCTGTGAGTTCGGCAGAGCCAAACGAACCTGTGAGTTCGGCAGAGCCAAACGAACCTGTG
>JADHVS010000146.1 GCA_016783865.1 Bacteroidales bacterium
CTTGAAAAACCGGTTTGCTGAAGCTATAATCCAGGCCCGCGTTCATTGAAGGGAAATTTATACCCAGGTTGGGCAGTTTATAACCACTGTTTGAAATGTGGTTATAATTCCCGGCAAACCGCATCGATAAATGATCATTAAACCGGTAATTCACCGCAAAACTGGCAGATAAAAAGAAACTTATTCTGGCGCTGAAAAATAAATTATCCGGATTTGTTTCCTCATTCCATATTTCGGTCATGCAGGCAGGTCCCATTCCAAAACGGATAGAGTAATGAAGCGGCTTCTGGGCCCTGATGCTGGGTTCAATGAAAGGATAAACAGATAGTGCACTTCCCAGGATGTCAGGTAAATCAAAATTGGTATAATTCATTGCAATTCCAGTGCGGGGATAGCAATAGCAATAGTCCCATACACCTTTTTTTCTCAAGTGCCATATCGCCTCCATTTCAATACTCCAGGGAAATGACTTGGTGACCTCATCCTTTAATTTATCAGTGTGCTTAATTATAAATCCCTTGTGAAATCTTCCCCCGATCAGGAACAAAGGTTCACCCAAATCCTCACTTTGCGCCTTAACCTCAGCCGGATATAACATCAGAATAGCTGAAAAAAGAAAGATCCAAACTGTAATTTCAGATCGTCGAATATGATAATCCATACATTGATTCTAAAGGGAGGTAATTGATTCAGAATCTGTAGCCAAGTGAGAGTCCTGCATAAGCGACAGGTTGTAGTGATTCTCCGGCTTTTCCGGCCATGCGGAAAGATAATCCAAATCCGCCATGAAAATCCAGGTCAATTCTGTTCGCAAAAATAAGTGTACAGCCAATGATCCCGGAAGGGGTCAATCCAAACCTGCTGTCCGGATCATCTTCATTATCAGTATTTATCATGACAAAGTCCAGCGAAAAAGGATAAAATCCAGCGTAGGGCTCGGCATTAAAAAACCGGTCTTTCAATGGTTTCCTGAGACTTAAAAACCGAAAATTCATTCCAGCTGATAAAAATATACCCGAGCTGTCATTTTGAATTAACATGCCTGTCATCCCGGCCTTAATTGAGTAAGATATCTGGTCATCAAGATAGTACTGGTAATCAAGGAAGGGACCGCCATTATAGGTTTGAGTTGTATATAACAAACCACCGTGTATGGAATGCCCTGGCAGGATATTGGTATTGTTCTGCGCATGCGAAAGCGTGAATGAGAAAAATAGTGCCAGGGTCAGTATCCGTTTCATACCTCAATGATTTACATAAAAGTAACGAACAGCTGAAATTATAACAAATAATCTACTATCATATTTTCCACATGAATATTCTGTTTGATAAAAAGGTGTTAAATAATTAATCGATTTAACTCATAACAGTAATTATCAATTAATTTGCAATTAAACATAAAATGACCAATTATTTGATAACTAAACAATAATTAAAATGAAATCAGCTTTAGGCATTGTCTTATTCAGTTTGCTATTCAATATTTCCGGAATTGACACTTCCATTAACATTGGAGATTCAGTACCCGACTTCCTGGCTAAAGATGAGGAAGGAAAAGATTGGAAATTATCTGATCATTACCGTCACGATTACATTGTATTATACTTCTATCCTGCTGCATTTACAGGGGGATGTACAAAGCAGGCCTGCAGCTACCGGGACCAAAATAAAGATTTTGAGAACCTGAATGCACTTGTTGCGGGTATAAGTGGGGACGATTACAAAACCCTGGCCATGTTCAAGAAACAGCATGGTCTGAATTTTACATTATTATCTGATCCGAAGGGCCAGATAGCTGAAATATTTGGCGTACCTTTTAATGAAGGTGGATCCACTGAGCAGGAAATTGAAGGTCAGTCACTCACCCTCGAGCGCGGGGTAACCACTTCACGCTGGACCGTTGTGGTTGATGGCAGGGGCAAGTTGATTTACCGGGACAACGACGTGAATGCTGCAGAAGACAGTGAAACCGTCATTAAATTTCTCACCGCACATAAATCAAGAAAATCCTGCGTCGCCCATTAGATTTAGCATAAAATTATTCCGATTCACGATTTACGATTCACTATTCACGATTTAAAAATAATTCTTAAATTTGCAATCCCGATACGGTGGTAGTAGCTCAGCTGGTTAGAGCACTGGATTGTGGTTCCAGGGGTCGTGGGTTCGAATCCCATCTTCCACCCAACACTCAAAAACCGGTATTGAAAAATCAAAACCGGTTCATCTCTTATATGAACGGATCAGCTTGTTAATTTCATCTAACGGTAAACTCCTATTTATTAATTTCAATTTCTCTAATAACTCATTTGCCTTACTTTTTGTTATCAATTCCATTTTTACAAGAGTTGATACAACCCAAATACTCCCATGCACTTCAATGTTGAGTTCTTCAGCTTCCTTACGTAATTTTTTGTCGCCTGTCAACAAAGGACATTGAAGTTCAAACGATTTCCATAAGACCGATTTATCCGTAATCCCCTTGAAATTTCTGGATGTTTTAAACTCCTGTATTAACTCAATTTCATCGGGTGAAAATCGAAAAACTGTTACTTTATTTGCCCTTATAAATAAATCTATATTCTGCTTTTTGATCTGATTCTTTTATCTCTTTGATGACAAATGCGGTCGTGCAAATTTCAAAGTCTAAACTGAAAAACTCTGGTAATGCACCGATACCAATGATATCGAAAAAAACATTTGTATCTGTTATAATCAGCTTCATATCAATTGATGCATAGATTTGCGAAACTCCCACACACTTTCTCCTGAATAGTATGCAGCTTCATTCACAGAAATTAACTCTTTCCCTAAAGCAAAATAGATCAGCCTTTTAAACCGTATTGGTTTTTCTTGACTTAAAAATCTTCCTGGTTCGTTATTGTGAAGTCCTCTTGAACGATAATTGATGTTTAAGTTCCTAAATACATACTCAGAAATAATCCCTAATCGCAATGCCCGTTGGAATATTGCAGAAATTGAAATTCCCCATCTTTCTTTTAACATCACCAGCTCATTTTCGAAAAAGTGAAATCGATCATAGTGTAATTCCTTGTGAGCCATTTCCTCTGGATACAATACTGCACTCGCAAAAACATGGCATAGTTTTTCTGCTTGCTTATGACCTATTTCCTCAGGAATGCTTAATGAGTGGTGTGCCAACTCGTGTAATGCAGTGAATCGTTTCCTGGTCTTGTTCTCACCGAAAATACTACCATTTAGAATAATAACCTTCTTACTTCCCACCTCCACTGCCAATCCATCAAAACTCTTTGATGCATCAATCTCGACAATTAAATACCCTTTATCCTCAAGCATTGCGAGTACATCAGGAATGGGATCATAACCCAAATCCCAATCTTTGCGTAAATGTCTTGCAGCTTCTTCTGCATCATCTTCATTTTGCACCTCTGATGTATAATTGAAATATTGCAAATCCTCTTGCAGATTAAGCAATTGTTCCAATTCAAGATATCTTTCTAGTATGTTTTTGGATTTTTCTTCAATCACAGTTTTTTCTGTCTCTGATACTCTTGAAGAATGTTTTCGGTAGTCAGGATTTTTAAGTTCAACTGATACGGTTGGTTCAGCATAAAAATAATCAACAGGTACTTCCAACACACTTGACAGCATAATTAATAAATCACTATCTGGCTTCATCTTACCCTGCTCATATTTATTGAGAGACTGTTTGGTAACCACATTCCCTAATGCATCAGCAAGTTTTTGAAGTGATAAACCCGCCATTTTACGGGCGGATGATAATCTTATGCCAAAAATGTTTTCCATATGTTTGGTTGTAGGTTTGTTGACAATTATACGAAATAAATATCAAATGTCAACCATTAAGATGAATAATATTGTTAGATGCAGATAATTTCTTAGAGTGTGATGTGGAATAAATAAATTAAGATTAATAGTTAATGATAATATTCGAGATGATAATCCCTTATATTAACTGAATCCCATACTACGATTGACAATAGTAACAATCCATTCCTGGGAGATTAGTTTATTGAGGTTGATTTTTCACCATCTCACCCGATTGAATCTCCCCTTCCACCCAACACTAAAAAACCGGAGTGCTGGCGCAGCCAGCGTCCAGTTTTTGGAGTTGAAGTACTCCACTTAGGTATCGCGACCGAAGGGAGCAATCCCGGTTTTTGGAGTTGAAGTACTCCACTCAGGGATCGCGACCAAAGGGAGCAATCCCATGCGCTTCATGATCAGGCCGTTTTCAGCTTTTCTGATATCCAGAATTTTATGATCGATTGACGGGTAACACCAAGTTTTGCAGCTTCCTGATCCAACATATTGATCATCCATTCTGGAATATCAACACTGACACGCCTTGTTTCCATCCCGTGACGCCTGGCTGTTTCGAAATCCAGAAATCCTGTTATGTCTTTCTCCTGCTCGAACAGCTCATCAAACTTTTGTGCTGTAATAGATTTCTTTTTCATTATTCCTTGATTTTCTAACAGAGATTATTCTTATCATATCGTTTCGTAATGTAAATATGGCCGACCATATATCATCGTTCCATTGAGCAATTAAAAGTTTACGTGGCTCTCCAATGGTTCGTGCATTAATCTCAACCCTTCTGTAATCAAGCCAAAGGAATTGAGCCTCAACAAAATCAATTCCATGTTTCTGTTTATTAGAAGCACTTTTGTTCTGATCGAACTCAAAGACCATAAATGGATCCGTTTATCGTTCAAATGTACAAAATTGCATTATAATTGCACAATAATTAAGCCTTTTTTACTCCATAATTACAAAATTATACATCCGTTTCCTATTCATAAAGATAGTGATATCCCGATTACAAAGAGCCCAATAATCAATCAGGGATCGCGACCAAAGGGAGCAATCCCTGAAAAATTAACATATTTTTCTCACTTTTAACACTTATAAAGTAAGTTTGTAGTATTGAAATATCAACAACTACATAATGAAACGATCTCTCCTAATCATCGCCACAGCACTACTTAACCTCTTGGACATCAGCGCACAGGCCCCTCCCATGGAATGGCATAATTGCTATGGCACTGACAACGGGGAACATGTTCATGAAGGAATGCAGACCAGCGATTTGGGGTATATCGGAATTGGTCAAACAGATGAGGGCGAAAGTGAAGCCTCTGACCTTCTTGTGATCAAGATCAATGAAGACGGCACCCACGAGTGGCAGAAGATTATTGGAACGCCTGGTAAAACTGAGGTTGGCCTTTGTGTCAATGAAGTGGATGATGGATATCTTATTGGAGGGGGATTGTTTGAATCGGACCGACAGCAAAGATACCTGGCCAAACTGGATGTAAACGGGGAGTTCATCTGGTAAAAGTTTTATGAGGGTTCCGGATCCGATGCCATCAGAAGTATTGATATAACCACAGATGGATATATTGTCACTACTGGTTATAAAGGTGCTTCCCAGGACGGATTTATTTTCATTTCCGATGACTCAAAGGGTTTTATTATGAAAACCGATCGGGATGGAAATATGATCTGGGATAAGGATATTACTCCTCCACAGGGAACGAAGATCAAAGTTGATCATGATTCAAAAGGCTTTGTTATCGTTTCCACCATCTGGGTAGATGGAGCCGATGGCGGGGAAGCCCACGAGGATGTTTTGTTAATGAAATTCGACCAGAACGGCGAAATGTACTGGAGCCAGCTTTATGGGGGTGAGAAAAGTGAACATTGCTATGATTTTGACCTGACTACTGATGGAGGCTACATATGCGGAGGCCACTCAAGGTCATATGGAATTAATTGGGATTTCTACCTGTTAAAGATCGGTGCGGATGGTGAAAAGGAATGGCACAAAACATTTAGCCAGCCACGTGGATACGATCCTCAGTGGATACATGACGAAGCATATGGCGTAAGGCAAACACCCGACGGAGGATTTGTCATAGTAGGAGGTACCGGGGATGAGTTCCCTTATTCAGAATCCGGCAGTCCATTTGGTCCTTCTGACATATGGCAGGTCTACCTGGTGAAAACAGATTCCGCAGGAAATAAACTCTGGGAAGGGGTGTATGGCAGTACTACGGATAATGATGCAGGAGAATATCTTGGACTAACTAAAGATGGGGGCTTTATCATTTTTACGGATGCAGATTGACTCTCCTCGCAGCAAGCTGCGAGGAATCATCGATCCTTTATATAAATTTTTAATTGCGCTCGCTAACCCCGCAGCAAACTACGGGGAATGCGCTCGCAGGATTCACCCAGTGAATTTGAGCCTAATAATTTTGGATTTATGAAAATACAATCCGATAAGTGATATGAATTAACTCTTTTTAGGAATAGATATAAGTATCAGCGCCCTGCCGGGCGCACCAAAAAAAACCAGGCGGTCGGCCTGGCTTCTATTTATAATCTATTTACCTATTAGTTTGAATTTAAACCCGGTGATTGCTTCGTAGGTTTCACCGGCCTCCAAAAGCTCTTCGTCATCATCTTCATAATACCAGTTAACAATGCACTCGTTAGGAGCTTTCTTGAGCGGCTCTAACTGTTTGAAGAAATCGAGAATACATTTCGAGGAGCTCGTATTAAAATGCTCAAGATCAATGTTAATAATAGTTTTTTCTTTTGGATCTTTTACGTATTCGCTCGCCCATTCTATCAAGGGCATGAAAAACTCCTTGGCATTTTCAGGATGAGCCCTGCCTTTCATTTCCACGAATCCCTGATCGGCATCAGATCTGATTGATGGTGTTTTGGGCGTTCCTGGTATGTCTAACTTTCCCATTATACACAAATTATATAACAAATATACTTAAAGTTATCAATTCACAGAAAAAAATAGAGTATAATCTTCAACAGTGTTTTGAGACAGACCTGTTTACGAGATCATTTGCCAGGTCATCAATGACTATTGACTCTCCTCGCAGCAAGCTGCGAGGAATCATCGATCCTATATAAATTTTTAATTGCGCTCGCTAACCCCGCAGCAAGCTACGGGGAATGCGCTCGCAGGATTCAAGTACAATTGTCCTGATCTCAAACAGCGGTCCGGCAATATTGAAAGGGTGGGCTTCAAACTTAACTGTGACCTTTGATTTACCGGTGGTTAATCCAACAGGAATTTCATACACAACATCCACAAATTCCCCATCCATTATGCCCACAATATCCTCTGTTACAAGTAATTCGCCATCTATCGATATGTCGAATGATTTTGACCCGGTAAATCCACCCCAATATTCAACGGCTAATCCCATGGGTTGATCCTTCAATACCTTCATATCATAAGAAAACCATCCCCGCCTGGCCTGCCTGTAGGTTCTGTGCCTGAATAATACTTTAATTGTGTTTTCTCCCTTCAGCTGATGTGCCAGTTCACCAATACTGTCACCCGGAAAGATAAAATCCAGGCTCTGGTCAATTATTTTTTGCTTTTTCTCCAATTTTTCCCGTTTTGCGGCCAGGAAATCCGCCCAGGACTCTTCATTATACATGTCCCAATAAACAGAATACCTCCGCTCATGTGTTGAATAGAATGGTTGCAAAACAAAATCGCGGGGATTACCAACTCCGGCGGTCCTGAAAACATTTGAACCCGGTTCAGGATTGGTCCAGGCAACGGGATCCCGTTGCTCTGTCATAATAACAGGCACAAAATTATCCTCCCGGGCATGGGGATCATCTTCTTCTCCCAGGTCACCAGCAAGCACCAGCGGACCATACATTACAGCGATCCTGTTAGTATCATCAGGCATTGTTTCAAGACGAAGCGAAAAGGGAATTTTTACCTCCACCCTGTCTCCCGTCTTCCATTCTCCTGCAACAGCAACAAAACTGCCGGGCTTCCGTTTCACTGGATGCTGCTTACCATTTACGACTATTTCCATTCCATTCTCTGCCCAGTATGGATACCTGAGCTGAAGAACCAGTTTTACAGGTTTTTCACTATCAAATTCAATGGTTGTACCCTGCTCCTGCGGAAAATTCGTTAACTGTCTGACGACCAGTCCCTTTTCGGCCCATTCAACCTCCGAAGCAATAAACTGGCTCACAAATAATTCTTTATCATTATGGAAGAAGATGTTTCTTCCATATTTTGAATGATTTTCCATGCCTGTACCCACACAACACGTGAACCAATAAGGATCCTGGTATGTCTTAAATCCTCCCATCTCAAGCGACAGGTTGTAGATCACACGGCCGTCTCCCGGGTGCTGTGATGAAAGAATATGATTAAAAAGCGCTCTTTCATAGAAATCAGCGACTTCGGCAGAGGCTTCCCATTGAAACATATGGCGCGATAGCTTCAACATATTATAGACATTACACGATTCAGTCGTTTCATCACTCAACCTGTTCCGAAGTTTATCCGGCTCTCCAAAGTATTCATGGTTTCCATGACCCCCGGTAACATATGAATGATGATGAACCACCCTATCCCAGAAATATTCAGCCGTTTTCCTGTCATTTTCGTCACCGGTCAGTTCATACCTCCGGGCCAGGCCAATCAACTTTGGGATCTGGGTATTTCCATGGATCCCCGGCAGAATATCTTCTCCTTGGGATAAGGGTTCCAGTACATCATTATGATGGAATACACGCGATAGCTCCAGGTATTTCCCGTCACCGGTATGAGCATACAGGTCGGCCAGTACTTCATTCATTCCACCGTGCTCACAATCCAGCATTTCCTGGATCTCCTCATCTGTTAAGGGATTTACAATGGTCCCTACCCAATCGGCAAATTTCTTTTCTATTTCCAGCGCTTTATGATTTCCACATAAGGTATAAGCGTCACGCAAGCCAGCCATGACCTTATGCATGGTATAATACGGAGCCCATATCCCATTCAGGTCGAATAGTTTTGGCCGTATATCTCCCTTCGCTATCTCTTCCTCAAAAACTCTTTTCCCATCAGGAAAAGCACCTATATACCCATCCCCATTCGCATCCTGGCAAATCTTCAACTCATCAACAATGTAATTTACCCGGTCAAGGAAAGTCTGATCGCCAGTAGTTTGATACATCAAAGCGCAACCACTTAAATGATGGCCGAGGCTATGGCCTGCCAATGTTTCATTTTCCCATCCCAGGTAATGTTCGGCTCTTGGTTCCAAACCGGCCTCGCTCCTGAATCCGGCCAGCAAGCGGTCTGGTTCATAATTAAGTAATGACTTAACATTCAGCTCTGTAGCATGTTTGAACGGTCCATCTAACAATTCTACCTCGGTAAGTTCAAAGGGCAATACACGAAATTCAATCACCTCCGGACCACCCGTTTGGATCCCTGGCGGCTCAGAATTGTTACAGGAAATCAATAAAACTCCAATAAGAAATTGTATCATGAAGGGTCTGGTTAAAAATTTCATAATCAGATATTTATTTAACTTATTACCATTTAACTCAAGTTGCCAGGTACTGCCTGCCTGCCTGCCTCCGGCAGGTAAACCGGCAGTCAGGTAGCAACTTAAATTATTTAATTAATATACTCTCAAGCTCTTCCAGTGTTTTACCTTTGGTTTCAGGCAGGACAAAGAACATAAACACTAATCCAAATATACAAATGGCCCCGTAAATCCAGAAGGTAATTGCACCTCCCAGGGCATTAATGAGGGACGGGAAGGTCAGTGTTAATGTAAATGTACCTATCCAGAGACACATGGTGGCAACAGACATGGCCTGCCCGCGGATCTTATTGGGAAATATCTCTGAAAGCATCACCCAGACCACCGGTCCCAACCCTAAAGAAAACGATGCAACCGCAATCAGGGCAAAAGCAAGCAGGATATATCCCGATAAATTATCGGTAAAAAACAAAATACCAACCAATGTATAACTTAAAGCCATACCTGCCGAACTCACCAGCAATAAAATTTTCCTTCCGGCCCGCTCTACCAACCACATAGCCAGGATAGTAAATATCACATTGGTGGCCCCGACAATAACGGTCTGAAACAGTTGCGATTCAACACCAACCCCTGTCTTTGCAAAAATATCGGGGGCATAAAAGAATATCACATTGATACCGCTCCATTGCTGAAATATGGCTAAAAACACACCGATGATCAGCACCAGTCGCATAGATCTCTTAAACAGTAACCTGATATCACCTCCCTGTTTGTCTACCAATGTATTACGGATATTTTCAACCGTTTGAGCGGCAAAATCCCCACCACCGATCCTGGTTAAGATTTTTGTGGCTTTTTCGTAGTTTCCTATTTTGGCAAGATATCTCGGCGTTTCAGGGACAAAGAACATCGATAGTAAAAACAATACACTGGGAATAGTCTCGGCCAGCAACATCCACCTCCAGGCCTGGTCTCCCACACTCAGCAGTAAATAATTAACAAAATATGCAGCAAGGATACCTGTAACAATGGTGAATTGATTGGTGGCTACAAATCGTCCACGGATTCTGGCTGGCGTAACCTCCGCGATATACATGGGAGATAACATTGCGGCCATTCCAACTCCCAATCCTCCTATCAGCCTGTAAATAAAAAATGAGGTCAGCGTGTTTGACAGTCCGGAACCCACTGCAGAGATCCCGAAAATCAGAGCCGATACAATAAGCATTGATTTCCTTCCAAAACGGTCGCTCATCCTTCCCGCAAAACCGGCCCCAACCAGACAACCGATATAGATCCCGCTCACGGTAAACCCTTTCCACCATTCGTTCAATGAAAATACATCTGTAATAAACGGGATGGTTCCTGAGATAACTGCAATATCATATCCAAACAGCAATCCTCCCAGGGCAGCCGTAAGCGCCAAACGGATAATGTAACCTAAATTGAATTGAGATGATGGCATGTGAAAATAAATTTAAAAATCTATGATAATATCTCTGTATAACTCTTTACTACCGCTTCGTTGCTATAGTTTTCCACGATATATTCCCTGATTGAATCCGGATTGAATTGATCATAGCTGCCGATCATTTTAGCCATGGCCTCCTTAAGTTCTGTTGTCTGATCAGGCTGCACCAGGTATCCCACATGTTCCTTAACTATACCTTCAGGTCCACCTGAACGAGTGGCAATAACTGGC
>JADHVS010000021.1 GCA_016783865.1 Bacteroidales bacterium
TCAAAGGAGTTTTACCAAAAAACTTCGCCATTTTCAGCAAAGACTTATTGAGAGAATTACTCAGGATTTTCAACAAAGAAGTATTACAAAAAGCTAACGGTGATTTGTTTGGAAAGATTTATGAATACTTTCTCAACAAATTTGCAATGACCGGGGCACAGGAAGGAGGTGAATTTTTTACTCCAATGAGTCTGGTGCAAACCATCGTAAATGTGATTGAACCCGACCACGGTGTCGTGTTTGACCCTGCCTGTGGCTCTGCAGGTATGTTCGTACAAACAGGTTATTTCATTGAAAGCGAAGGTATGAGACCTGCCGAGAAAGTGACATTTTACGGGCAGGAAAAGGCTGAACTCAACACAAAACTTTCCAAAATGAACTTAGCTGTTCACGGTTTGGAAGGCAACATACAGGAGGGTAACACTTTCTACGAAGACAAACATGACCTGGTTGGGAAAGCTGATTTTGTTATGGCTAACCCACCTTTTAATGTTGATGGTGTTGACAAGGGTAAAGAAGCAGTGAAGAAAGACCCACGTTTGATGCTGGGAGGAAAAGTAAACCTTCCGAAAAACGACAACGCTAATTATTTATGGATTCAGTATTTCTACAATTACCTGAAATCAACAGGAAGAACCGGTTTTGTAATGGCTTCTTCTGCCAGTGATGCCGGACATAGTGAAAAAGAAATTCGTGAAAAACTGGTAAAAACCGGAGCTGTTGATGTAATGATGGCTATTGGCAATAACTTTTTCTATACCAGGTCACTGCCTTGCACCTTGTGGTTTTTCGACCGGGCTAAAGAACAGGACGAACAGAAAAAAGAGAAAGTTCTCATGCTGGATGCACGAAAGATATACAGGAAAGTAACTTCAAAAGTAAATGACTTTAGCCCTGAACAGCTGCAAAACCTAATTTGCATTGTAAATCTGTATAGAGGCAGTTCCAAAAAATTTGAAACAACAGTAAAGGCTTATTTACAAGCAGCCACCGACTTGGCCAAAGAAACAGCCGCAGCTACATCAGAATTGCAAAAACAATTTCAGAAGGTGTATAAAACGGTAAGTGATTTTGCCAACAGATACACTAATGAAAATCCAGAAGCCAAAGCATTTGCAACTGCTTTAAACATTGAAGAAACGCCAACCATTTACGAACAGCAAAATAAATTGATCGCTGATACTAAGGAAATTAAGGCGGAAATTGGAGCATTAGAAAACATTGCCCAACAATGCAAAGCCCTCCGTAAGCCACAGGACAAACTCATTAAACAACTGCTTGATGTAATAGCCACAGCAGTAAAAGAATACCAGTTGAACAGAAACAAAGAGTGGAAAGAACTGAACCAGAAAGAAGAGCTCGACCAATTGAAAATCCTGCATAAGCAACTCAGTGGTAATCCCGATGAAGAAGAACCCGGCTTACTGCACGAAACGGAGTATTACTGGAAACAAGCCCACTGGCTGCAAAATCGTTTCCCTGATAGTGTTTATACCGATGTGGAAGGCTTATGCAAGGTAGTAACCCAAAAAGAAATTAAAGCTAAAGACTGGAGCCTGAGCCCGGGCAGGTATGTAGGTGTGGACACTGCCACTGACGATGATTTTGACTTCGAAGAACGTCTCAATGAAATACATATTGAGTTGGAGAGTTTGAACGAAGAAGCCGTTGCATTGGCAAATGCCATTTCTGAAAATTATAAAGAGTTGGCGATATGAAGTGGGAAAAGGGAAAGGTATTCGATTTGTGTGATATAAATCCCGAGAATGTTTCTAGGAATTATCCACACGATTATATTAGATATTTCGACATTACTTCTGTTGGGAGTGGCGTTGTATCTATCAATGATGAAATCCCACTTAGTGAAGCACCGTCAAGAGCAAAAAGGGTAGTTAGAAATTACGATACAATTATAGCGACAGTAAGACCCGGAAATAAATCTTTCTACTATTTTAAAACTGCATTTGAAAATTCAGTTGCTTCCACTGGTTTTGCAGTTCTAAGACCGAAAGAAAACATTACTGATCCAAGATTTTTATACTACTTAATCAGTGAACCTGGATTTACTGCATTTTTAGTTGCTTACGAACAAGGAGCAAATTATCCTGCTGTAAATCCCGATATTATTGGCGAAAAACCTATTGAATTCCCATCTCTCCCAGCACAACGCAAAATCGCTTCCATCTTATCAGCTTATGATGATTTGATAGAGAATAATTTGAAGCGGATAAGGTTGTTGGAGGAGAAGGCTCAAATGCATTACAAAGAATTGATGCAGGAATTGAGCTATGCCAGAAACAAACGTGAAGAATATATCAAAGACTGCCTTGCCTTTTACATTGGCGGCGGTTGGGGAGAAGAAGATTACAAAGAAGGATTTTCGGAACCTGCTTTTGTCATTCGGGGAACGGATATTCCGGATGCAAAAAAAAGCGAAGTAAAAGGCGTTCCATTTCGTTATCACAAAGAATCAAACCTTGCATCACGCAGTATGCAAGCAGGCGATATTGTGTTTGAAGTTTCAGGTGGCAGTAAAGGGCAGCCAGTAGGCAGAAGTTTATTGATAACCGAAAAACTATTGGCACAATTTGGTCAACCTGCAATGTGTGCCAGTTTCTGCAAGTTGCTCCGTCCGAACGAAACGGTAACACCTGAATTCTTCTATTTGTATTTACTAGCAAGCCACGAAACCGGCGTAATTGCCCAATACGAAAAACACAGTGCCAGCAATATTGTGAACTACGGTTTTGAAGAATTTATCGGTGAGCAAAAAATCAACCTGCCCAAAGAAACCGAACTAAAAGCATTTACAGAAAAAGTTAAACCCATCTTCGCCTTAATCAGCACTCTTGGCGAGCAAAACAGCAAACTGAGGGTGGCACGGGACATTTTGTTGCCGAGGCTGATGAGTGGACAAATAGAAGTATAAACAAAGAGATTATGTTTGACGAGATAAAAAAATATAAAAACAATGGTCATTTCTTTTATAAAAAAGGAGACCGTTTAGCCGAAGCAAGCAAGGATGTTCCCGAGCTTCCTGGGGTGTATTATATCATTCGCCTTGCAAGAGGCAGGGTTGAGTTGGTATATATAGGCAAATCAGGAACCATTACCCAAAGCGGACAATTCAAAGAACAATTGTTGAAAGGCAGGATTAACAATAAACAGGATGGAATGAAACGACAGGATTTTTTTGACAAAAAGATGATGGCCGAAAATATTGATGGTTTAGATATTTATTGGTTTGTAACAATGGATAAATCGAATAACGATTTGCCCGCCTTTGTGGAAGGGCTGTTAATGCAACGATTTTTTGAAATAAATGGCAAACTGCCGTTATGGAATAACGATTTTTAGATACCAATACTTATGAGTAAAGATAATTTCATCTTAGAACAAAGAAAGCATCAGATAATTTGGCGGAAAACCAATATTTCAACTACTGAAAAGGGCTTTCAGAATGGGAAAGATTATGAACATATCATACCTAAAAATAAATGGAAGGAAACATTATGGTCTGGTATTAGAACGGGATTACCTGCTTATTTGGATCAAAAGAATATTCAACATCATACAGGAACTCATAACTTATTAAGCTCCTGGATAGTTTGTGCTAATTTGTATTTTCCTGTTCGCCTGAATAAATCTCTTCAGCAATTAATGTTAGCGTTTTTAAAACAAAGAGTCTCATCAGAAATAACCGAAATCGAAGAAGTTGAACTTGAATTTGCTTTTCCCGAAAAAGATGGTCTTCATCCGTCGCTTTTATTGGGTGAGTTAGATGGCAACAGAGGTTCAGGACAAACTTCACCCGATGTAGCTTTCATAGTGAAAACACCATTTAGTAAAGGTATTGTACTTACTGAATGCAAATACACCGAGCATAGTTTTTACAAATGCTCTGCCCGCAGAACAATTGATAAGGGTGAAAGAGAAGGAAATCCAAATCCAACAAGGTGTATGCAATCAAGAAGTGTGATTGATTATAAAACAATTTGTCATCAAACCATTTGGGGAAGAAAATATTGGAATAATTTACACCTTTCAAACTATGGTAGAACCACTTTGAAAAGATGTCCTGCTGCTACCGCCGGTTATCAGTTATTTCGGCAACAAGCACTAGCTGAAGGTATTAGGAAAAGTAGTGAATTTTCTTTAGTTGCGTCATCTGTAGCTTTTGATGCTAGAAATAATACTTTAATAGAATGCTTAAAAAGCACCGGAATAAATGACTTTCAAACAGAATGGGCAAAGCTATTTGATGGGAAAGCAATTTTTAAAACATGGACACATCAGGAATGGGTTCAATTTGTCAGAGCTAATCAGGTAAATGGAGAGTTTAATAATTGGTTGGGGTATTTGAATAAGAGGTATGGATATTAATAATAAAAAACACCAAACCTCACGGACCACGTTATATATTGTTAATGAGTTTAATGAGTTGGAAGATTAAAATTCAAGCATATGAGACTGAAAGAAGTTACAATACAAAATTTTAGAGGTTTCTCAAATCGAACAACATTTCCAATTGACCAATGTATTACAGGCTTTGTTGGGAAAAATGATTGCGGTAAATCAAGTATCCTTGAAGCCTTAGCAGTTTTTTTTAATTGTGATTCAGTAGCATTAGAAAAGGATGATTTCCATATTGGTGATGTTAATTGCCTTATTGAAATTACTTGCACTTTCGATAATCTGCCTGATGAAGTTATTATTGATGAGACAAATCCAACAAATCTTAGAGACGAGCATCTTTTAAATGCCAACCTGGAATTACAAATTAAAAAGCTGTACAGAAGAACCCAGCTAAAAGCACCTTCTGTATTTATTCTTTCACAACATCCAACAGCAGAAAATTATAACGACCTACATAAGTTAGACTTAAAAGGGCTTAAAGCAAGAGCTACAGAATTAGGAGTAAATATAGCTGCCATAGAAGACAAGAGGAGAAGTGCTTCTTGGCGGAACGCAATTTGGACCAATTGCGACAACCTCAATATAAACAACATAGAATTAGATATAAGTGAGTTTGCAGGAGATTCTAAAAAATTGCAGGAAAAGGTTCAAAGTTTATTGCCTTTATTTGAAATTTTCAAAGTGGATAGAGAAAATAAAGATAGCGATCCTGTAGCTAAATCACCATTGCAAGAAGCAGTTGATTTAGCTAAAAAAGAATTTGCTGACCGCATTTCTCAATTAGAGCAAGAGATTAAAGACCGAGTAATTGAAAGAGCTAATCTTACTATCGATAAATTAAAAGAAATGGATGATTCTCTTGCCCAGGCATTATCACCCAAATTCAAAACCCCACCAAAATGGAATTTTGATTTTTCAATTGATGGCGATGATGGCGTTCCAATAAATAAAAGAGGAAGCGGAGTGAAGAGACTGATTTTATTAAATTTCTTTAGAGCTGAAGCAGAAAGAAAAGTGGCTTCTAAAAATGCGCCCTCAGTTATCTATGCATTTGAAGAGCCAGAAACATCACAACATCCAAACTATCAGGAAATGCTCATAAAAGCATTTATTAAATTAGGTCAAAAAGAAAGTAGCCAAGTTTTGCTAACAACCCACGTTCCGGCTTTAGGTGCTTTATTACCAGTAACCGGGTTAAGATTAGTTAGAAAGACTGAACACGGTCAGTTTGTAGAATACGGAACTGACGATATTTTTGAACAGATAGCCAAAACACTTGGGATTCTTCCTGACCCAATTCCAAAAGGAGCCAAAGCACTTCTGCTTGTTGAAGGGCCGGGCGATATAGTATTCTTAAACCATTCCTCTAATTTATTAAAACAAAACAATTTTATTTCTCATACACTTTATGAGAAGGGAATTGCACTCCTGATAATGGGTGGTTGCGGAACTCTTAAACATTGGCGAACAAAGAAAATTGCAGAACAATTTGAAGTTCCATACGGTGTATTCTTAGATGCTGATATAACAAACCCTGTTAATTCACGAGTTAACTCCCAACATATTGCAGAATTAAAAGCCGAAGGAAAGAAGGCCTATCTAACTCGCAAAAATGAAATCGAAAACTATATTAGCATTGCTGTTTTAGGTTTACCCACAGGCACAATTATTATAACAGATTTAAGTGATGCCAAGAAGGATATTGCTCGTGCAATGAAAGTCCGGGATACTGAAGTTACTGAAAGGTATTGGCCTTTAATGACAATTGAGCAAATACGAGAAAGTGAAAAGTATAATGATGGGATGAATGATAGATTTGAACTTACCGAAATAATCACTGATTTTTTAACAATGGTATAAGATATGACAAAAGACACAGAATATTATTGCGTAGGCTTTTTCTGGTATGGCAGTGCCCCAGAAAACCAATTACCACGTTTTCAAAAAGAAGGTATTTGGCAAAATGGCTTTGATGACAAATACATTGATAAAGTAAAAGGAGTGCCTGTTGGTAGTCAAATAGCAGCTAAAACAAGCTATACCAGAAAAAAAGAGGGAAAAACAATTTCAGTTCTCGAAGTACACTGTATCGGAATTGTAACAAAAAACATTGGCGATGGGAAAACAATAACAGTAGAATGGAAAAAGGACTTTAAGCCATTTACTATTGATGGTCGAGGTGCGTACCGGTCAACCATTAGTAAAGTAAATTACAAAGAGAATATTGATTTGATTTTTGGAGGGAAAAAGGTTTCAGAGAACGATGCTTTAGCATTTAAAGTGGAAGACATGCAATCGGAATTTCCACTAAATCAAATTTTATTTGGTCCTCCGGGAACTGGGAAAACATATAAGACAATCAATAAAGCAGTTTCTATAATAGACGGTTTAAAGGAATCGGCTCTGAAAGTCTATTATGAAAACAGGAGTGATTTAAAAGAACGGTTTGACGAATTAATTATTGACGATTGGGAGAATCCAAATGGCCAAATTGGTTTTATCACATTCCATCAGAGTATGAGTTATGAAGATTTTATTGAAGGAATAAAACCAGATGTCAATGAAAGTCAAAAAGTAATTTATGATATTGAACCAGGTATATTTAAATTAATATCTACCATAGCAAGAGATAATTGGCTTGATGCTAATAAAGGTGTAAAAGAACAATTATCTTATGAAGAAGCTTTCAATAAACTTAAAGAAGAATGGCAGGAAAATCAAGAAATGAAATTCCCATTAAAGCGTGAAGGGAATGATTATACAATTCTAGGATTCACTAAGTCTTCCATTAAATTCAAGAAAGCAAGTGGTGGTACAGGGCATACTTTGAGTATTTCAACTCTTAGAGATGCTTACTATAAAAGAAGAGAAATAAGACTGACAGGCGTTGGAATATATTACCCGGCAATATTGGATAAATTAAAATCTTATCAACCTTCACTGATAATTGAAAAAGAAGAAAAACAATATGTTTTAATCATTGATGAAATCAATCGCGGAAATGTTTCACAGATTTTCGGAGAACTTATTACCCTGATTGAAGAAGATAAACGATTGGGAAAGGATGAAGCGCTGGAGGTAATTTTGCCCTACAGCAAGGAGAAATTTGGAGTCCCTCCAAATCTATATATAATTGGTACAATGAACACTGCCGACAGAAGTATCGAAGCTCTTGATACAGCGCTTAGAAGAAGATTCAGTTTTGAAACAATCCTTCCGGATTCCGGACTAATTGAAGATAAAGGCAATCTTAAATCAGAGCAGAGTATCGATTTGGCATTAATAATGGATACAATTAACAAACGGGTTGAAAAATTATTAGACAGGGATCATCAGATCGGCCATAGTTATTTTATGTCAGTGAAAACAATTGAAAACCTGAAGGAGATTTTTCGCCATAATATAATTCCACTTTTGCAGGAATACTTCTTTGGCGATTACGGAAAGATCGGACTGGTTCTGGGCAGTAAGTTTTTCGAAGATGATGGCAAGCAGGATCAAAACACCGAAAAGATTTTTGCTGATTTTAATGATTATGATATCGATGAGCTTGAAAAACGTCCGGTATATAAACTGGTCGACCCAATAAAACTGACTGATGATGAATTCAAGGCAGCTATAAAAGAACTATTATTATAACAGTTTTGGTAGTTAGTAAAAATCATATCACGGTTTTTGAACATGAAATTCTGAGAGCAGAAGAGGGATCGTATTTTGATTTTAATAAACTGAAGGAATTACAGTTATTCTATGGGACAAAAGGAGTTCCTTTTTTTTACCTGATCCATAATGGTATTAAATTCTGTGAATATGTAGGGGTTCTGCAGGTAGGCAAAACTACAATCGAAGTCCTGCCAAAAGCCGACAAGAAACATGATGAAAGAATATGGCGCAAAATGCTAATAGGAATGCTCAGGACTGTCGGTGTATTTGATATCCATGCACCAAGCAGCAGTATATTGAAGCTGAAGCCAAATTCAATTCTGGATCTATATTTTGAATTTTTTATAGATGAAGTTGAATTTCTTCTCCACAGTGGATTAATAAAGCAATACAGGAAATCTGAAGGAAACACATATTCACTAAAAGGTAGTCTGCAGTTTGGCAAACATATTCAGCAAAACCATGTGCACCAGGAACGTTTCTATGTCCGCTCTACGACTTTTGACCATAAACACAAATTGCATTTCATCCTCTACAAAACTATCAGACTCATAAGCGTCCTTAATACCAATCATGTCTTACAAAGCAGGATTGGAGCTTTATTATTGTATTTCCCGGAAATGTTGGATATTAAAGTTACGGATGAGACCTTCTGCACAATTACCTATAATCGTAAAACAATTGCCTACCGGCGTGCCATTGAAATAGCCCGGCTATTACTCCTTCACTATCATCCTGATGTTAGCAGAGGACAGAATGATGTGCTTGCTTTGATGTTTGACATGAATAAGCTTTGGGAAAAATTTGTTCTTGCAAGTATTAGAAAAAATATATCCTCGGGTATCACTTTAAAGGCGCAACCCTTCAAATATTTTTGGAAATCTGAGTCAGGGAAAAGAACAAAAATGGAACCTGATATTATTATTAATCCCGGAGATAAGGATAACTGCTTTGTTATTGACACAAAGTGGAAAAACCTGAATGGTAAAAATCCATCCCCGGACGATCTTAGGCAAATGTATGTTTATCATGAATACTTTGGTGCCAAAAAAGTAGCATTGGTTTATCCCGGAGAATTGGAAGAGCCAATAGTAAAGGGGAAATACCTGGATAAGGTTACAGGTAAAGATATTGATGAAATGGAATGTAGTACTATCTCACTAAAAGTTAATGAAGATATCAATAAATGGCAACAAGTTATATTTCGAACAGTTGAAGAATGGATGAGTTTAACAGATATGATTGGAGGTGATGTTCTAATATAAGACAGTAATGCTTGTTTATTGTCTATTCTTAGATATCTTTGTGTTGATAGTAATACTATGAAAACAAAAGATTTACATAATAATAAATCAACTAAAGTAATAACTGATCACTTTAAAGGTCAGAGTAAGGTTGGCATAAAAGATGTAAAAGAGTATTTCAGAAAAATTGTTCCGGGTATTCAGGATAATGCAATTTATGCAAGGATTCATGAACTTAAAAATAAAGGTATTATAGCTGCAGTTGCCAGGGGTGTATATACTTTCGCACCGAAACCTTTATGGATACCATCACCGGATAAGGACATAAGAAAGGTAGAACAAACCATCAGGAAACAATTCATATCAGCCGACATATTATTATGGGACACAACATGGCTTAATGAATTCACAAACTTGCAGGCATTCAGGAAACTAATAATCATCGAACCTGAGGAAATAATTGCTGAAAACGTTTTTTATTTTCTGAAGGAAAAAGGTTTTAAGGAAGTTTATTTTAAGCCAGGGACTAAAGAAATTGAACTATACGCCGGTAATTCACCATTAACCTACATCATTAAGTCGCTTGTAAGTAAATCACCTGTACTGAAGAAGGAAAGTCGTACCCCCGGAATAGAAAAAATTCTGGTTGATCTTTATTGCGATAAAGAGCTCTTTTATTCTTATCAGGATGATGAGCTGTTAAACATCTGGACAAATATCTTTAAAAAATACCTGGTTAATAAATCCACTCTGTTCAGCTATTCCCGCCGGCGTGGGAAACAAAAGGATATTGAAGAATTTATGAACCGGTTACATCTAACAGATCAGGCATGATCTCTCCAAAATCATATTCCAAAGAATGGATATTGTCACAAAGTAAACGTCTTGGGAATACAGGGCCGGAAATACTTGAATATGCACTTTATGCATTAAGTTTGCTGGAAAAACTTTCCTTCAATAAACTTGATTTTATTTTTAAAGGTGGCACATCATTGATGCTGCATTTCTCTGAAATAAAGAGGCTCTCCACTGATGTTGATATTGTTTGCAAAATTAGCCGAGAGGGGGTGGAAGAAATCCTGACAAAAATATGTTCTGAATCCATTTTTTCAAGATGGGAACTGGATGAAGAGAGAAGTTACTCCGGAAAGATTCCCAAAGCACATTATTTCCTTTACTTTCATTCTAATCTGTTCGACAATGAAAGATATGTTTTACTGGATGTACTTATTGAGAAACCCGACTATCCTGAGATAATTGATAAGATAATTGATCTGCCCATACTTATTCAGGATGGTGAATCAACGTCAGTCAGAATTCTTGGAATAAATTCTCTTCTGGGCGATAAACTGACTGCCTTTGCTCCAAATACTATTGGAGTAACATATGACTCCGGTAAGCATCTTAGCATGTTAAAACAACTCTATGATATTGATTTGCTTATAGATGTTGCCACGAATTTCCCAATGGTGTCTGAAACATTCAAAATATCAGCACAAAAAGAGATTGATTACCTGCAAGAAAATATTCAGATTGGTGATGTTTATTCAGATATCCTGAAAACTTCTTTTTTGCTTGCATCCGGATTTTTAAACAAATTAAATGACAAAGAGAGCATTGTTAAATACCAGGTTTTTGTGAAAGGTCTGGCTGCTTTGAATTCGTTTCTCCCCGGAAGAAAAAGATTTACAAGATTTAATGTCCTCCTTGCAGCTTCAAGATCAGCTTATATTACTTCTATTATACAAACCGGGAAGTTAGAAGAATTCAAACTATTTGATAATAGTATTCAGGTAGACGATTATCTGTTTCCAGAAAAGCCCGATAATCAATTTAATAAATTGTCAAAACTTCCGGGAGGTGTACTTTATTATTTAAAGCAAGCTTACGATCTGACAAAATGAGTTACGAATATTCTGAAGATAACCTCATAGAGCAAACAGCAATTGACCTGTTTTTCAATCGTTTAGGCTGGGATACCCTATTGGCATACAACAAAGAAGGTTTTGGAGAGGGCTCCACATTAGGCAGATTGAATAAAAAAGAAGTGGTACTGAAAAAGCTTTTTTTTGAAAAGCTTAAGGAATTTAATCCTTATTTACCGGAACAAGCTTACTCCCTTGCGTATGAAAAAATTACCGAAGAAACTATTACTAAATCATTAGTTGAAATCAATTTTGAAAAATATCACTTATTAAAAGAAGGTATTCCCGTTGACTTTAAAAATGAAAGAGGCAAACAGGTAAAAAACAAATTGTTGAAAGTCATTGACTTCGAAAATCCCGAGAACAATAACTTTATAGCTGTTCGCCAATTATGGATACAAGGCAAAAGTAATCGTGAACGCAGACCGGATATTATTGGTTTTGTCAACGGTATTCCCATGTTATTCATTGAGTTGAAAGCGGCTCACCGCAAACTGGAAAACGCCTACAATGATAATTTCACTGATTACAAAGATGTAATTCCTAAGTTATTCTATTATAATGCTTTTGTTTTGGTAAGCAACGGCATAGAAAGTCGTATCGGTAGTATTACAGCCAAATACCAGCACTTTCACGAATGGAAAAGAATCACAGAAGATGATGAAGGCATTGTTGCATTAGACAGAATCATAGTTGGCGTTTGCGAAAAGAAACGGTTTCTGGACCTTTTTGAAAACTTTATTCTCTTTGATAATTCTCTGGGCAGTATGCTAAAACTTATTGCCAGAAACCATCAATTTATCGGAGTAAATAAAGCCATTGAAAACATCATACACAAAGACAAGCTCCTTCAACTTGATAAAATAAGTTTAGAGGAAAGACAAAAATTAGGAGTGTTTTGGCATACACAAGGAAGTGGTAAATCCTATTCAATGGTATTTTTCAGCCAAAAGATTCATCGGAAATTTAAAGGTAGTAATACCTTTTTAATTGTTACAGACCGGAACGAGCTGGATACCCAGATTTATGGTACATTCAGTGGTGTGGGTGCGGTTCCACAAATAAAAGCAGGCACAAAGCATTCACTTAAAGCGGGTAGTGGTAAGCATTTGAAAGAATTGTTAAGTTCGGAACACCGTTATTTGTTTACACTTATCCATAAATTCAATTTTGAGGAAGAAATTACCAAACGCGATAACATAATTGTTATTTCGGATGAAGCGCACCGAACACAAGGAGGACAATTAGCCATGAATTTACGTAATGCTTTGCCCAATGCTTCGTTTATCGGTTTTACTGGTACCCCGCTTTTCAAGGATGATGAATTAACAAGAAGGATTTTTGGTGATTATGTCTCCCGTTACGATTTTAAACGAAGTGTGGATGATGGAGCTACCGTTCCGCTTTACTATGACAACAGAGGTGAATATCTGGGATTGAAAAATCCGGTTATCAATGAGCAGATAAGAGCATTAATAGATTCAGAAAGTGAAGATTTAGATAGCGACCAAAGAAGCAGGATTGAGCAGCTTTTCGCTAGAGAATATCCGATTCTGACAGCTAAGAAAAGATTGGATGCAATCGCAAAAGATGTGGTGTGGCATTTTTGTAATCGTGGGTACAAAGGTAAGGGGATGTTTATCGCTTTAGACAAACTCACGGCTGTAAAAATGTACGATTTGATCACTTTTCATTGGAAAAACTATGTTGATCAGTTAGAAAAGGATTTAGCCAAAAGCAAATATGGAGATCAGGAATTGCTGGAAAAGAGTCGTGAACTTCATTGGATAAAAGAGACTGAAATATGTGTTGTAATTAGTCCGGAACAAAACGAAATTCAAAAATTCCAAAAATGGGATTTAGAGATTGAACCCCATCGTGAAAAGATGAATACCCAGGACCTTGCAACAAGATTCAAGGATGAAGATGACCTTTTTCGTTTTGTTATTGTTTGTGCCATGTGGATAACAGGTTTTGATGTGCCATCTCTGTCTACCTTATATTTAGACAAGCCATTAAAATCCCATACGCTGATGCAAGCCATTGCAAGAGCTAACAGGATTTATGAAGGCAAAAACAATGGTTTGATAGTTGACTATATTGAGACATATAAAGCTTTATTGGATGCTTTAGCAATTTATGGTTCAGACGGGACTGAAGGGAGCGGTGAGGAACCCGAACCACCGGTGAAACCAAAAGAAGAATTGATTCGCCAATTAGAAGAGGCATTGGTTAGCACCGAAATATTTTTACAAAACGAAGTAAATTTCAATTTGGAAGAATTAACAAAGGCTTCAGGTTTGCATAAATTAGCAGCAATGGAGAAAGGTGTTAATGCCGTTTATACCAATGATGAAACCAAGCGGAAATTTCAGATTTTAGCCAGAGAAGTCTTTAAAAAATTCAAAGCCTTACAGCCCGACAAAGTATTAAATCAATATTCTTCCCGAAAGAATTCAATTGATGTAATCTATACAGCCATTGAAGAAAATGTTGAAAGTGCTGATGTATCTGATATTATGAAGAAAATCCAGGATGTGGTAGATAAATCCATTGAAAACATGGTTGCTGAACCAACCCGTGACAATGGTAAACTTATAGACCTGAGCAGATTAAACTTTGGATTATTGGAACAATATTTTCTGAAAACTATAAATAAGAATACGGTTGTTCAGTCATTGAAAGATAAAGTTGAAAAGCAATTGAAACAGATGGTTGAAAAAAATCCGCTTCGCGTAGACTTTTACCACCGTTACCAGGAAATCATAGATGAATACAACAGGGGTAAAGATTCTGTTACAATTGAAGAAACTTTCAAAAGGCTCATTGACTTTGTAAACTCGTTATCAGAAGAAGAAGCCGAAACTAAGCGTGAAGGATTGACTGAAGAACAGAAGGCTGTTTTTGACATTATTCGTAAACCGGATCTATCGGAATCTGAAAAGAAAAAGATAAAAAAGATAGCTATTGAACTATTGGATGAACTCAAGAAAGACAAATTAAAAGTTGAACAGTGGGCAGACAAATCAGTAACAGCAGCAGCAGTGTTTAACACAGTCAGCAAGACACTATTTGAACTTTTACCATACCCTACCTATCAAACTGATGATGTTGACTTAAAGACTAATTTGGTATATGAACATTTGAAGCACCAATATTTTGGAGGAGGAGTTAGTATTTATGGACAATATTAGCCAATGCATTTTAAATGACCAATAATTGCTCGAAGACCAAAGTTTTATCAAAGGGTATTCAAAGCCAGCCACACAAAGGGAAGAAGTTATTTTATTTAAAATGAGCCATAACCATTAATGATCAATTTCTTTTTAACAATAATTGATTTTTTTTTACACAGCCTCTGAAGTCAATGGCAAGTGATTCTATTCCAGCCTTCGCGCTCCGTCGCCGATATTGGCTGTGTAGAAGTCGGGTTTAATGCCTGTTTTGGTTTTGTAGGCCATGCCGACTTCCCGGATGAAGGTATCCAGTGAATCGCTGTTAACGAGGCTCACAGTACAACCTCCAAATCCTGCGCCGGTCATCCTTGATCCCAAAACGCCTGGTACTTTGCGTGCTTCTTCCACCATGGTATCGAGTTCGATTCCCGTAACCTCATAGTCCATGCGCAATGAATCGTGAGATTCATTCATGAGCTGTCCGAACCGCACAAGGTCATTCTTATGCAAAGCCTGGATGGCTTCAAGTACGCGGTTGTTCTCAGAGATCACATGACGCGCCCTTCTCAGGATTACATCTTCTTTTATCAGGTGACTTAACCTGTTGAATTGTTCCATGCTCAGCTCCCCTAGCAAACTGATCTTTTTTGCCTCAGAAATCAGATCAACAGCAAGCTCACACTGCGACCTGCGTTCATTGTATTTTGAACCGGACAGGCCACGCCGTTTATTCGTGTTGGAGATGATGATTTTATTATCCCCAACCTCCATCGGGATGTTCTGGTATTCCAGAGTGGCACAATTAATGAAAACTGCATTGTCCTTTTTACCCATACCGGAAGCGAATTGGTCCATGATCCCGCAATTAACCCCGACAAACTCATTTTCGGCTTTTTGCGACAGCTTAATGAGGTCGATCATGTCGAGTTTGAAATCCAGTAATTCATTCAGGGCAAGGGCTGTGACCATTTCAATACTGGCTGAAGATGATAATCCTGCTCCACTGGGGACTGTTCCTGAGAACATCATATTGAGACCCCTGAGTTCAAATCCCCTTTTCAGGAACTGATCCATAACCCCCATCGGGTAATTGGTCCATCTTTTACCCAGGTTTTCCATTTTTTTAATGGTAACACTATCGGAAAATTCGAAATTGGTTGTCGCCAGGTTGATCATGTCTGTACCGTTGGGGGCAATGACGAGATAGGTCCCGAAATCCAAAGCACAGGGGAATACATATCCGCCATTATAGTCGGTATGTTCTCCAATCAGATTTACCCTCCCAGGTGCAAAATAGACCTGTGGCGGAGATACAGGACTGCCATATTTTTTATAGAATTCTTCTTTAGCAATGGATAGGCTCATGGAATGTTTATTAAGAGTTTGCGAGAACCTCAAAAGTAGTAAAAAAAATAATTCCTTAGGCTCTTTCAGACCACTGATCACCGATCACCGTTCACCGATCACTGATTACTTTTATTATCTTTAGATCATTAATAGAATAACCATTTTATTATGAAATTTTTTAAAATCTTGTTACTATCTGTTACTGCCTTATTGGTCTGTCAGGTGACCGCATTTTCCCAGTCGAACAAGATGCCACTCGATCATTCTGTGTATGAAGGATGGAAATCGATCAGGAATCCAAGGATCTCAAATAATGGCATGTGGGCCACCTATGAGGTCAATCCCGGGAAAGGAGATGGCTGGCTTTACCTGGTAAATCTTGAAGATAACTCCCTTGATTCTGTTCCGAGAGGCTATGACGCAACCTTTTCATATGGGACGGATTTTCTTGTATGTAAAGTTAAGGTACCATTTCAAACTGAACGGCAGGCGAAAAAGGATAAGCTTAAAAAGGCAGAGATGCCAAAAGATTCCCTCGCAATCCGGATCCTTGATACCGGGGAATTATTGAAGTTCCATGATGTTCAGTCTTATAAAGTCCCGGCAGATGGATCACAATGGATGGCATTTCAATATCATGAAATAGAAGATACTACAAATAAAGAGGAAGAAGTTGCGGACACACTGGATACAGAAAAGAAAGAAAAGGAGAGAGGAAGTGACCTGGTCGTAATGAATCCTATAACTCAGGCCTCGTATACTTTTAACAATGTGACGGAATACCAGGCAGCAAAGCAGGGAACGGCATTTGGATTTGTCCAGGAAAGCAGCGATACCATCCCGGTGAGTACTGTTACTTTTTTTCCTGCACTGGATCAGGAGTATGTTTCCATTTTTGAAGGCACCGGGAAAGTCCCGAATTTAATCCTTGACGAATCGGGGCAACAATTGGCATATTTGTACCACCCTGATACCGCAAAAGAGGTGGGATTTGACCTCTATATTTTTAATGCAGCAAAGGAAAAAGCTGAAAAAATCATCGATACACTGTCGGAGGGTATGCCTCTGGAATGGGGTATTAGCAAACACTATAAGACATGGTTTTCCGGTGATGGCTCCAGGCTCTATTTTGGGACTGCTCCAAAGCTTGTGAAAGAGCCTGAGGATACTCTGCTGGATGATGAGAAATACAGTGTGGATGTGTGGAACTGGAAAGATCCCTTGCTGCAGCCCCAGCAAAAGGTTGAGTTAAAAGATGAGAAAAACAGGACTTGCCAGGCTGTATACCATGTTAATACCTCAAAAATGGTTCAGCTGGCTGATGAGGAGATTAGATCCATCAGGACGGGATTTAAAGGTGGCGGTAAATGGGCATTAGGTATTTCCCGCAAGCCATACGAAAAATTATCCTCATGGGAAGCGGTGCGTTACCAGGATGGCTATTCCATAAACATGGAGACAGGTGAAAGAGAGATGTTGGTCAAAAAAAAGTCCTATACCATGACTTTATCACCCAATACCAGATACCTGATATGGTATGAAATCCTTGACAGCAACTGGTATGCCCATGATATTGAAGAGGGAAGTCTCTCCTGTTTAACCTGCGATATCCCGGTAAACTTCTACAATGAAATTTTTGATATGCCATATTCTCCGGATCCATATGGTTATGCAGGCGGATCTGCAGATGACCGTTACATATACATTTACGACAGGTATGATATCTGGAAAATTGATGTCACAAGCAAGAATGTTCCAATTAACCTGACCAATGGATCTGGCAGGGAAAACAAGATACAGTTCAGATACATGAGGACGAATTATGATATCAATTACATACCTGCGAAAGAGCCAATGTATCTTTCAGCCAGGAGTGAAAAAACAAAGGAAACCGGTCGTTTTAAAACGAGTGCTATTATCAGCATGGACCCGGAAAAGCTTTTATTCGGAGGCTTCAGCCTGGGTAATTTTTCCAGGGCCAGGAATGCAGACAGGTTCATCTACAGTAAAGGGTCTTTTACTATATATCCTGATCTCTACGTAACGGACGGCAAATTTGATTCTGAGACCAGGATATCCAATGCAGTCCCGGAAATGACGCAATATCTCTGGGGTGATGCCCGCCTGGTGAACTGGACCTCTTTCGATAACGAAAAACTGGATGGGATCCTGTATACTCCTGAGAACCTGGATCCGGGTAAAAAATATCCAATGCTGGTCTATTTCTACGAGAAGAGCTCTTCAGGGCTTTACTATCACAGAATACCATCCCCCAGTGCTTCCACCATCAACATACCATACTGTGTGAGTAACGGATACGTAGTGTTTGTACCGGATATCAATTATAAAACCGGATATCCCGGTCAGAGTTGTTACAATGCTGTGGTGAGCGGAACCATGGCCATGGTTAATGAATTTGATTTCATTGATAAGGACCATATGGGGATCCAGGGCCAGAGCTGGGGCGGTTACCAGGTGGCCTATCTGGTTACTGAAACCAACCTGTATGCTGCGGCCATGGCCGGCGCTCCTGTTTCGAACATGACCAGTGCTTATGGCGGCATCCGGTGGGGATCAGGTAAAAGCAGGATGTTCCAGTATGAAGAGAGCCAGAGCAGGATAGGAGGGACCCTTTGGGAAAAAACCAGTCTGTATCTCGGAAATTCTCCCCTGTTTCATGTCCCGAAAATTAAAACTCCCGTGTTGATTATGCATAACGATAACGATGGAGCCGTTCCATGGTACCAGGGAATTGAATTCTTTGTCGCACTCCGCCGTCTGAACAAGCCTTCCTGGTTGCTGGTGTACAACAACGAAGAACACAACCTTACCAAGTGGCCCAACCGGGTCGACCTTAGCATCCGGATGATGCAATTCTTTGATCATTATCTGAAAGGCGCCCCGGCACCGGAGTGGATGGAGGAGGGATTGCCGGCGATAGATAAAGGAAAGAAAGACGGCTATGGGGAAGTAGACAGTAGACAGTAGACAGTAGACAGTAGACAGTAGACAGTAGACAGTAGAAGATAGAATTCAGAAGATGTTTAAAATTATCAGAGATAACAGAGCTTTTATCACGATCTATTTCATCCTGCTGGCCACCGGGATTGTGATCTGTATTGTTTATCCCAAAGGTGATATTCATCTGTTCCTCAACCAGTTCCATTGCAAATTCTGCGATTTTGTCTTCAAGTACCTGACTTATATCGGGGATGGATTGTACACTATTGCCGTGGTTGTCGTTTTATTGTTTATAAGGTTCAGGTACGCACTGATGGTCCTGGCTTCATACCTTTCGTCAGGCATCCTGGTACAGGTTATCAAGAGGTTTATCTTTCCGGATTCGCCCAGACCCGCATTATTCTTTAAAGATATTGCAGAGTTATACCTTGTTCCGGGTGTGGACCTCCATCACCACCATAGTTTTCCTTCGGGACATTCAGCCTCTGCCTTTGCATTGATTATCACATTTGCATTGATTATCAGGAACAAGTGGATAGGGCTATTGCTTCTTATCCTGGCATGTGGTGTGGCTTATTCGCGGATTTATATCTCGCAGCATTTCCTGGTAGATATTCTGACCGGTTCATTACTGGGATTTTTAGCAGCATTAATTTTTTATTGGTATTTTCACGGATGGAAAAAGAAGTGGCCTGACCAGTCAATCATAACACTTGTGCAATAGCAATACAATGGGATTATTAAGAAGACCATTTATACCTGAACTGCTCATTATCACAATCAGCGCATTGCTGTTTGTCCCATTCCTTGGCGGGCTTCATCTGTTTGATTGGGACGAGATAAATTTTGCCGAATCGGCCCGGGAGATGATCGTGACAAGAGATTACCTCACGGTAAGGATCAATTTTGAACCATTCTGGGAAAAGCCACCCCTGTTTTTCTGGATGCAGGTGGCCTCCATGAAAATTTTTGGCATCAGTGAGTTTGCTGCCAGGTTCCCAAATGCGATTTGCGGTATGGTCTCGTTACTGGTTCTCTACAGAACAGGCCGGCGGATCTATAGCGAAGCTTTCGGATTGTTATGGGTTCTTGTTTACATCGGATCGTTATTACCCTTCTTCTATTTTAAATCCGGGATCATTGATCCGTGGTTCAACCTGTTTATTTTTCTCGGACTTTTGCAGTTTATTTTCTTTCTGGAGTCAGAAAAATCGGGTAAGCGATGGGGCCTCCTGGTCTTATCGGCATCCCTCCTTGGGCTGGCTGTTTTAACCAAAGGTCCGGTGGCTGTATTATTATTTGGCATGACCGTTCTCGGATATTGGATATTAAAGAAATTCAGGCTGCAGATAAATGCCATCGAGATAATCGTATTTATCGTGGTATTGGCTTTGGTGGGAGGATTGTGGTTCTTGTTACAGATCCTGAATGGAAATTACGATATCATTTCCGATTTTATAACTTACCAGGTCAGGTTATTCAGGACACAGGATGCGGGACATGGGGGATTCTTTGGTTATCATTTCGTGGTCATGCTGCTCGGGGTATTTCCTGCCTCTGTCTTTGCTTTACTTGGATTCAGGATCAGTTATTATGATGATCCTTTCCAGAAAAGATTTAAACTCTGGATGATGGTATTGTTTTTTGTGGTACTTGTCATCTTTTCCATTGTTCGTACCAAAATTGTACATTATTCTTCGCTCTGTTATTTCCCGCTTACCTTCCTGGGTGCCTGTGTGGTTAGCCGGATCATCCAGGGAAAGATCAGGTTTAACCGGTGGATTTACTACGTCTATGCGGTCATCGCGGTTGTATACGGACTCTTAAGTATAGCCCTCCCCTTCGTCCTGATAAATAAACAATCAATAATTCAAAAAGGATGGATACAGGATGAGTTTGCAGAAGGCCAATTGCAGGCTGCGGTTAACTGGTCGGGTGCGGAAGCGGCTATCGGAATTATTTTTGTGCTCGGAATAATCCTTACCCTGGTCCTGATTGCCAGGAAAAAGAAGGCAGGTTACTATCTGCTGTTTATTAATACAACAGTTTTTATTTTGCTGACCATCCTGATCATAACACCCAGAATTGAAGGATACACCCAGGGGGCCCTGATAGAATTTTGCAAAGAAAGGCAGACTGAGGATTGTTATGTTGAGACCGTGGGAATGAAGAGTTATGCACATTATTACTATACCAATAAACAAATACCTGACAACCCTGAAGCAGATAACAAAGACTGGCTTTTGACAGGTAACATTGATAAACCGGCTTATTTTATTTTGAGAAACAGATCAGTCCCAAAATTCCGGGAAAAATATCCCGAACTTTACCTTTTCCGGGAAAAGAATGGTTTTGTTTTTCTTAGAAGGGACCCTGTTTCCGCTGAGCCCGGTCCTAATTAATCAGGAATGATAAATAACAAGGTTGTAGCTGTCGTTCTCCCTGCATATAATGCAGAAAAGACCCTCGAATCCACTTATCGGGAGATCCCGTTTGGTATCGTCGATCACGTTATCCTGGTGGATGATAAGAGTAGTGATAGTACAGTTGAGCTCGCCCGGCAGCTGGGAATTGAATATGTGATTGAACATGAGCAGAACATAGGGTACGGGGGAAATCAGAAATCATGTTACAGGAAAGCACTTGAACTGAACGCAGATATTGTAGTAATGCTGCATCCCGACTATCAGTATACACCCACCCTGATCCCCTCCATGTGTTATTTAATTGCAAGTGATCTGTATCCTGTTGTGCTGGGATCGAGGATCCTGGGAAAAGGTGCCCTGAAGGGAGGAATGCCATATTATAAGTATTTAGCCAACAGGGTTCTTACCCTGATACAGAACCTGTTAATGAACCAGAAATTGTCGGAATATCATACCGGTTACAGGGCATTTTCCAAAGAGGTATTGGAGACAATACACTTTGAATTGAATTCCGACGATTTTGTTTTTGATAATCAAATGCTGGCTCAAATATTCTGGGCCGGGTATGAGATCGCTGAGATTACCTGTCCAACAAAATATTTTGAAGAGGCCTCGTCCATCAATTTCAGGCGCAGCATGAAGTATGGGGTGGGGGTCATATCCGTTTCATTATCTTATCTTTTTGGGAAGCTTGGATGGCCGACTTCAAAAATTTTTTACAAGCGATAAATAGTTTAAATTTGAACTTAAATAATTAACTGATTAGCCTGTAAGATAGTGATAATCAAGACAAGATCATATCCTCGTGCTGCCCTGCTAGGAAATCCATCAGATGGATATAATGGTAAGACACTTGCCTTCCCCTTTTCAAATTTCACTGCCGAAGTGGTCCTTTATGAAACGCCTGAACTGGAAATATTGCCTGCAAAATATGATTCAAATGTATTCAACAGCATCAGGGATCTTGCGGAAGATGTAAAATTGTATGGTTACTATGGTGGTGTAAGGTTGCTGAAGGCTGCTGTGAAAACCTTTTATGATTATGCGATAGAAAACGGAATAGATCTGGATGAGCGGAATTTCACCATTCGGTATAGCTCAAATATCCCGTACCGGTTGGGACTGGCAGGTTCCAGTGCAATAATTACAGCATGCATTAAAGCCCTTAAAAGTTTCTATGGTGTTAATATCCTGAAACCGGTCATGGCCAACCTGGTGTTGTCTGTGGAGGTGGATGAGCTTGATATTACAGCTGGATTGCAGGACAGAGTGGTTCAGGCATTTGAATCACCGGTTTACATGGATTTTAATAAAGAGCTGATGGACAAGCAGGGATATGGAAAGTACCAGAAGTTCACCAGTCAGCTTTTAGATCATTTATATATTGCTTACAGGACAGATCTGTCTGAGGGTTCTGAAGTGGTTCATAATGATTTCAGGGAGCGATATAATTTTGGTGATGAAAAGGTTCATCAGGCAATAAAGGATTGGATCCAATTAACAGATTTGGGATACAAGGCCCTCAAATCAAATGATCTGGAGGAATTGAGCAAACTGATCAATAAGAATTTTGATATACGTAATTCTGTTATGAACCTTAGCAGTAAAAACCTTCAAATGGTAGAACTGGCCAGAAGTGCAGGAGCCAGTGCCAAGTTTTCCGGATCCGGTGGAGCCATCGTTGGTACCTATTCGGATGAAGCCATGTTCAATTCCCTTAAAAATAAGTTGCAAAAGCATAAGATTACAATAATAAAACCGAGGATAATTCAGAGTTAATTAAAGAGTAATGATAACAAAAGCAGTTATTCCTGCCGCCGGATTTGGTACCCGGTTTCTTCCGGCCACCAAATCACAACCCAAAGAGATGTTACCAATCGTAGATAAGCCCACGATACAATATGTTGTCGAAGAAGCCGTCGAATCCGGAATAGAGGATATCCTGATGATTATTGGAAAAGGAAAACGGGCCATTGAGGAGCATTTCGACAGGAGTTTTGAGTTGGAACAACAGCTCCTGGATATGAACAAGCATGAAGAGCTTAAGATCATTCAGGATATAACAAACCTTGCCAATATTCATTTCATCTGGCAGAGAGAACTGAATGGACTGGGCGATGCCATCCGGTATGCGCACCACCATGTGAATGGAGAGCCTTTTGTGATTTTATTAGGTGATACAATAATAGAAGGAAGTCAGGGACATATTACCAAACAACTGATCAATGTCTTTAACAAATACAACAAATCGGTTGTAGCCCTGGAGGAGGTTGACAGGAGGCTGGTAGACCGTTATGGAATTGTTGATGGAAAGGAAGTGGAACCGGATGTCGTAGCCATAACCCGGTTTATTGAAAAACCATCAGTCGAAAAAGCACCATCAAACCTGGCCATTGCCAGCAGGTATATATTTACTCCTGAGATATTTGACTACCTTGACCGGGTGGAACCCGGATTAAATAATGAGGTCCAGCTGACAGACGCCATGCAGATGATGCTTCAGGAGCACGATATGTATGGATTAAAGTTCGAAGGCAAACGCTACGATATGGGAAATAAGCTTGATTTCCTCAAAACGAATGTTGTTTTTGGCCTGAAGAATAAAGAATTTGGTGAAGCATTTCAGGACTGGCTCATTGAGGAGGTAAAAGGCATTCAGAATAACAACAAAAAAAAATTGTAAATTTATTATCCTAAATTCAATAACATCATGAAGAAATTATTAACTGTTTTATTGGCATTACCGATCATTATGTTCTCATGCACAGATACCCGGAAAGTTCCCTGGACCGATCTTTTCAATGGTGAAAACCTTGATGATTTTGAGCAGAAAGGGGGAGAAGCCAGGTATGAACTGGCAGATGGAGTGATCATTGGGACAACGGTTGCAAACACACCTAATAGTTTCCTCTGTACAAAAAAATTATACGGTGATTTTATCATGGAAGTTGAAGTCATGGTTGATACTGCCTTGAATTCCGGAATTCAAATCCGGAGCAGCGACTATCAATCTGGCAGGGTACATGGATATCAGGTCGAGATTGATCCCTCCCCCAGGGGTTACAGCGGGGGTATTTATGATGAGGCCAGAAGGGCCTGGCTCTACCACCTCGCCGACAATGAAGCCGGCAGGGAGGCATTCAGGAACTTCGAATGGAATAAATACCGGATTGAAGCCGTTGGCAGCTCAATGAAAACATGGATCAACGGTGTGATGTGTGTTAACCTTGTGGATGAAATGGACGATGAAGGATTTATTTGCCTGCAGGTACACGGCGTAAATGTTGAGGAAAAGCCCTGGACGGAAGGTGTCCAGGTAAAATGGAGAAACATCAGGATCCTTACCGAAAACGTGGAAGATTATGTGACCATTTCAGAAAAAGAAGTCCCCGTGATCACTACCCTGTTGAATAACGCACTCACCGATGAAGAAATAGCAGATGGCTGGAAACTGCTTTTTGACGGGGAAACAACTGAGGGATGGCGGGGAGCCAATAAGGAAGCCTTTCCTGAGTTTGGCTGGAATATCACTGATGGAGTATTGACTGTTAAACCATCAGGTGGCGGAGAAGCCGAAAACGGTGGAGATATTCTAACTGTGGATGAATACACCAATTTTGAGTTTAAGGTTGACTTTAAATTAACACCCGGAGCGAACAGTGGCATAAAATATTATGTAACCGAAAATGAACAAACTTCTGGCTCTGCGGTCGGACTTGAATACCAGATTCTGGATGACGCACTCCATCCGGATGCTCAGCAAGGCAGGGATGGAAACAGGACCGTTGCCTCCCTGTATGATCTCATCACTGCTCAAAATAAGCAGGTGAGACAAATTGGTCAGTGGAATATGGCACGGATTGTTTCAAAAGACGGTCATGTTGAACACTGGCTGAACAATAGCAAAGTGCTGGAATATGAAAGGGGATCAGAGGTTTACCGCGAACTTGTAAAGATCAGTAAATACAAGGATTGGGAAAACTTTGGCGAAGCGAAAGCCGGCCACATCTTATTGCAGGACCATGGTGATGAGGTATCCTTCAGGAACATTAAGATCAAAGTATACTAGCGTAAATCATTCAGATCAATAAACTAAATCAGAATGAAAAATACCAGAAGGGATTTCATTAAAAAATCTGCCATCGGGACGGCAGGTGTTGCATTGGGAGGCATGACTCTTACATCAAAGAGTTATGCAAGTATCCTGGGGGCGAACGATAAAATCAGGGTAGGAATTGTAGGTTTCTCGGACCGGGCAAAAAAATCACTGATCCCTGCATTCTTAGCCCACAATCAGGAATTGAATTTTGAAATTGTGGCTGTATCGGATATCTGGAACAGACGCCGTAAAGAAGCAGATGAATACTTCAGTGAAAAGGGAATTAAGGTACAGCTGGCCAGGAACAATGAAGAATTATATGAGAAGATGAAGGTAGATGCTGTTATTATCAGTACAGCAGACTTTCAGCATGCACTGCATTCTATTGAGGCAGTAAAAAATGGTTGTGATGCATATGTTGAGAAACCTTTTGCCGAGAGCATGGAGGATGCAAGAGCTGCACTGAAGGCAATAAAAGAAACAGGTAAAGTTATTCAGATCGGATCGCAACGCCGAAGCGGGCCCAACTACCAGGCCGCAGCCGAATATCTGAAATCAGGCAAGTTTGGTGATATTTCCATGGTAGAAATGACCTGGAACGTAAATCAGCCGGGCAGGTGGCGGTTGCCCGAATTAACATCAAGCATTAAAAAGGAAGATACCGATTGGATAAGATACCTTATGAACAGGCCATATGAAGAGTGGGATCCCAGGAAATACCTTGAGTATCGTTTGTTCTGGCCATATTCCAGCGGTATCCCCGGACAATGGATGTGTCACCAGATAGACACAGTACACTGGTTTACAGGAATTAATCATCCCACGACCTGTTCAGCAAATGGAGGCGTATATGTGTGGAAAGACGGGCGCAAGAACTTCGATACCATGACTGCAGTATTTGAATACAGAGGGGATAATGATAAGGCATTCCAGGTATTGTACTCCTCCCGCCAGCATAATTCGGCAGGTGGTGTAAAGGAACTTTACAGATCAAACGGAGGTACTATGGACCTTTCTACCAATATGGTTACCTCAGAAGGAGGTTTAGAGGAGCGCTATGCATCCGAGATGGGGATGAAACCCTTCCTGGTTGAAGATTATAAATTGCCCGCTTCCTATGCAGAAGCCGGAGCGAATACAGGGGCCGATGATATGACCTCCGCCCACATGAGAAACTGGATGCAGTGTATCAGGAGCAGGGAAAAGACCCATGCTGATGTTATGGCTGGCTATAATCATGCCATTGCAGTAATTATGACCACTGCAGCGCTGCATACAGGCGTACGTGTAACCTTCGATGAAGCTTCCCAGGAGGTCATGGCCGGTGATTCCGTATTCAAATATTAAAAACTTTACTCATGAAAACAATTGGTTATCGAAATCTTGTATTTCCGGTTTTCATTTCACTGCTCTGTTTTTCTGCTTGTAAATCAACCCCAAAATCCAAAACAGATCAGGCAGATGAGGGAACAAAAAAGGGTGTCGTCCTGGTTCATTCGGAAGCAGACAGGAAAGTGGAAGTATTTATTGATGGCGAGATATTCACATCCTATATGTATCCTGAAAACATGGAAAAACCTTTCTTATATCCCGTTTATACTTCTGCGGGGACGGTAGTAACCCGGGGATATCCAATTGAACCCAGAGAAGGTGAACGCGTTGACCATCCCCATCATGTGGGGATTTGGTTCAATTATGGAGATGTAAACGGATTTGATTTCTGGAATAATTCCTTTGCCATCCCGGAGGAAAATAAAATCCATTATGGTAAAATAGTGCACCGGGAGGTGTTGCTGGCTAACAGCAAGGAAGATTTTGGAATTCTGGAAGTTACCGCGGACTGGATGGTACAGCATGATGCACTCCTGCCTGCCATTGCCCTGTTGAAAGAAGAAACAAGGTTTGAGTTCAGCGGTGATGAGGATACGCGCACAATTGACCGGATAACAACACTCACTGCTGTCACGGAAGATGTTGTTTTTAAGGATAATAAAGAGGGACTGTTCGCCATTAGATTGGACAGGGCCTTTGAATATCCTTCCGACGAGCCGCAGGTATTTACCGATGCGAAAGGCAATCCGGCAGAAGTAAAAGTATTGGATAATGAAGGGGTAAACGGCCATTACAGGAACAGTGACGGTATAGAAGACCTGGATGTTTGGGGTAAAAGGGCTGATTGGGTTGGATTATCTGCCACCAAAGGGGATGAAGAGATTACCATGGCCATATTCGACCATCCCGGAAATCCCGGATACCCGGCATCATGGCATGCCAGGGGTTATGGCCTGTTTGCTGTTAACAACCTTGGATTAAAGGTCTTCAGTGACGGGAAAGAGGAACTCAATTTCTCTTTAAAGAAGGGTGAATCTGCCACGTTCAAACACAGGTTATTTATTACCTCCGGTCACCGGGCAACAGATGAGGAGCTGAACCAGCAATTCGACTCCTTCAGTAAGAAATAGTGAATAGTGAATAGTGAAGAGTGAATAGTGAAGAGAAGGTCAGGCAAATTTTCACCCTGCAACCTGCAACTATATCTTCACTGCCTGCCCGGTATTATTACTTTCTTTCGCTGCCTCGATTACCCTGATCACATCCCGTCCCTGCTCAGCCGGAACCGGATTGGGTTTGCCGTTTGCCAGGGCCTCATACAGCTGATCATAATAAACCATATAATTTCCCTGTACAGACTCAACTTTATGTTTAATCTGCGCCCCCTCTTTTTCTGTATTGATTGTGCCCCAATCTTCTTCGGGCTCTTTGCCCCAATCATCTGATCCGGGATAAAGTCCTTTCTTCAGGGCCTCCTCCTGGGGATCCATTCCCCATTTTAGAAAAGATCCAAGAGTACCATGCAGGTAATATTTTGGTCCCGGTTCCCTGACCAGGTAACTTGCTTTCAGAGTGACCTTTACATCATCATACTTCAACAATAAGGTAAAAGCGTCATCAACCCTGCCACCCGTTCGAAAGGTCCTGATATCGGCAAATACCGATCCGGGTAAACCAAAAAGAACAAGGGCCTGGTCGACCAGGTGAGATCCCAGGTTATAGATTATACCTGAGCCGGATTCAGTGAGTTCTTTCCAGGTATTCTCCTGGATAAAATTCCTGTAGCGGTCGAAATGGGCTTCAAACTCAACCAGCCGGCCCAGTGACTTATCCTGGATAATCTTCTGTATGGTTAGAAAATCGCTGTCCCACCTCCTGTTCTGGAAAACGCTTAGCATGAGACCTGCCTTTTTTGTCCTTTCGATAAGGTCATCTGCATCACTCACAGACAGGGTGAAAGGTTTTTCAACCACCACATGCTTTCCTGCCTCAATGGCTTGTAATACCATTTCATGATGGAGGCTATCCGGGGTATTGACAATTATCAATTCAATTTGAGGATCACGCAGCAGATCATCATAATTTCTGACAACAGCTGCGTATGGATACCTGTCTTTCGATCTATCCTTTGTCCGCTCAAGAATTTTGGTGATTTGAAAACCCTGATGGGTGTGTAAAAGAGGAGCATGGAACACTTCACCCGACATACCGTAGGAGGCTATTCCGACACGAATATCTCTCATTTAATAATGGATTAAAATAGCTATAACGAAAGTAGTAAATTTTACGGACAGCCGTGAAAATCCATATCGGATTACCCGCTATAATGTATATCTTAGCACGATAATTTTTTAAATCCTGCGAGCGCATTCCCCCCGAGTACTCGGGGGGACACGCGGGACGAGGAGCTTCAATATCTAAAGTCAATATTATCATGAAGTATAAAATATTTATTGTTGTCGGAATCGCATGTTTAGTGATGGCCTCATCCTGTAAAACAGAACCGGATGTCCCCAAAGTCAAAAACATTATCCTGTTGATAGGAGATGGTATGGGCACTGCCCAAATTTACGCTGGGATGACTGTGAAAAAAGACAAGTTGAATATTGAAAAATTCCCGGTTGTCGGTTTTCAGAAGACCTACTCGGCTAACTCATACGTAACCGACTCCGGTGCCAGTGGAACCGCCATTGCAACAGGTCATAAAACGAAGAATGGTTCGATCGCTGTGGATACTTCCGGGAAACCTTTAAAGTCCATTCTGGAATACGCTGAAGATCACGGATATGTGACCGGTCTGGTGGCTACAAGTACCATTACTCATGCAACACCGGCATCTTTTATTGCCCATAATGTCAATCGTGGTGACTATGAAAGCATTGCAAGTGATTTTCTGAAAACAGATATCGAACTGATCATTGGAGGAGGAGAAGATCATTTTAACAACCGTGAAGATAGTCTCAACCTCATTAAATCATTTGAAAAGATGGGTTATTCATTTGTGCGCGACCTTTCAGGGATCAGGAATTCCTCTGACAAAATCATCTGCCTGGTTTCGAAAGAAGCACTTCCGCCAATGGGGGAACGAGATGAAAAGTTTTTACCGGATGCTACACAAATAGCTGTCGATTTTTTAAATAACAGGGGAGATGGGTTTTTTCTGATGGTGGAAGGATCCCAGATTGACTGGGCGGCCCATGATAACAATACAGAAGGGGTGGTTGCCGAAGTACTGGATTTTGATGATGCCGTAGGTGAGGCATTGGAATTTGCCATGAAAGATAAGGAAACCCTGGTCATTGTAACGGCTGATCATGAAACAGGTGGTATGGGGATTAACGGAGGAAGTATTCTTGAGGGTACGGTAGAAGCTGGCTATACAACGGACGGGCACACGGGAGTAATGGTTCCGGTATTTGCGTTTGGTCCGGGTGCCGGTCAATTTAGCGGAATCTACGAAAATACCGATCTGTTTTTCAAGATGATGGAAGCGTATGGATTTAAACCTGAATAAATTGCCGGGTTCAAGGGTATCATCTTTTTCAACTATAACTTTTCTTATTTCCATCCTTACCGGGTATGAATTTCCTGATATCTTTGAAGGCACAAAATCCAGGTTCGAATTTCCCTTATATTATGATCTTCAGACGGAAGGGATCACCATTCAGAACTCGGATATAATCTTTATCTCCTGCGAAAGGAGCACCTTCCCGCCCCAGGTTTACTGGCTCGATCTCAATAAAATCCTGGACTAATCCACCCAATCCCCTGAACCCACACCCTCGATTCACGATTCACGATTCACGATTCACGATTTTTCCTACCTTTGGGTATAGATTTTGCATGACTTCTTTTAAGGGGTAGAATAATTATTATGAAGAGGATTGCAATCATTTTATCATTTCTGCTGATTTGTGTGGTTGTCTCAATGGCTCAGGATGGCTATACCACAAGATCGAACCGTGCCATATTCCATTATCAGAAGGCTACTCAGTATTACAGGTTGCTGGAATTTGATCAGGCTGTTGTTGAAATTGGACAGTCTCTTTCAGCGGATCCGAAATTTGTTGAAGCCTTGTTATTGCTGGGACAAACCTATACTGATATGGGTCGATTGGAAGAAGCTGTAACGGCCTATAAAAGTGCAATTTCCACTAATCCCAACTTTTACCCGAATGCGTTTTATTTCCTGGCTGAAAACGAATACCTGATCGCCGCATACTCCGATGCACTGGAGCATTTTAAAACCTTCCTCGCCATTGGCAGGGGATCGGCGAAATACATGCAGCTGGCCTACAAAAGGCTTGAATATTGCCGGTTCTCACTATGGGCGGTGGCCAATCCGGTTCCATTTGAACCGGTCAATATGGGAGAAAATATAAATTCAAATTTTGATGATTACTGGCCAAGTTTTTCAGCCGATGAATCGGTGATGGTTATCACCAGGCTTCTTCCCATTGATGAAACCAATCCGGATGCATATTTGAATCGTCAGGAAGATTTTTATGTCAGCAATTTTCGTGACGGGATATGGCAACCCGCTGAAGATGCAGGCGCACCGCTTAATACCAGTAATAATGAAGGAGCCCAAACCATCTCCTCTAACGGGACATTGATGGTATTCACAGGATGTAACCGAAAGGATGGATACGGGTTGTGTGATCTCTATTATTCTGAATTACGGAGTGACAAATGGACCGTGCCACGGAACCTGGGTGGGACTATAAATACTGCATTTGGCGAAAAACAACCATCCCTTTCATCCGATGGCCGGATCCTCTATTTTGTCAGTAACCGGAACGACGGACTTGGTGGTTATGACGTATGGATCAGCTATAAACAGGATGATGGAAGCTGGGGATCCCCGTTGAATGCAGGCGACTCCATCAATACACCCAATGATGAGCATTCTCCATTTATACATCCCGATAACCAGACCATCTATTTCAGCTCAGATGGATGGCCCGGCCTTGGACTGTTTGATATTTTCATCACACGGAAAACCTCCGATACAACCTGGAGCCATCCTGTAAACCTGGGATATCCCATAAATACAAATGGTAATGAGGAGGGATTGATTGTAAATGCAAAAGGGCAAACTGCTTTTTATTCATCTGACAGGTCAAGTGAGCAGGCCAGGGACATCTTTTACTTTGATCTGTATGAAGATGCCAGGCCAATTAAAGTTTCCTATATGAAGGGCAGGGTGTATGATGCTGAAACAAAACAAAGACTGGGTGCGCGTTTTGAACTCATCAACCTGGTCACAGCAAGCCCCATCATGGTTTCAACATCAGATCCGGAGACGGGTGAATTCCTGGTATGTATTCCTGCTAATGCCGACTATGCATTGAATGTATCCCGAAAAGGATATCTGTTCTATTCCGACCATTTTGAGACAAAGCAGGTTTATGAGCGAATCCACCCATATCTGAAAGATATTCCCTTACAACCCATTAAGATCGGGGAGCGTATTATCCTGAAAAATGTATTTTTCGAATATAATAAGCATGACCTGAAAAATGAATCGAGGATTGAGCTGAATAAGGTGGTAAAACTGATGAATGAAAATCCCACACTGGTAGTCGAGCTGAGTGGCCATACCGATAATACGGGTACAGCAGAATACAACCAGGCATTATCGGAAAACAGGGCCATATCGGTGAGAAATTTCCTGATAGAGAAGGGTATTGATGAGAACAGAATGACTTTCAAAGGTTACGGATTAACCATGCCCATTGCCACTAATAACACAGAGGAAGGCAGGGCAATAAACAGAAGAACAGAGCTTAAGATATTGGAGAAGTGAGTAGGCGTGAATCGTGAGTCGTGAATCGTGAATCGAGGGTGTGGGTGTGGGTGTGGGAGTGGGGGGGAGAAGAGGAATAACGAAAAAACAGAATTCAGAATACAGAATTCAGAATAACCGAATAACAGAATAACCAATGAACCGATAAACCAACAATCCAACAATCCAATAAAAATATTTCAGATGAAACACAAACTATTAAGCCTGTTGGCTATTTTAACTATCTTCTTTCTGGTGTCTGTGCGGACCAATGCTCAGCCACCTGAATCCACAGAAGGTTATGCTTTTAAAATGATAAAGGAACATCCGGCTACTTCAGTAAAGAACCAGTATCGATCGAGTACCTGCTGGTCTTTCTCAGTAATATCAATGCTTGAATCAGAGTTGATCCGAAAAGGCAAGGGAGATATAGACCTGTCTGAAATGTTTACTGTGCGTTATGTCTATGATGAAAAAGCCCTTAAATATGTAAGGTTGCATGGTAGCCTGAACTTTGCCGGGGGCGGATTCGGCCATGATGTCCTGCATGTCATTGATACCTACGGGATTGCTCCTGAATCTGTCTACAACGGATTATGCATGGGAGAAGAGAACCATGTCCATAATGAGATGGATGAGGTGCTTAAAGGGAATGTCGAGGATGTGGTGAAGAATAAAAACAAAAAACTTACTCCCAACTGGCACGGCGCATTTGTAAGCATGTTGGAGTCATACCTCGGGGAGGTGCCTGAAAGGTTTGAATATGAAGGCAAGGAATATACCCCTGAATCGTTTGCTCGAAGCCTTGGCCTGAACATGGAAGATTACATTGAGATCAGTTCCTTTTCACATCACCCTTTCTATAAACCATTCATCCTGGAGGTGCCGGATAACTGGGCCTGGGGCAGTGCCTATAATGTTCCCCTGGACGAATTGGTGGAAATCATGTACTCTGCTGTAGATCGAGGTTATACGGTTGCCTGGTCATCAGATATCAGTGAAAAGGGATTTTCCTGGTCAAACGGTGTGGCTATCGTTCCGGATGTTGAACTGGAAGATCAGACCGGAACAGAAAGAGAAAAATGGGAGGAATTGACGGATACTGAAAAACAAAATATGATGTACAGTTTTCAGGGACCGATCCCTGAGAAAACCGTTACTCAGGAATTCAGGCAAACCGGGTTTGATAATTATACAACTACTGATGATCATGGGATGCATATTACAGGAATAGCTGAAGATCAGCTGGGTAATAAGTATTTCCTTGTTAAAAATTCATGGGGTGAGGAGGGAAGTCCATATGATGGATATCTATATGCTTCAGAATCTTTTGTACGCTATAAAACCATTGCTATTATGGTTAACAAGAATTCCATCCCTGAACATATCCTGAAAAAGCTTAATCTGTAATTCCTTCCTATATGCTGGTTACGGGATCGCTCTGCGGAGTGGTCCCGTAATCATTTTAATTTGTTATATTCGACTCATTAACACAAAGATTTAACTGTAATTTTTTGAATACCCATCGATATGAAAATGCGACATAGATTATTATTGGGATTGTTCTTACTGATCAGCTCCTTTTCACTTCTTGCTCAAACTGCCTATGAATGTCTTGATCTTCAGTCCCTTGAGTCGTTCATTGAGCAGTCAGGAAAAAACTGGAATATCCCTGGTTTGTCCGTTGCTATTATTAAAAATGATACCATAATATTTGAAAAAGGATTTGGTGTTGCAGACGTGACCCAGCCGGGAGAAGTTGATGAGCATACCCTGTATGCCATCGCTTCGAATACCAAGGCCTTTACTTCAGCGGCCCTGGCCATTCTCGTTGATGAAGGAAAACTGTCATGGAACGACAGGGTGATTGACCACTTGCCCTATTTTGAGTTATATGATCCTTATGTTACTCAAGAAATGATGGTCAGGGATCTTTTGTGCCACAGGTGTGGTTTGGAAACATTCAGTGGTGATCTTTTATGGTATGGGACAACCTATTCCCGGGAGGAGGTAATCAGAAGGGCCCGCCATCTGAAACCTGCATTCGGATTCAGGTCTGATTTTGGCTATTCCAATATTATGTTCATTACTGCAGGAGAGATTGTATCTGAGGTAGCAGGGGTAAATTGGAACGATTTCCTGCAACAGAAGATTTTCAATCCGTTGGGCATGGACCGGACAAATACCTCCATATCGAAGCTGGATGGAATGGATAACGTGGCCATGCCTCACTTTGTTGATCCTGTCAGCGGTAAATCGCAAAAAATACCCTATGTGAACTGGGATAATGTGGGACCGGCAGGCTCTATCAACTCGAGTGTGCATGACATGGCCCAGTGGATCAGGATGCAACTGAAAATGGGAGAATGGAATGATGAACAACTAATCAGTGAAAATCAGGTATGGGAGATGCGGACCCTTAATACACCACAATATGTAAGCAGGGGGATCCAGAGTATTCGTGCTTCGCAGCATTTCTCCGGATATGGATTGGGCTGGTCTTTAATGGATTATCATGGTTGTAAAATCATAAGCCATGGAGGGGGAGCAGATGGAATGATCTCCCAGGTAACCTTTGTGCCTGAGAAGAACTTTGGATTTGTAATCCTGACAAACAGTAATAACGCTTTGCCATCCGCCTTATCCTTTGATATACTGGATGAGTTTTTTCGTGTTGAGGACAAGTTGAACTGGAGCAATATGTATCTTAATTATTTTAAAGGGCATTTTGAAGGGCTGGCCAAAGAGGAAGAGGAGTTATTGAAAAAGAAAATCAAAGGCTCCAAAGCATCTCTCGAACTTAATTCTTATACAGGGACCTACGGAGGAGAAATGTATGGTGATGCAGAGGTGGTATTGGAGAAAGGGAAATTGGTGGTGAACTTCCTTCCCACGCCCATCTTCATTGGGGACCTGACCCATTGGCACCAGGATATATTCCGGATCAGGTTAAGAGGCATCCCGTCTTTGCCGGAAGGTACTGTGCAGTTTATCATCGATTATGAAGGACAGGTTAAAGAAATGAAAATAGATATACCGAATCCTGATTTTGACTTTACAGAACTTGAGTTTAAGAGAAAAGACAAATAATATTTGCTGATATGGAATGTAAAAAGGATCAGAATTGCAGGTACTGTAATTGTTCATATTCATGTAGTAAGCATGGTACTTGCTGCGACTGCCTGCATTATCACAGGAGGATGGGAGAGCTTCCGGCTTGTTATTTCCCCGACCAGGCAGAAAAAACCTATGACCGGTCGATAGACTATTTCATTACATTATATCAGAAAGACGGCGGCAGCTGGCTTAACTAGGAATAATGAATATTGAATAGCGAACAACGAAGTTTGATGAACGATGAACGAAGAACGAAGAACGATGAGCGCTGCGATTGGCCTTCGGGCAATCAATTATTGATAGATTATCACGATCATGAGTGGGGAGAACCTGTCCATGATGACAGGAAACACTTCGAATTTATGGTGCTTGATCTTTTTCAGGCGGGGCTGAGCTGGCTCACAATCATGAAGAAGAGGGAAAACTTCAGGGCAGCATTTGATAATTTCCGGGTTGAAAAAGTAGCGAAATATGATAGCCGGAAAATTGATAGTTTATTGGGCGATGCAGGAATCATAAGGAACAGGATGAAGATCCAGGCCACAATACACAATGCAAAAGAATTTATTAAGGTACAGGATGAGTTTGGATCTTTTGATAAATATATCTGGCAGTTCACAGGAGGATCAACCATACATAATAAATGGAAAGAATTAAAACAGCTTCCTGTTACCACCCTTGAATCAGATGAAATGTCAAAGCAATTGAAAAAACGAGGTTTCAAGTTTGTTGGTTCAACCATATGCTATTCCTATATGCAGGCGGCCGGCATGGTGAATGACCACCTTATCCACTGCTTCCGCCATGAACAGTTGTTGAAATAAATTTTTGTATACTTCATTATCTCATCCTACTTTGCGGTTCAAATATGCCAATATGAGATCGATCTTGCACGGGGTAATTGTTCTGGCTCTTCTGGTTAGCAGTAGTTTTCATGTTCCGAAAAATCACCTGTCAGATAACCATCCGGTTGATCCACCTTTCCTTTCCGGAGATACTGAGTGGGTCGACTCTGTTTTTAAAACCCTGTCACTGGATGAGAAAATAGCCCAGATGTTTATGATTGCTGCATATTCCAATAAGGGCAGCAATCATGAGGAGGAATTAATCAAGGTCATTACGAAGCATAAGGTTGGTGGTGTTATCTTTTTCCAGGGAGGGCCGGAGCGGCAGGTAAGCATGGTCAACAGCCTTCAGGAGGCCTCCGAGGTCCCGTTACTGGTGGCCATGGATGCAGAGTGGGGTTTGGGTATGCGTCTTGACAGTACCCTCAGTTACCCTCGCCAGATGATGCTGGGTGCCATACAGGATGACAGCCTGATCTATTTTATGGGTCGGGATATTGCAATTCAATTAAAGCAGATCGGGGTACATATGAATTTTGCCCCCGTGGTCGATATCAATAACAATCCAGGGAATCCTGTCATCAACAACAGGTCGTTCGGTGAAGACAAACACAATGTGGCCGAAAAGGCCATCATGTATATGCAGGGAATGCAGGACGAACGGTTGTTATGTACGGCCAAACATTTCCCGGGACATGGGGATACGGATACAGATTCCCATTATGAACTACCGGTTATACAGCATGGAAAGGAAAGGCTGGAATCTGTTGAGTTGTATCCTTTTAAACAATGCATTCAGCATGGCCTGACAGGTATTATGGCAGCACATTTATCTATTCCTTCACTGGATTCTACCCGGAACCTTGCTTCTTCCATTTCTCCAAAGGTAATTAATGACCTGTTGAGGGACCAGATGGGCTTCAAAGGATTGATCGTTACGGATGCATTGAACATGAAAGCCGTGAGTGAATATTTTAAATCTGGTGAAATAGAAGCGAAGGCTGCCATTGCCGGGAATGATATATTACTAATGCCGGCAGACGTGAGTAATGCCATCCATGAGATCCGGCGGGAGATCAGGAGAGGTACCATTTCCCAAAATGATATTGATGAACGATGTAAAAGAATCCTTGCGGCCAAAAAATGGGTAGGGCTGGATGAGTTTGAAC
>JADHVS010000147.1 GCA_016783865.1 Bacteroidales bacterium
GGTCAAAAATTTTAACAAACCTGGTCAGGTTGTACATGCCTTCCGCATGAACAATTTTGCTTTTATCCAGTACCTGTGCACCTGTACTCACCGGAGTATTTATGATCGGATCATACAGCTCATTGAAATAATCTGTACCTGGTATCGGGAAGGAGGGTTTGGAAGGATCAAAGACATTGCCATTCACATCCCTGTTATTGGCCACGGTGCGGGCAAACTGGTGGGATGCTTCATCTGAATTTCCCATCAGCAGCATGGTAGCAAAATTCTCAATATATTCTGTAAACCATTGTTCACTGGGCTTCCATGCTTCATTAAGTTTTAACGCAGCTCCTCCTGCATCAAAGCTGTCACCTGAGTTATCAACTGTCGTATAGGCCCGCAGAAAAAAATCGGGACTCTTAATTTCAGCCCGTGCCGTGTATATATTAAAATTCTTTAGTGAAAACCTGTTCTGGGCAGTATAAACACTCGTCCCCTGGGCATAATTCCCCTGGACAAAAGCTTCAAAACGCTCATTGAACCGGTAGTGCACGGAACCTCCAATCCTCATGTTGTTGGTGCCGTAATCCACCAGCTCCTTTTCCTGCCAGCCGGATCTTGATATTACCTGGTCGGGAAACAGGTCAACTATCCTTTGCACCTCCTGGTCATACTCTATTGTGCCGGGAATAAGTCCCCTTGTTTCCGCTACTCCTGCAGCTACCTGCGGAGCAACATCTTTCAGGTTCACCGGAACAATAATATCATCTCCATAAACATTAATTCCATCGTATCCGGGATTGGTCAACCTTGTCGCGTTTGGATTATTGAAGTCGTTCTTGTTGCGCAGGTCATAGGCATGCCAGTCGGTAGCCGTCAGGTACCCGGCCGTTATCTTAATGGCCAGTTTGTCATTAAATGCTTTGGCATACCTGAAAGAAAATTCACCCATGGGATTGGCGCCATCTGGATGGGCCGCATTGATATTCATGATCCCTGCCTGAGAGGTAAAGCTGAGCCCCTGGAAATCATAAGGATTTTTACTGGTCATGATCAGGGTGCCATTCATGCCGCCCGGTCCATACAATGCAGAGGACGCTCCAACAAGCAGTTCGAGACTTTGAACATCCAGTTGTGACAGGCCAAATATATTTCCAGCACTGAAACTCATCCCGGGAGGGATATTCTCAATCCCATCGATGATCTGGTTCATCCGGTAGTTGGCATCCCCGGTAAAGCCACGGGTGTTTGGATACCTGAAAGTGAGGCTGTGGATGTTCATATCCACCCCTTTCAGGTTATAGAGTCCATCATAGAAATTAGCAGAAGTGGTTTGCTGTAACTGCAGGGCATTTATTTTCTCAATGCTCACAGGTGATTTTAAAATGCTTTCCGATATCCGGGATGCAGAAACCACCACTTCCTGACCGAGGTATACCTGCTCTTCCATCTCGATATCAAGGTTACTAAGTGCCGATTCAATTTCAATCTCCTTGTTTTGAAAACCCATCATCGAAACAATAATAGTAAAAGGAGGAGTGACCTGTGTGGTCAATGTAAATGAACCATCTTCATTTGTGATGGTCCCGATCAACTGGTCAACAATACTGATACTCACCCCGACCATCGGATCTCCGGAGATTTTATCAGTTATCCTGCCCTGTATTGTGGTTGGTTGCCCGAAAACAGGCAAAGCCAGGAAAGAAAACAATAATATAATACAGGTTAATATGGTTGGTCTGGTCATAATTGCCCCTCAGTTCGACTTGCCAAATTAAGGAAAATATAAGAATAACATGATCATAGGTTATGAAAAAAGATAAAGCTTCATTCTTTGATCTGGCCAGGTGTGAGTTATGAGGCACGAAGTGCAGATTCATAGAGATTCATATATTAAAACAAAGTCTTATATTTACCTGTCACTATAAAAACAAAAAATCATGAAAAAGAAATCGATCATAAAGGTACTTGGCATATTGCTCTCTGTTTTATGCCTTATCCCGGTTTTTACCATTTCCTGTGATAATGATGAAAACGGTGATGAAGATCCCCTGGTAGGGAAATATACATTTACCAGTGCTACTTTCAATGACACGGTAAATGTGAAGGTGGATGGAATTTATAAACAGTTTCTTCCGGACTCAGCTGCATCCCAGTTTGTCAGGAATGGGATTCTAAAGGCGGCACCCTGCGATAACATTGCAAACGCAGCGGTAGACCTCAGGTCGAACGGACAAAACTACTATATCTGCCTCGGTGAAACCAATGAAGAGCAGATGGGAACCTGGGTGATCAACAGTGAACGCACGATCTTAACTTTCAATATCAGTAATCCGCAGAGTCTGGCACTTATAATCGCTGATCTTGTTATTTCCGAAACCCAGTTCGATGGTACCGTTGAGAATTTCCCGTTTGTGTTGGACAACGCATATGAGCTTGGAGATTCATTATCACCCGGCCTGTATAATTTCCAGATTGCATCGGTAGATGTGAAATTCAGTAAGGTGGAGTAATCCGTGAATCGTGAATCGTGAATCGTGAATCGTGAATCGTGAATCGAAGTGTGGGTGTGGTGCATGAAATTAATTACCAACAAAGAACGATTAACTGATTAATATTCCACCTCCTTAATCCAGAGCTGAAAATCCATCTCGAGATTCATCTGCCGGCTGGTGGGTTGTTGCGCCCCGTTGGTCAGCTGCCTAACCTTTCTGCTGACAAATTGTTGTAATTCAGAAACGGTTAGCTGTCCGTCATCATTCATATCACCTTCAATATGTTCATCAGGATCTTTCGAAAAGGCCTGTTTTATTGAATAGGTAAACACGCCATTCTGCCATACCTCTCCTTCCAGGGCATAACTATCACCCGCCGCCGCCGAAATTACCGCCGTTCCGGATCCGTTGCTCAGGTTTGTAAAAAGCTCCTGCATGAGTTGAAAAGAGTTGGCCAGTCCCAGGTTACCGGAACTGGTAACCACCCTTGAACCCTTAAAGGAAATGGATGTCACGGCAGCAGTATCCGAATCAACGCTTTCATTGGTTACCGGGTCTGTGGTGACCATTGATTCTGTGTCCACCTCCCCTGAATGACAGGCATCCATCAGCAATAATTTCTGACGGGAGGGGATGGAATCCAGTAATCCTTCAATAAAATCGTAGGAGATCCCACGCCGGGCAGGATCTGTGAAATCGCAATCGTACGAAGCATAATAGAACTCATACGAAGGATCCAGCAGTCCATGTCCCGATATAAATAAAACGGCATAGTCCTGAACATCAGACGAGCGGAAGAATGCCCGGAGCTGATCGAGGTTTTCGAGTGTTACCTCCTCGTCGGTTAAGGCAAAGGTGTGCACCTCGCCAAACCGGCTCGCATTGGATTGAAATAATTCCAGCAGATCCTCTCCATCCTTCCGGGCATATTTCAGGTCATAATCATCATCCTGGTAATCGGAAACACTCATAATTCCCATGTAGAGATCGGGTTTTTCATCGGCAGTGGCCAGGTAGCTGATCTCAAAATTAGCAGGTAATGAGCTGATATTATGCTCATTAAAAGCAGTAATGCTGATATTGTTGCTTCCTGCTGCGAGTGGGATCTTCAATGCCTGATGAAGGGATTGAGTTTCACTCTCCAGGGCAAAACCCGATGATCCCCATAAGGGGACCCCATTGATTTCAACCTGGATTTTTTTCAACCCTGAAGCCGTATCAGAGAGGAGAATGTCGAGTTCAAGTTCCGGGCTCGTTGTAAATAATGTCTTTTCTGACAGAACAGAAACCACCGGCCTCGGGACCTCCCCGGTAAAAGCCGCCTCATCAAAACCCAGTTTTGACAATCTTTTCCGGTAGGCCGATTCATATGCAGTGATGATTTCGGGATCGGACCAACCCAGGTCCTTCAGCACCACATCCGGGCGGTTGAATTGGAGATCACGGGTTTCGAAGGGATAGATATGCCCCTTCTCCCTGAATGCGATCCCATTTACTGTTTTATCCGGCGACATGTAATACCCATCAGGAGTGAATATGACTAATCCGGTCCCGTTCATTGGCAGGAAAGTGGCCAGCAACGATCCATTTTCTGCATCCCAAAATTCAAGATAGTTATCATATTGAAAAATAATCTGATCGTTTGGCATAAACCTGATGGATTCCGGTAATGTCTTCAATCCCGTGGCGAGCGTATCTACCGCATTGTTTGAGGTATTAAGCAGCATGACATCAAACAGGATCCGGTTGTTCTTCATCAGAGCGCCGGACACAGCCGGAAAGACCAGCATGTTTGCATCCCGGCTTGCAGCAATTCTCTGGGTGATATCGTAAGGAATTTTTGCATCCAATGACCATGTGTTTATTTTCCTGCCGCTTGTCAATCCATACTGCACAATCTCTTCTTCGTTGAATACCACGACATTATCATTATTTAAAATATAGCTGTAAAATGGTTCCTGTATCTGTGAAACCAATTTCCCGGTCACGAGTTGGTATACCGATAACCGGTCATACCCCGTTTCGAAAAGAATATACTTTTCATCCGGACTGATAACCTGGCGGGTCAGGTTTGCATAGTTCATCTCAATGGAGATTTTACTCCTGAATGAAGACAATTCCTTCCCGCTTAACAGATCATATGATTTTATTTCAACTTTCTGCAGGTCATCCTTGTCTCTGTCGCCTGTCGAACGCAACAAGCTGAATATGTTGTTTTTCCAGGATATCCACCGGACCATGGAATAATCAGGATCCTCAAATGAGCTCACCAGCCGGTCTTCCCGCAGGTCATAAACCCTTGTATCGTAAAGGAATCCGGAACCAAGGTGTCGTTTGTCCTGGCTGAACGACATCGTTTCATTTCCTGATTCCAGTCCGTTGAGCCTGTTGATCACCTTCCCGGTACGCATATCAAATATCCTGACCGGGTATTGTGTGGACCAGCCATCCATCTCATACCTGGAACTGATGGCCAACAGGGTTCCGTCATCTGACAGGGTATAATCTTCAATTTCCTCAACGTAGCCGCGCAGGGGCCTGATCTCTCTTTTCAAATCATTATCCCACACCACAATGGATCCTTCATCATTTCCTGTGGCAGAAAACGAGTTATCCTGGCTGGTCTCCAGGGCGGTAATGATGGCAGAATGTGATCTGCTGTTGTAAAAGGATATGTTATCGGGATCGTTCAGGTCCCATTCCGTGAGGGTATACCGTGGCGATCCGTTTATGGTGGTATCCCAGTTGCCTGAGGCTATGAATGATCCGTTGCCGTTGGTAAACCTTGAATAATCGATAGTAAGGCATGCCGCCAGATCACCATTTTCATTGATACCAAATCCCATGGGATATTCAGCCTTGTAATAGGATTTGACCGAACCTGTTTCGTAATTCCAGATGACTCCATGAGAATTTACATCAACTGAAAAAATGAGGGGTTGAGTCGGGTGAACTGAGAGAGATACCATGCCGGAAGATTCTATTTCACAGGAATTCAGAGTTTCGCCCGATTCAACATCTATAATAGAAATAGTCGAGCTTCCACCCAGTGCCATTTCTGATCCTTTCATCGGGACAATCCGCCAGATTCCACCGGGGGCTTTCAGGTTCATATATATTTCAGGGCCATCCGGTGTCCATTTGAGGATCATCAGTTCGGTGCTGCCGCTTTTATAGATCAGGAACCGGCCATCGGCTGAGAAGGATAACTCATACGGGATATTTTTTGTGGGAACATTATAAATAATTTCCTGGGTTACCGGATCGAATATGCGGATACCCGTCCTGTTTGAATTGGCTATGGCGATCAGTCCATTATCCGAATTGATATCCATATTCACTTCCATGTCATCATCGCCGTAGATATCATCCGACTGGGAGGTCTGGGTCCGGTACAGCTCCTTGCCTGTGGCCAGGTCCCAGGTCACCAGGTTGCCCTTTCTATCCCCGCTGAAGAGCCAGTTTTTAAACGGATGAAAAGCCAGGTCGGAAATGGGTGATGAATGCCCTGCCTGGAGAACTGAACCGTCAGAAATATCCGGGGTAGTAAGTTCCTCACGCATCATGCTTTCGGGATCAATATTTAAGCAGAGAAAATCGGTTTTCTCATTTTCGCGGGTCAGGCCGACAACGGCCTCATTTTTATTGTTCAGACCTGCGTCATACAACCTGAACCAGCCGGCCGGTGTTATGCCGTCACCCATATTCCCGTAATCCGGATGATACAGAAAGATGCGGTAATCGGCCACGGCAAAAAAATAATTACCTCCCGGGATGTGTAAGATGGCATTTACATTATACCATTTATCTGCCTCAAATTCAATGAATCCGGAGAGCTCATTTCGTTTGTGCAAAAGCACATATCCAAGCCAGTCGATGGTAATGATGACCGAGCCGTCGCTGTTCTGAACCACAAATTCTGTTTTCCCTGTATGATCCCAGGTAAAGGTTTCTGACCATGTGTTGGTTTCAAATACGTGGAATTGCTCCTTCCTGTCTGTGCTGCTCCAGTCGGAAGTTGTCATGATGACTGTCTGTGACTGGTCATCGCTAAAAAACACCCGTGCATCTTTCATCTCAAAACCAGCAATTTCCCCTGATGCGCGGGCCGGCCAGTCCAGCAGGTAAATCGAATTCCCATCCTCTCCATTATCTGTAAGAACAAGAAATTTGTTTTCCTTCAGGGAGTAAATTCCGGATACAGAACCTTCGGCAGTCCAGGGAAGGGAATCCAATTTGGTTCCGCCGTATATATCCCACACATAGGCCTGTTCCATCCATGTATCTATGGTAACTATTCGCCCCCCATCCTGAGAAAAGGAAATAGTATAGGCATAAGGAAAGGTGGATTTCAATTTTCCGGAGGGTATCTCAACCAACTGCAAACCATCATCATAGCTGGTATACGGCTGAAGCAGCATTAAATCCTCAGAGGGGTGAAGGAAGTACTTATTATATTCTCCCGGAAGGGTTTTCAGTTCATCTCCATCGGTTCCATCCCAGAAACTAACCTGCTGTTCTTCGGAATAAAACGACCTTGTAACGATGTAATCTCCACTGCTGCTCCAGTCGATTTGTGCAAATCCACCTTTGGCAACGCCTCTCTTTTCCCACAAAATTTCCTGAGAAAAGGCATGATTACATAAAAAAAACAGTATAAGTGTGGTTGGGAAAAGATTTTTTAATCTCATAAATATTCTGGATTATGAATTGCTAAATTAGAATTTGTTTAGTTAACCGGGTTATTGAATTTTGATTTTAAAACTAAATTAGCTTTGAATCCTGCGAGCGAAATCCCCCCGGGTACTCCCCGAGCAATCGGGACACGCGGGGCGGGGAGCTTCAATAATGCCCGGATCGTAAAATATTTAAAAGCCTGTTAAACTTTTTCATTTTTATAACATCTAATAAAAATACATTTTATCTTTGCGCTCCAAATAACATTTGATAATTGTACCTTTAATTTCTACATGTTACAGGTATTCAGGTAAAATCAACCATGAAAAAAATCGACCGCCGGATTGTCATCATCTTTACCCTGATATTTATTATTGGACTGGCTTACGGACTCATGCGGTTCCTCATCGCACAAAAAGAGGATCCTGCCATGCGTCCACCCATGGAAGCCAAAAGATATGTCAAGGCAGATACAGTAAAATATCAGACAGTCATCTCGCCTGTTTCGGCACCCGGCAGGGTGTCCTCTATTTCAGAGATTGATGTTGTTGCAGAAGCAGCGGGGAAAATCATTGAGGGAGAAGTTCCGCTCAAAAGAGGAGAACTGTTTAAAAGGGGAACCGTTCTTTTTACAATATACCCGGACGAGGCAGTCCTTGCACTTCAGGCACGCAAGAGCCAGTTCCTGAACAGCCTGGCCAACCTGTTGCCTGATATTGCCATTGATTTCCCGCAACATGGTGACCTGTTCAATACCTTTTTTAACGCAATCGACCTGCAAAAAAAATTGCCCCCATTCCCTGAAACAAACGATGAAAAGCTGCGCATTTTCCTCGCCAGCCGGAATATCCTGAGCGAATACTATAATATCCAGAAAGATGAATTGCAGTTAAGCCGGCATACGGTAAGGGCACCCTTTGACGGAACCTACGACATGGTTTATATGGAGGCCGGTGCATATACCAATACGGGTGGACGGGTTGCACATGCTATCCGTACAGACCTGCTGGAGCTGGAAGTACCGCTGGAAAGATTTGATGCCGACTGGGTAAAAATCGGTGATCTGGTCACTATCCGTTCCGACAGGGAAGATTTCACCTGGACAGGTGAGGTAATCAGGAAGAGCCAGTTTGTTGATCCCAATACGCAGTCACAGATCATTTTCGTTCGTGTGAAAAACCACCAGCGCATACCCCTGCTGGTCGGTGAATACCCCAGGGCTGAATTTCCCGGCCACCCGGTGGATAATACGATGGAAGTTCCACGAAATGTCAGTTTTAACACCAATGAAGTTTTTATTATAGTGGATGGCAGGCTACAGAAGAGAACCATAAACATCGTTAAGGAAAACGAAACAACTCTCCTCTTTGACGGACTGGAAGAAGGAGCTGTGCTGGTGATGCAGCCACTCATCAATGTGCAGGAAGGGACCCAGGTGATAATCCAGGGCCAGGGTGATCCTCCGGATCAGGGTGGACAGAAAAAACAATCACAGCAATAGCAGGTTATGAGAAAAATCATAGAGCGTTTTGTAGAGTATCCCATTTATGCCAACCTGATCATTGCTTTTGTGGTCCTGGCCGGTGTGGCCAGCTTTCTTTCAATGAAAAAGTCATTCTTCCCGGAAACAGAAAGCAGGTTCATCACAGTATCTGTCTTTTATCCCGGGGCTTCCCCTGTGGAGATGGAGGAAGGAGTGACCTCAAGGATTGAGGAAGCTATCCGGGGATTAATAGGCATAAAAGAGATCAACTCCACTTCTGTTGAAAACCGCTCATCCGTCATGATTGAAACGACCGGTGAGTATCCAATCAATGAGATCCTTATGGAGGTCAAGAATGCCGTTGACGGCATTTCATCCCTTCCTTCTGCAGCCGAAAGGCCCATTGTGTCCAAACAGCGTTCCCGGGCCCCTGCCCTTTTCATGGACCTGAAACCGGCCGAGGGAGTAGAAATGGACCTGATGACCCTGAAAGAATATGCCCAGCGGATCGAAGAAGATTTTTTCAACTCAGGGGTGATGAGCCAGATCGACCTTTCTGGTTATCCAACGCCTGAGATTTCGGTTGAGGTGGATGAAGACCAGCTCCTGCGTTACAACCTGACATTTGATGACATCATCCAGGCCATCCAGCTAAACAACCAGGATGTGTCCGGCGGCCAGATCAAATCAGATGATGAAGAACTCCTTATCAGGTTGAGGTCCAGGAGTACAGATCCGAATAAAATAGGAAGCATTGTTTTAATGGGACAACCTGACGGAAGCTTTTTACGCATCCGTGATATTGCCGAAGTAAAAAAGAAATTTGCAGATGAAACACAGAAATCATGGATCAACGGTAAGGAATCGGTATATATCAGGGTTGAAAAGCTTCCCGAGGAGGACCTGGATGAGATGACACAATTTGCCAGGGAATACCTGGAGGATTTCAATGCCAGGAATCCCGGTGTAAAACTTGAAATGTCGAGGGCATACCTGGATATCCTGCAGAGCCGGCTGAAACTTCTGACTAACAATGGTATGCTGGGACTTATCCTGGTAATCATTGCTTTGTCTATGTTCCTCAATGTGCGGCTTTCCTTATGGGTATCCTGGGGGATCCCCTTCAGTTTCCTGGGCATGTTCATCTTTGCCTTTCTGTATGGGGTAACGATCAATATGATGTCGTTATTCGGCATGATACTGGTGATCGGTATCCTGGTCGACGATGGCATTGTGATCGCAGAAAATATCTTTCTCCATTTTGAGAGGGGAAAGACACCGATGCGTGCCGCAGTTGACGGCACCATGGAAGTCTTGCCTGCAGTACTTACCTCTGTGACCACCACCATAGTGGCATTCATACCCCTGCTGTTCCTTACCGGGACCCGGATGGAATTCATGATGCACATGGCCATCGTGGTCATTGCGAGCCTGATTTTCTCCCTGTTTGAAGCATTTCTTATCCTGCCGGCCCACCTCTCCAATCCCCGTGTGCTCAACCGGACAAGGTTGCAGGGTAGGAAAACGGGAATAAAAAGATTTCTTGACGGATTCATGGTATGGCTGCGTGAAAATGTGTATCACCATGTGCTAGTCTGGCTGGTCAGATGGCGGCATGCAGTGATCGGGATACCCATAGCCCTTTTCCTGATCACAGCCGGATTATATTTTGGGGGCCATATCAAGAATACTTTTTTCCCGATGGTCGATTTCGACCGGTTTGAGCTGAATGTGGCCTTTACTCCCGGAGATGGTGAAAAACAGACCCTTGAGTTCCTGCATCGTTTCGAGGATGCTGTATGGGAAGTGGATGAAGAAATGACTGCAGAACTGGGTCTGGACACAAACCTGATTGAACGGGTACGAACCACCCTGGGATCTGCCTTTGACAGGAACGAATCGGGTTCCCACTGTGGCAGCCTAGGTGTGTATCCGATCGACCTGGAAGGATTACCCCTGTCCGGTACTGACATTGCCAACAGGGTCCGTGAGAAGATAGGTCCTGTTCCTGAAGCATTGAAATATACCGTGGGTGGAAGAAACCGCTGGGGAGCCCCGATCTCCATAGGATTAATGTCAAAAAACTTAAAAGAACTTGAAGAAGCAAAAGATTTTCTGATGGGCAGGCTTACCGAGTTACCTGCTTTGAAAGACATCAACGAAAATGTAGCTTTAGGGAAACAGGAGATCAGGCTGAAACTGAAACCGAAGGCCTATTTTCTTGGCCTGGACGAAAGTTCTATCGCCCGGCAGGTGCGCCAGGGATTTTATGGCGGCCAGGCCCAGCGGTTGCAGGAAGGAAGGGATGAGCTTCGGATCTGGGTCAGGTATCCGAAATCCGGAAGGCTTACCCTGGGTCAGATGGAAAAGATGAAGATCAAAAC
>JADHVS010000148.1 GCA_016783865.1 Bacteroidales bacterium
TCGGCCCGGCGGATCATTGCCCTGGAAGAGAGGGAGAAGCAACGGCTGGGCCGGGATCTGCATGACCTGACCGGGCAAATCGTACTGGGGATCACCGGGGAGCTGGAGCGGACAGACTTTTCAGATGAGGATCAGATGAAGCAGTTGCATCAGCGGATCAGGGAAATTGGCGATGGGATCCGGAAAATCTCCCACAGGCTGACGCGAATCCGTGGGGAGCAGCTCTCCTTTCCCGAGCTCATAGCTGATCTGTGTGATAATTACAGGAATACGCTGGACATGAAGATTACCCTGCAAATGTCCGCTTCCATCCCTGTCCTTTCCGCCGAAACCTCCGCTCATCTATTCAGGATCGTCCAGGAATTACTGACAAATGCAGGGAGATATGCCCGCGAGAGCCTGATCCTCATTTCAATTGAAAAGAAGGGGGACTTGCTGGAGTTGTTCTATTCCGATGAAGGGCCCGGTTTCGAAAAGGAGAAACAAATGCAGCAGGGGATTGGATTATCCATTATCTTTGAACGTGTTAATTTTTTAGGTGGGCAGGCAGATCTCGCCACGGGACCGGATGCAGGAACCTTCTGGGAAATATCGGTTCCCATATAGCCTGGCGCCCTCTTGAGCAACCCTGACGTTAATCTGAGAGGAAATGCCATGATCAGGATTTTCGCAATTGAAGACCATTTTGTCACCTCCGCCGGGCTCCGGAGCCTCTTCCGTCCTTCCCGGGACGGGATTGAAGTGAGTGGCTCTTCTACGAAACTTGAAGAGACGTTGGAAATGGCCGATCCTTCAAAGACCGATCTGTTTTTACTTGATCTGTGGCTTCAGAACACAGATCCGGTCCGGAATATAAAGATGCTCCATGAAAAATTCCCGGGGAAACCTGTGGTGGTTTTGACCTCCGAAGAATCCACCATCTGGCAGCGCAGGATGATGGAGGCCGGCGCCATGGGATACCTCATCAAAACGGCCTCCAGAGCTGAGATCAAATTGGCGTTGGAGCAGGTGATGCAAGGGAAAGCCGTTTTCTCCATTGCGGTTGAAACGTATCATGATGACAGGGGATTTACCTCGAAGTCGGTTGGATTATCAAACAGCCTTTCCCATCATCAGCACGATTTACTCAAACTCCTCATTGAAGGAATTCCTCAGCAGGAGATGGCCGGGCGTCTTGGCATCAGCCTCTCTACCGTGGAAAAAAGCCTGAAGAATCTCCGTCATAAGCTGGAGGTGAAAAACAATGCCGAACTGATCAGGCTGGTATCGGTCAACCGGCTTGTTTGAACAGGTTACATCCTTATTTTGCCATAAAATTACCTCTTATTTAATTACCTTCCCCTCCTCATCGGGACAAAATCCGCCAAAACTCCTCTGATGGTGGCGTGCATTTTGCACGCCATTTCCGTTTTTTAACACATTGATACACAAAATAGAGTGTTCTCTACGAGCCATTTTTATTACGGGTTTCCGCAGTGTGAATTTACGGGTTTCCGCTATTGACAAGTAATATCGCATGGTTTAGCTTTATCCTGTCAAACATCATTTCATTAAATTTTCAGATCATGAAAAAGCTAAAACCGATTTTGTTATTTTTTTTCAGTATTGGATTATCCTGCATCATGCAGGCACAAAATCCCATTCCCTCCTATAATGTGCTGGTCAATGGAGTGGAAGATTTTCAGGAAGAACTTCAGGGCACACAGGAAGCCGGATCAAGTAAGGGGAAGAGACTATTGAAAACTACGGTCAAGAGAAGTTCCGGCAAATCCTCCTGCGAGGCATCAGCGTTGGTTTATAGTCTGGACAAACGGGACGTTCTGGGTCCCTATACGGTGAACTGCGAGGAGACCCTTTCGGTTGAAATTGACGAACGCACATGGGGTGTGCTGGTTCAGTCGGACGATCATGTGTATGTGGATGTGTGGATTGAAGAGGAGAACCCATTGAAAGAAGAATGAACCTCCTTTCGGGTCAGAAAGCAATTCAAACCTGCGTAAACTCGGATTACTAATGAAAGAAAGGAGGTAAAGGCAAAGGTAATTATAAAATGCTGAAAATCTTTTTTCAATCAATGTTCTCACGGTTCTGCCAGCCAAAGAGATAATCATTCATTTTTTACTCAAGTTTCGGGGTTAAATTAGATGGCTGAAAAATCACTATTCATGCTGCTTTTCTGGTGTTTTTCACATCAATTTCTTTCGCAAGGATTTCAATTATTGTTTCGCTGAAAAGATCGTCTTCCATCATAACCTGCATGAAATGCTCAGGATCGATTTCAAACCTGGAAAGAATCGAAGATACCAGTTCGATAAACAGCCCAAAAAGTTTCTCAGCCAATGTATATTCAATCAGTTCATATTGGACATCCCGGAATGCCCCTCCGATAGTATCGTACGCTTGGAATCGTTTTTTAAGTCCCAGCATCATGTATGTAATCATAATGATGGAGATATCAGCAATTTGAGCATCAAAATCATTCGACTGGCATTTGCCCAGCCTTAGATATTGCTTTGCTTCTTTAAAAAAAGACTTCAATACCCCAACGTATCTGGTAAATCTTAATCGCTTCATCAAATGAAAGATACATGTTATCGGTCAATAGTAAATTCCAGGAAGTTTGATTTGGATACCGGGAAAGGAAAAGCCGGACTTGCATTCCTTTATAGCCTACGTTTACCACATAGTAATGCGCTTTGATTTTTCTTGAACGCTTTACTTTCATGGTCCTTTTACAACGCTGAAGCAATTGTTTTGCGCTATATTGTTTTTCATTCAGATCATATTTTGCCTTCCCAAATTTGAACATTCCAAGAATAAACATACCGGGTTTATCAAAAATGGTACGAATCAATTCTTCACACATAAACCAGCTGTCTACCAATAGATACTCCGCTTTAATCCCAAGTTTTAGCGCTCTTTCTATCATGTTTATCAAGGAAGTGATCTTCGATATCTCAAGTTCTTTGATGCGTTGGGATCCGGGAGAAGTTTTTGGACGATCCTTATGGTACCTGGCTTTAAGAGCTTTTGGAGTAAATCCAAATGGTTTTTTCGTGTTTTTCCCTTTCTCATTATGTAGAGAAAAATCAATAGGAATCAAGTTTACACTGTCCCAGTATGCCAGAAATAAACCTTTAAATCCAAGGATTGAACGATGAAATACATGATCCCAAATCCGGCTGATTCCTTCTATGGTTTTACCCCGTTTTTGCATGGCTGTATCATCTGCAATAAAACATCTTATGCCTTCTTTTACAGTGGTTTCAGATCGTTGCTTCAATACCTCAAAACGAAAAAACATGGCCATAACGATAGCTCTCCAGTTGGTCAGCGAATTATTCTTGATGCCATAATACGAATCTTTCCCACTCTCAGCATGCTCTGCTTCAATGGTAACACAACGGAATATGGTCATTTGGCTAACTGTCATAAGGATCAATTTCAGCATGGCTTCACCAAAGGAAATCCCTCTGGATTTAAGACTTTCGAAGAGTTTTCCAAGATGTAATACTCTTTTTGTTCATCATTTTTTAAAAATGCGCTGAGCTCATGAACATTTTTTGTAAATTTGGATTGTGGAGTCATCTTTGTTGGTTTTGTTTGTTTGTATCTAATTCAAATATAACCAGATACAAAGATTTCTCCACTTCTTTTACCAGGAAGTTATGAGCATTTTATTAACATATATTTATGGGTTTATTATTCGATTTTTTAACCCCGAAACTTGAGTTATTGATATAACCGGGAAAAATATCCTCAGTTATAATATATATAATAAGGATGATCAAACCGTTATCTCAGTTAGTGAACTTGCAAATGGCTTCTATATTGTTCAGCTTTTAGAAGGAGATAAGGTTATTGCGGTCACAAAAATTGAAAAACAATAGTCATTATAATTGGGAGTGGGATGTCCCACTCTCAATTAATTAAACTTATCCAAATAGATGAGAAACTATATTAGACAAATTAGCCTTTTTCTCATATTCGCAATATTTTCAGGTTTTAAAACTCCAGGAGATTCGGAGGATTATCTGAGTTTATATTCTTCAGCTCCATATTTTGCTGGTTTCTCTCCTCCTGATACAGCGCAGATCTGGCCAAAAATCTACGGAGGAAATCTCTCAACTGGTGGCGATGACGTGGATGAAACTTATGACCAAGGGTATTTAATAACAGGGAATATGATTTCATCTACCGGTCTAAAAATTATGGGAATATTATTGAAAACTGACGTTAATGGGAACATGCTTTGGGAGAAAAGAGTTGGGAGTTCCTCGTATTTTTTAAGTTTGAATGATTCTTATATGACGAGTGATGGAGGGTTGATCATGATTGGTACGACAATGAAACTGGATGAATATGGTGATGCCTTTATTGTTAAGTTGGATGCGTGTGGGAATACAGAATGGTGTAAGATATACTCTGTGCCAGATGATCTTGATAGTGGTGTAAGAATCATTCAGTTATCAGATGGAAAATATGTGGCACAGATCAATTATTTTGGGTACGATAATGCATACAAGCGAGTTTGGTTGTTTTGTCTGAACCATGATGGAGATCTTCTTTGGCAAAAAGTGTATTGTACTAACAACCCGGAACTGGCTCATTCATGGGGCTTTGATTTGATTATTGCCAGTGATAGTTCATATATTGTATCGGGAACCACAACAGTTGAATGGCCTATTGGTTCTGGACTTTGGTGGGGAGAACCTTTATTGATTAAGTCGGATAAAAATGGTGAAGAATTGTTCGCCAAAGCATTTCAATATGATAAAAATATATACTACGGATTGGCATATAGGGTAGCTGAAGATATAAATGGCAATTATTTTGTGACATCCAAGAACTATTATGATTCCATTCTTCATTCCTCACCAGGTGCATTGGTGAAATTTGATTCAAACGGAAATGGACTAAATTGGATGAACCTCTGGGCTCCGATGTACTGGGGAGGAACCTGTTCAACTGTGGACTTCATCTCTCCTGACACTATGCTAGTGACCGGTGGATTTGTTGCCGGTTTTGATTCGGCCTATGCCACCGCCTATATCATGGATACCAGCGGGCAGGTACTAAACGAAACGGTCCTTAAATATGATCCGGATGGGAATGTCGTGACAAAGACGATCCTTACTTCTAATAGCAAAGCGTTAATGACAGCTACCTTTTGGAACGGTATTCCGGCTAAATGTGATATGTACTTGTTTAAAATGGACTATAATCTGGAATATGATACCATGGATCCTAGAGTATTAACCTACGACTCGTTATGTCCGAATTTATCTATTGTATCGGATACAATTGACCCGGATTGTGATATTATTGTCGGATTGGAGGATGTATTCGAAGATCCGGACAGAAACAGCCTGAAAATCATTCCCAATCCAGCCAGGGAAAAGGTGACCATTTCATTGCCAGAGGTTTGGCTTAGCGAATACTCAACACCGGAGGTACAAATCCAAACAGCGAAGTATACTTTTCCGAAGAATTTACACATTGAAGTCTTTGATTCCTTTGGGCGTTTTGTCTATAGCTTGGATATCCCGGATGGAAATACATCCATTATTGTGCATGCGACAAACTGGAAACCGGGACTATATATCGTTAGACTTCTTATTAGCAATCAAGAGATTACATCAAAAAAGGTGATTATTAACTAAACACAAAACATAAAATGAAAGCATATACCGGACTTTTTCTTTTTATTGTTATTACGATTATGGGTCAATCCCAATCAATTGTTACTTCAGAGAAATCTTGGAGTAACGTGTTATTTAATTACTCAACAATGACCCTTGCAACCGAGCATCTTCGGTTCACAAGTGATACAGTTATTAATGCATTTCAATATAAGCGTGTTGAACGTTCTCTTGAAGAGAGTCCTATGAGTTGGTCCTTTTATGGATATATCCGAGAAGATAATGAGAAGAGGATATTTTACCGGACAAGTGCATCGGAAACTGAAAAGATGTTGTATGATCTCGACCTGGGGATCGAGGATTCTGTGGTTGTTTCAGGATTGTACGATTTTGCTCAAAACCAGTTTGTCGACATGATATATCATGTAACGGCCATGGATAGTTTTCAAATCGGCGATACATTTCGAAAGCAATGGCATTTGAGCATCCGGGAAGAAAACAACTTTACTGAGGTGGAACAATGGATCGATAGCACAGGTAGTAAAAGTGGTATGCTCCATAACTGGGATGGAATGGTTGGTGGTGACGGATTCTCCTTGCTCTGCTTCAGTGAAAATGATATTTTACTATATCAAAACCCTTCCTATACGTCATGCTATGTAATTACAAGCACATCTCCCAAGCAGGACGAGGGTTTTGTGTTCTGCGCATACCCTAATCCCGCCTCGGGTAATTTTACGGTGGAACTTCCGGATAACACGGGTAGTACCGAGATCCAACTATTCGACCTTACTGGCCGCCTGCAGCTCACCAAACGCATACCTGCCGGTCAGGGAAAAGCCATCGTTGATGTCTCTCCCTTAAACCCAGGCATCTACCTGCTCAAAGTGACCGACGGGGAAAAAGTGATTGGGGTGGAGAAGGTGGTGGTGGAATGAGCCCAAATCCGTCAAGGCAGTTCGTTATTGTTGAGGTTAATTTAAAAGAGCAATTCAGGAATAACGTTAAGATTTATTTCCTGATAAGTAGTTGCGAACCAGGTAGATCAATTTGTCTTTATTCAATGGTTTGGAAATAACCGCAACGCAACCTTGTTTCAACGCCTTTTCATTCGACTCATCAAGGGTGTATGCTGTTTGAGCAATAATAGGTAAATCCGGACGCATTTGATGGATCAGCCCTGTTGCTTCATAGCCATTCATGATGGGCATCTTTAAATCCATTAAAACAAGGTCAATTGCCGGATTATTCTTGCAGAATTCTACCGCTTCACGACCATCTCTGGCATGAATAATATGGTACCCGTATTTACTCAGGATAAGCTTTAAATAAAAGAAATTTGTCTCTTCATCTTCGGCAATCAGAATTGTAGATGTTCCGAAGTGAGATTGTACCGGTGCAAATTCCTGAAACTCCTCCGCCGGAGTTTCGACAAGTTTGAGCGGTATCGTAAAATAGAACGTACTGCCTTTCCCAACCTCAGATTCCAGCCAGATACTGCCGCCAAGAAATTCAGTGTAGGCCTTTGATATCGACAAGCCCAAACCGGCGCCTCTGTAAAACTGATCGGAACTCTCATCCATGTATTGAAATCGTTCGAAGATATTGGCGAATCTCTCTTTCTCAATTCCAATTCCGGAGTCTTGAATATAAAACATGAGAAACGTACCCTCTTCAGAACAGCCCACCTCTATGGAGCCTGCGTGTGTAAATTTCCTGGCGTTATCCAGCAGGCAGGTGAGAACCTGAGATACATTTAGTTTATCCGTATTGATCGTTAAGTTTGGATCAGATAGTTTATAGGAATATGAAAAAGTTAATCCCCTGGCCTCGATATCTTCTTGAAAAGCGTCAAAAACTTCTTTAAGTAACTCCTTGACATTGACTTCATCGGATGATGATGTTGCTTGCCCGGTATGAATTTTGGCGATATTGATAATATCATTTAACACCGAGAGCAATTCTTTTCCGCTTTTCCTTATGGTCGAAATATAGGTGTCTTTTTCTTTCAGGGTACTATCCTCGTACATCAGCAATTCGGCAAAGCCCAGGATCCCATTTAAAGGAGTTCTGATCTCGTGAGAAATGTTATGCAGGAATGCGGATTTTAACCGGTCACTCTCCTCCGCTTTCTTTTTTGCCTGACATAGTTCTTCCTCCATTTTTTTCCGGTCAGTGATATCACGAATGATTGCCTGAGAGCCAATAATTTCATTGTCTTTAAAGAGGGGAATGACAGAGATATCGACCCATAGTTTTTGATTATCTGCCGTATAAGCCTCTATTTCATAACAGGTCTCCGGGATTTCGCCTTTCATTCGTCGAATATGCCGTTGTTTAAATGAATCTCTCCACTCTGTTGCAACAAGATGCTCAAATCTAAATTTAGAAAGGTCTTTTTCCTTCAATTTGAAAAGCTCCCGGAAACGGTCATTCGCAACTATGATATTCCCCTCCTTATCATCAATTGCCAAGGCTTCCTGAATATGCTCTACGACATTTCTGAATGGCTCCTCATAGGGGAACCAACTTTTTTCAGATTCTTTCAGAAGTGTAATATTTGTCCAGGAACTATAAATTTCGACCAGGTTTTTCTTATCGTCACGTTTTGCTTTTTGTGAATCAGAGATCCGGATATAACTTCCATCTTTACATCGAAATCTATATTCATACGTAATTTCATCGTGATCAGGAAACTTGAAAACAGTAAGAAGAAGTTGATCCTTATCCTCCGGATGAACATGGTCTGCCCACCAGGAGGGCATCCTTACTGCCGTACCGGAATAACCTAACAACGGCTCAACATTTGACGTAACCCACACCAGATACGGATTCCCATCTTCAATTTTATAAACATATAAGATTGTCTTACTACTCTGAATGAAATGATCTAAGTATTCAGCGTTGATTGAGAAATCGCTCCCCATAAAGAAAAGATCTTTTTTACCAACATTATTCATCCCGATACCCTGTTTTCAGTTAAAGTAAAGTATGGAAAGTTGAATGAACAGGAAGTTGACAGTAATATTTAGTAAAATTAACGGAGCTCTGATAAAAAAACAATAGCGGAAAACCGTAAATTTCATTTCGGGGAAAAACATTCAATTCCATATATATTAGCATCTTACGGGAACTTTTATAAATACATTTACACGCCACACATATAAATGAATCGTCAATCTTGTTCATTCATGTTCATTTTCCCACTAATCCGTCATTTTCCAACTTTACGTGGCGTCCGGATTGGCGTACAGATTGCAAAGACGCATGTCCTGAAAATCAGCAAGATGGGTTTTTTGCACCCCCTTTTTTATTCCGGGTTTCCGCAGTCTAAATTTACGGGTTTCCGCAATTGACAAGGGCTTTGAAACATTGTAGATTTACAGAAAAATTTTTACCTGTAATGAAACATTGTGACAGAATCCTGAAAATCTCCGGTATCAATACCTCTGAATACCGGTACAATCATCCGGCGGAAATTGAGACGCTTCATATCCACAATTGTCCCTTTTGCCATAATTATCATGTATATCTGGTAAAGGTGTTGAGGATCCCACTCTTGTATAAGATTAATAGCGCTGAAATAAAGAAGCTGAAGAAGCAAGACAGGCTGGTTCGCTTTTTCTGCTGTCCGGTTACCGGACGTGATTTCCCGGTTACCATGACGCTCTTTCATACTTCCCGGGAGGTGATTCAAAACATCGAAGTAGTGGGATTGAAGAAAACACGTAAAACTGCCTCATGACCCCGGAGCGGTTTTTATTTGGATGAAGAAGTACGATATTCAGGGAGAGACCAACAGAACAAGGGTGATGTTTGCTATTAAAACGAATACGGTGCCGGGAACGTTTCCCGGCATCATCAACGACAACCACCGGTTTGGGTATGCTTTCGCCTGCAGTGTCCGTACGGGTCTGCAATACGATGATCAGACCTTTCAGGAGCGGTATGCTTTTTACTTCGACACGTGCAAAGCGGTTCTGCTCCACCAGCCGGTGGTCTTCCCCGACACGGCAGGCGATGATTTCGTTCGGGAGCCCTACCTGGCCCATTTTCGTGCCAGGGAGGGCTCTTTTTTCTTTGGGCTGATCACCATCCACACCTCGCCACATGAAGCCTTGCATGAGATCGGTAAGCTGCACGATGTGGTGCAATATTTTCTCTCTCCATTCATTCATATATAAGAATTATTTCCATACATTTACTCACCCATTCATCCTCATGACAGTTGTCGCTCTTCCACCGCGCAAATCCTTAAATAAAGCTTATCTGAAGTTGAAACCAACCCGTGGGGAGATGGAACGGTTTAAAACCGGACTGACCACCCTGCTGGACAACATTAACGAAGCCGAATCGGAGGAGCACCACAAAAACCTCGTGATCACTTTTCTGAAAGGAACCGGCTTTGCCCCGAAGTTCTTCATCAACACCAAAGGACGTACCGACCTGGTGATCCATGCCGGCATCGATGCCAAAAGTGCAGCCAGGGTGTTAATCGAGGTGAAAAAGCCTTCCAACAAGACGGAGATGATCACCCCGGAGAATCTCAACGCCAAAGCATTCCACGAGCTGATCCTCTACTACCTCCGCGAACGCATCACCGGGAAGAACCTGGGTATCAAACACATCATCGTTACTAACATCTACGAATGGCACATCTTCGACGCTACATTGTTTGAGAAATTGTTTGCACAGGACAAGAAGTTGCTGAAGAAATTCAAGGATTTTGAAGAGGGGCGACTTTCGGGAACCGGGACGGAGTTCTTTTATAAGGAGATTGCAGCTCCTTTGCTGGCGGACAAGCGGGCAAGCGGACAGGCGGACGAGTCTTCAGTCCACAGTCCTCAGTATGCAATCCCAAAAAACCACTCACCGCTCACTGCTCACCACTCACCATTTTCATTTACTCATTTCAACTTACGGAACTACGAAAAACCGCTTCGCAACACAAACCGCACGGATGACACGAAGCTGATCGCGCTACTAAAGGTTCTCTCCCCGGAACACTTGTTAAAGCTTCCCTTTGCCAACGACAGCAACACGCTGGATAGAGGCTTTTATGCCGAACTGCTGCACATTATTGGATTGGCTGAGACGAAGCAGGGGAGTAAGAAGGTTATTGGTAGAAAAGGAAATTCGAAATTCGAAATTCGAAATTCGGAACAAGAGACGCGGAACACGAAACGCGAAACGCAAAACGCGAAACGGGATCCAGGAGCGCTTCTCGAAAATATTATCGTGCAATTAGAGAGTCATGATAAAATCTCTCGATTGGCAAATCCATCGCAGTTTGGGGAGAATGAGGAAGAACGGCTGTTTAATGTCGCGCTGGAGCTGGTCATTACGTGGATCAACCGCATCCTGTTTCTGAAGCTC
>JADHVS010000149.1 GCA_016783865.1 Bacteroidales bacterium
ATCTATCTTATTCTCAAGGACAAACTTGCCGATTTGGGGGAAATCGCCGACAGCGAGGTCGACGTTTGTACCCAGTTGGGAGGTACCGGCATTTCCCGGTCCGATGAACAGTTCAGGTTGGGATGGGCTCTGCGACAATTTCCAGGCCAGCGTATGTTCCCGGCCCCCGGAGCCAAGGATCAGTACTTTCATAAATTTAGAAAAATTAGCTAGGTAAAACTAATGAATTCTTGGCGATTGTGTGGTTCCGGAGTGTTAAAAAATAAGAAAGCCCGACTTTCCATCGGGCCTTATTACACTATCTTTCGAAACTCGTATTTGCCATGCAGCTCTTTCAGCATGCGGGGCAAGGTATAACTCAGGTTGGGTTGTGCTTTCAGGGAGTCGTGGAAAACGACGATCGATCCGCCCTTCACCGAGCTCAGCACATTGGATAATACTTTTTGCGGTGCGATGGTCTGACTGTAATCCTGACTCAACACATCCCACATTACAATATTGTACTCTTCAGAAATATATTTGATCTGGGAGGTCCTTAAACTACCATAAGGCGGCCTGAACAGGGTCGACGACATCAGGTTGTTCGCCAGCTGAATATCATTATAGTATTCGGTATTGTCTGTCTGCCAGCCTTTCAGGTGACTGTATGTATGATTGCCCACAGAATGACCCTCATCGATAATCTGCCTGTAAAGACCAGGATGCTTCTCAACGTTCTTTCCAAGACAGAAAAAAGTACCCTTGGCATCATACTGGCGCAGTTGATCCAACACCCAGGTTGTCACGCCAGGAGTAGGACCATCATCAAAGGTCAGATAAACACAATCATCATCCTCCCGCTGCTGTCCCTTCAGTCTCCAGATCAGCTCCGGGAAGATCTTCATCAATAATACCGGTGTCCTTACAAAAAACATATGCTACTAAATTATCCGCTAAGGGAATACAAATTTACTAATTCCTGAAATAATTCCAACTGTTTTGTTGCTAAATCATCCTGGTTGCTTTCCTCTGCAAATCTAACCAATTCCTGCATAATATGCATCCTTACCTGCTTCTCAAATTCCTGATCAACCATCAACTCCCTGTCTGTCCTGAGGAAATATCTTAATTCATCCTCTATTACATCAGACAGTTTTATAACGAGTTGGGTTGCTTTTTCAGTATCACCAATTGCAAAATAATTTTCAATAACCGGCAAAAGAAAGTAATTAAAGCCCACCCGATCATGAGGAAACAGCTCCATACACCGGTCCAGAACGATCCTTGCCGAATCTGTTTCCCCCTCCTTCACCAGCTCTCCGGCCAGCCTGCCCATATTGTTCCTCATATTGGACAGCATACGCAAATTATTCTCATCCAGGTAAACCGTTGAATCCTCAACTCCACCCCATCTGAATTTGTTGATCACATTGTTGAACATGATCTCTGTATCCAGACTCCCCCGCATACCTGCAACCATTTCCTGTTTTATCGGGACGAGTCGGTACGCCAATCCCTGAAGCTGAAAATACTCATGAAGATTCATATAAAGATCTGAGGAAACCGTAACGGCAAAATATATGGGCTGTTCCCAGTCGTTGTTTTCAACCAGGTCATACACCATCAGTCCATTCTTATTGATATTGTCCCTTCCCAGCTGCCATTTCAATTCTCCCACCATCTGATCTGCCAATTCTTCCCTGATCGTCCCAGTCTCCATTATTCTGCAACTATCAACAGTTAGTTTAAACTTCTTAGCCGGTATATAATCTATCCGGTCCCGAATGCCAGCATATGTTTTGGTCCTGGGATCCTCACTCCTCACAAATTCCATTGCATCCTTCAATTCCACATGGGAATCAATCTGTGCATGCGGAATAAGGTATACAATATCTCTCTTCCCCATCCTGTACTGGTCTTTATTCATGGCAAAAGGAACAGGATCCGATTCATATGCCTTTCGAACCATCTGATCGATATACCACTCCGCACCCAGATAACTCAGGTTGCAAACCCGGATATCCGTACGCACACCTTCCACCTCCTGGATATACCATAAAGGGAATGTATCGTTATCACCATTGGTAAACAGGATGGCATTCGGTTCGCATGATTGCAGATAATTCCAGGCAAAATCCCGCGCAGTATATCTTCCCGACCTGTCATGATCATCCCAGTTTTCCCTTGCCATTATACCAGGAACAAGATACAAGGCAGCCAGTGTAACCACAACCCCCGGAATAATTCCCGGGATCTTTTTCTGCAGGATATTGATCAATGCCATCACCCCGAGTCCAATCCAAATACTAAATGCATAAAATGAACCCGCGTAAGCATAATCCCTCTCCCGCGGTTGAAATGGATTCTGATTCAGGTAAATCACAATGGCAAGTCCTGTCATTAAAAACAACATCAACACAACCCATGCATCCTTTTGTTTCTTTCTGAATTGAAAAACCAGCCCGGCCAATCCAAGCAGCAAGGGCAGCATATAATAGGTATTCCTGGCCTGGTTCTTCCCGAGAAATTCAGGTATCCTGTCCTGCGGACCCAACCGCGACTCGTCGATAAACTTAATCCCGCTCAGCCAGTTCCCCTTGAAAAATTCCCCGTGACCCTGAAGGTCATTCTGCCGTCCGGCAAAATTCCACATGAAATAACGCAAATACATATAACCGACCTGGTACCGGAAAAAGAACCTGAGGTTTTCCCCAAAAGTGGGTTTTCTCCTTACCTCAGTTTCCCCCGAACGGTTCCTGACATTTATCGGGACGCCTTTTATCTTTCCCCATTTCTGGTAAGCTTCAATATGATGCGCTTCAGGACTCCACATTCTCGGGAATACCGTTGTGAATCTGTCGTCATACTTGATCTTAGGCCTCCTGTAAGTCACCTCATATTCCCCGTCCACCCTGGAATAAACCTTTTTTCCAGGCTCGGAACCTACATAAGGTGCATTATAGTATTCTCCGTGATATAATGGGTTCGATCCATACTGCTCCCGGTTCAGATAGGAGAGCAATGAAAAAATGCTTTCAGGATTGTTCTGGTCCATAGGCGGATCGGCCGAGGAACGGATCAATATGGTGGTATATGACATATAACCAATCACGATAACTGCCAGTCCCAAAACAATTTGATTCAGGAGTACTTTCTTCTTCTTTATTGAATAATAAACCAGGTAGGCAAAGCCCCCAAACAGGGCGAATACGAAGAACACTGCTCCCGAATTATAAGGCAGTCCTATGCCGTTCACAAATATCAGCTCAAAAACTGTGGCCAGTTTAATAATACCCGGTATAACAATATACAGCATGACTGCCAGCAAAACAACAGATAAGATCAGGGAATAGATCACACCCTTTCTGGTCACTTTATATTTCTTAAAATAGTAAACGAAAATAATCGCCGGGATGGCAAGCAGGTTCAGCAGGTGCACACCGATGGATAACCCCATCAGGTAAGCAATAAGCAGGATCCACCGGTTAGCATGCTTCTGGTCCGCCACATTTTCCCATTTCAGGATCGCCCAGAAAACCACGGCAGTAAATAAACTGGACATAGCGTACACTTCGCCCTCAACAGCAGAAAACCAGAAAGTATCCGAAAAGGTATAGGCCAGGGCGCCAACTACACCACTGCCAATGACCGTGATGAGATCACGCAACGGCATTTCATCCCGGGAAGGGAGAATCTTCCTGGCAAGATGTGTAATCGTCCAGAAAAGAAACAATATTGTTAAAGCGCTTACTAAGGCCGATAATGCATTGATCATTTTCGCCACCTGTGTCACATCACTACCGGCAAATAATGAAAACAACCTGCCCAAAAGAAGAAAGAAGGGTGCACCCGGCGGATGCCCGACCTCCAATTTAAAAGATGCCGCGATAAACTCGCCGCAATCCCAGAAGCTGGAAGTAGGTTCAATGGTCGACAAATAAACAAAAGAAGCTATCAGGAAAAGAATCCAGCCGGTGATGAGGTTGATGAGGCGAAACTTACTCATATCGAGAGAATTCAAAATTTGGGACAAAGAAAATCAAAAATACCGAAACTGGTTATTTATTTAAGCTTTTTTAACTGGTACCGGGTGCCCCGGAAACAATTACAAGCTAATGACAAATCTCCAGGGTTTATCTTTCCATTCTCCCGCATAATCAATACCTATTCTTTGAGTAGCAGTGTACAGTGTTTTCAATGAATGATTTTCGATCCAGAGCTTATCTGACCTTACCAGATCAAGCCCGTAAAATGACCTGTCGATCTCCAGCTTTTTTGTCAGCCGCCCCGGCCCGGATACTTCCTCCAATCCCCTGACCAGCGCAGCCTGGGGCTTATCCTTAACGGACGCTACAATATTCAGCATCCAGTACATTCCATATATCAGGTATATGTATACCAAACCACCTTCCCGGTACATTACTTCGGTCCGGTTGGTCCTCCCTCTTGCGGCATGACACGCCAGGTCTTCCTCGCCACGGTAAGCCTCCACCTCAGTTATCCTGCTGCGGAATTGTGTGCCGTCCGGGAAGGCCCTGACCAGTACCTTTCCGATCAGGCCGGGACATACCTCCAGTACATCGCGACGATAAAAATCATAATCCAGCCGTGGATGGGTCATGTGATCACATCATTTTTTGGTTCTTCATCGTCTGTAATGGAACGTGTGGCATCCTGTTGCCCCTTCCCCAAAACACCCAGAAGAAACAAGGCATAAAAGAATGCAAAATAGGAATTCCCCGTGTGGGTTTCCAGTGTATCTTCATTCATCATCGACATCAGTCCGATGATAAAAAATATAACAAACAGGTAATCCTTCCATTTTTTCTCCAGGAAAACCGGCCAGATCAGAGCAACCAAAAACCAGAAAAATCCAATACAGCCAAAAGTGACAAAATAGGTAAGGTACTGGTTATGTGCCCTGAGCCTGTATTTTTCATGCAATTGGCTATCCGATTCCTCATAATAAGTTTTAAATGCCCGGGCTACATCCCCGGTACCAACACCAATCCAGAAGTTCTCCCTGGCAATCTGAAATCCAGCTTGCAGAAAAGACAACCGCTGAGTAATAGAATGCCCCGACGGATTACCTCCTCTCCGAAAAACATCGATCTGCCAGATTATTTCATACACTTTCGGATACAAAGAAATCCTTTCCCCATAAATATAATTTGCCTTACCGCTTTCAATCAATTCAATGTCACGGTCAGTCAGGCGGGATACTCCAGCCGAATCTTTTCGATAACCCCGGGATGTCATGTAACGGATCAGGGTGAATTTAATCCGCTGTCCCACTTCATCCCGTCCATCATAATCAAGATCGCTGACAGCATTCCAACCTGGTCTCAACTCCTCCTCACACACATAAAGCCAGACATAATTACCATTTTCGATCTGCTTGTTTTCCAGGTCATGCATATAAGGATTGCCATTCATGGTTTTATCAGGTAGGGCCGAAAAATCAACTTCTTCAACTCCATAAAACCGGGCCACCGATCTGGTCAGGAACGAAAACACGAGGAATGTCACCGTAATCATCATCACTACCAGGAACCACCTCAATACCAGGTGCCTGACCTTCCTGATGAATATCCAGAAAAGGATGAATCCGGTGACCATCAGTGCCACAATACCCGTTATGGCCTGCAAGAGAAACAGGAATACTGTCAGCCAGAGCAGAGCAATGAAAAAGACAATTTTTATTTTTCGGGAAAAGGGAAAGTCGGTGCCAAAAATAAAATACAACAGGATAAAAATGGCTATGTTGATCAGAAGCGATAACCTGATATGACTCACAAATAATGAAATCTCCCGCACATCTTGATACTCATAGGGCACGATGCCGAAAAGGATGGAGGCACTGATAAATGTACTCGCTGTCACGCCCGCAATAAGGCTTATCAGCACCCACTTCAATTCTGAACTATCCAAACCGCGGGAAGTTCCTATCACAAGAGGCAAAACCAGTAAGGGCAAATTAATTCTCAGATCATGATAAGCATACAAAAGATCTGCCGAATACAATAATCCAACAATATGAAGCAAATAAATTGATCCGATCAGCCACAGGCTCCTCCTCTGTCGGAACATCTGCCACTTGCCCCTGAAATTCCCTTCCAGTATCCAATTTACTATCACAATGATTTCGGCGACACTTGTTGCAAAAATTGAGAGTGGTAAACTGATCGCCAGGAGGCTCAGACCGATCAGATATATGGTTCTATTTGGTATGATTTTAAGCACTTTAAACAGGTATAAAATAATTCACTTATAATATTATTGTATTAATAAAAATAATTGTATTTTTGCGAACCACAAATTCAGGGTTTGCTTATTAGTAACGGATTTAAAAAGAAAAAAGTGGATTCACTTAGTTATAAAACAATTTCAGCCAATGTTGCCACCGTCAAAAAGGAATGGGTAGTGGTTGATGCTACCGACCAGGTGCTTGGAAGATTAGCTTCGAAAGTGGCTAAAATGCTGCGTGGTAAACATAAAACAAATTTCACACCTCATGTTGATTGTGGCGATAATATTATCGTCATCAATGCTGAAAAGGTGAAAATGACCGGTAAAAAAATGACCGACAGGCAATATTTTCGTCATACCGGTTATCCCGGGGGACAGCGTATTGAATCTCCTGAAGCCATGCTGCAGAAAAGGCCCGAATCACTGATCGAGCACGCTGTGAAAGGAATGTTACCAAAAAACAGATTGGGAAGGGACCTTTTCAGGAATCTTTATGTATATACCGGTGATGGTCATCCGCATGAAGCACAGCAGCCAAAAGAAATAAATCTTAATACAATCAAATAAGAATGGAAGTAGTTAACACTACAGGAAGAAGAAAATCTGCTATTGCCAGGATCTACGTAAATGATGGCAAAGGCCAGATCACGGTTAACAACAAAGACTACAAAGAATATTTTACTACCGAAAGCCTTCAGTATGTTGTAGAACAGCCCCTTGTAACCATTGAAGCTACCGGTAAATATGATATTAAAGTGAACCTTACCGGCGGTGGCATAAGAGGACAGGCAGAGGCCCTCCGTCTCGCTATCTCCCGTGCAATGGTTCAAATCGATCCTGAGAGAAAGCCTGTATTGAAATCAAAAGGATTGCTTACCCGTGACCCACGTGAGGTGGAGCGGAAAAAGCCCGGCCAGCCAAAGGCCCGGAAAAAATTCCAGTTCAGTAAGCGCTAGACGTCAAGATTGTTTAGTATCTAAATCGGAGAGACTTCCAGACGGAACTACTTTTCGATTGATAAAACAGAATGTAAACAACCTAATAAATTAAAAATGCCCAGAACAAATTTTGATCAATTACTTGATGCAGGTGTGCATTTTGGCCACCTGAAAAGGAAGTGGAATCCAAGCATGGCTCCATATATTTTTATGGAGAAAAACGGGATCCATATTATCGATTTACAGAAAACGAGTGTTAAGCTGGATGAAGCAGCCAATGCACTTAAGCAAATTGCCAAATCGGGAAGGAAAATTCTTTTTGTCGCCACGAAAAAACAGGCCAAGGATATTGTATCCAGTCGTGTGAATCAAATCAATATGCCCTATGTAACCGAGCGGTGGCCTGGTGGAATGTTAACCAACTTCCCCACCATCCGAAAAGCGGTTAAAAAGATGTCTTCCATTGATAAGATGGGAACAGATGGTACTTTCAAAACCTTGTCAAAAAGGGAACGCCTTCAGATTACCCGTCAGCGTGCCAAACTGGAAAAGAACCTGGGAAGCATCGTCGATCTGACCCGCCTGCCTGCTGCGCTTTTTGTAGTAGATGTTGCCAAGGAATATATTGCTGTCAGGGAAGCCAACCGCCTGAACATCACTGTATTCGGAATGGTTGATACCAACTCTGATCCCAATTCAGTCGATTTCCCGATCCCTTCCAATGATGATGCCTCAAAATCCATATCACTGATCATTGATGTAGTGTGCCAGGCTATTGAAGAAGGTATCGAGGAAAGGAAAATGGAAAGAGAAAAAGAAGCGGTTGCAAAAGAGAAGAAAGCAGAGAAAAAGGCACAGGAAGATGAAGCTATGGAAGCAGGCGCTGATGAAGCAGAAGACGAGTTGGAAGAAGAAGCCGAAGCTGACACTCCGAAAAAAGCTGTTGCTGAAATTAAAGACGAAACCATCGAAAATACTGCTGAAAAAATGGCTGATGAGGTCATCGAACTGAAAAAAACCACAGCCCGTAAATCTCCAGCCAAAAAACTAAACAGCTAACAACCAATTATATAACCTCAAAAGAATTAATAAAATGGCCGATTTCACAACCGCCGATGTTGTAAAACTCAGAAAAACAACCGGTGCCGGTATGATGGATTGTAAAAATGCTTTAAATGAAGCAAATGGAGATTTTAACCAGGCACTTGATATTATCCGTAAGAAAGGACAACTGGTTGCCAACAAACGGGCCGACCGTGAGGCCACCGAAGGAGTAGTACTGGCTAAAACCACAGCAGATGGTTCAAAGGGCGTTATGATCGTTCTTAACTGCGAGACAGACTTTGTTGCAAAAAATGAAAAATTCATTCTGTTTGCAGAGTCATTGCTGAATGTAGCTGTTGATAAGCTTCCGGCCAATCTTGATGAGCTCAAAAAGCTTGACCTCGATGGAAAATCAATTGAAGAAACCGTTATAGAACGAGTGGGTATCATTGGAGAAAAGCTTGATCTTTCATTCTATTCTAAGCTAGAAGCCAATATAGTGGTTCCTTACATGCATCCCGGTAATAACCTGGCAAGCATGGCAGGATTTAACAAAAAGCCTGAAGTCCAGGTGGGCAAAGACATTGCAATGCAGATAGCTGCCATGAATCCTGTAGCCGTCGATAAAGACCAGATCCCACAGGAGATTATTGATAAAGAGATCGAAATCGGAAGATACCAGGCCAAACAGGAAGGGAAACCAGAGCAGCTCCTGGAAAAGATTGCCATTGGTAAACTGAATAAGTACTTTAAAGAGAGGACCCTGATGAACCAGGAATTTATTAAGGACAACAAGCAGACCATCAGGCAATACCTGGAAGCTCAGGATAAGGAGTTGAAAGTTACTGGCATAGAAAGATTTAACCTAAAAGATTAAGTCTGCAAGTCCACAAGTCGCAAGTCCACAAAGAAATTAATGGGGTATGCCAAAGGTATACCTCATTTTTTTATATTTACCATATGATAAAATACAAGCGCATACTTCTCAAACTGAGTGGTGAGGCCCTTACAGGTGAGCAGGGACATGGAATCGATCCGGACCTGCTGAATCTCTATGCCACTCAAATCAAAGAAATAAACCAACTGGGAGTGCAAACGGGAATTGTAATTGGCGGAGGCAATATTTTTCGCGGTCTATCCGGCGAAAAAACCGGAATCGACAGGATTAAGGGAGATTATATGGGCATGCTGGCAACCGTGATCAATGGACTGGCTATTGAGTCTTCACTGAACAACATAGGGGTAAAAGCAAAAGTATTTACAGCAATCCCAATGGAGCCGGTAGGTGCCCGTTTTATTGAAGACGAAGTGAACCAGGTCCTCAATGATAATGTGGTGGCAATTTTTACTTTTGGAACAGGAAATCCTTATTTTACCACCGACACTGCCGCAGCCCTGAGAGCAGTTCAGATCAAGGCCGACATCCTTCTTAAAGGCACTCGCGTGGATGGTGTGTACAGTGCTGATCCTGAGAAGGATAAAGAAGCCACAAAGTTTGAAGAAATCACATTTGATGAAGTGCTGGAGAAATCATTGCGCGTGATGGATCAAACAGCCTTCACTCTCTGCCGGGAAAACAACATACCCATTATGGTGTTTAATATGAACACTACCGGAAACCTCAAAAAAGCTGTTACTGGCCTGAAAATTGGCAGTTTAGTCAAAAAATAAATATATTTACTTCCTGCTGACCAAAAATCTTGTAAAATGGATGAACTAGTTGAACTTTTGCTGGATGAGACCAGGGAAAAAATGAATAAATCTATTCACCACCTGGGAAATGGACTCATCAAGATCCGGGCTGGCAAAGCGAATCCAAACATATTAAATGGCATCATGATCGATTATTATGGTGTTCAGACTCCATTAAACCAGATATCAAATATCGGAACACCAGATCCCCGTACAATAGCCATACAGCCCTGGGAAAAACCCTATATCAATGCTATTGAAAAGGCCATTTTACAAGCCAACCTGGGATTAAATCCCGATAACAATGGAGAAATCATCAGGATCAATATTCCACCCCTTACTGAAGAAAGGAGAAAAGAGCTGGTAAAGCAGGTCAGGAATGAGGGAGAAAACACAAAAGTGGGCATCCGCAATACTCGTCGCGAAGCCAACGAAGAACTTAAAAATATGAAGAAAGACGGCCTGGCCGAAGACGATGAAAAGAAGGCTGTTGAAGAGGTCCAGAAGATGACCGACGAATTCATTGATAAGATCGATAAGATCCTCGAAACAAAAGAAACAGATATAATGACCGTGTGAGAAATGACTAGAATGACTAAAATGAACTAAAATGACTAAAATGACTAAAATGACTAAAATGAACTAAAATTATGCTCAATTTTAGTCATTCGTAATTCTAGTTCATTTTAGCTCATTCTCCTGAGTCCTTCCGTACAATTCCGGCAAATCTCAATCCCCTTCCTGTCTGTAAGAATCCGCTTTCTGAATCCATTCATCTCCTCTCCTTTCCATATTTCCATTACGCTTTTATCGCGCAAGGATCCCATCTCAAAATCCGGAATTTTATCAAAACAACAGGGTACCAATACACCATCAGTGGTAATAACCATTGTCCGCCATAACCGGCTGCACCGGTTCCTTAATCTGCCCCTTAACCTTAATTCACCTTTTTGATCCACATCATACCTTGAATAGCGCCCGATGTCCGGTAACTTTTCAGCAATCCCATCCTGGTAAATCTGCGCCGATTTGATCCACAACTTATCAACTCCCATATCCTTAACCAATTTCTTCATCTCACCGATCTGATGCTG
>JADHVS010000150.1 GCA_016783865.1 Bacteroidales bacterium
GCCAGACGATATGGCGGTTTATGTGGTAATAAAGCAAACACAAAGCGTGCTATAAGATCAGTGTCCAGCAGATATTCCGCCATAAAGCGTTGTATCCTGCGTAAAGAAGAACCAACCTCGACCTCAGAATCGAAGCTGGTAGCCAGTTTCTCAAAGCAAACCGTTTGAACCTTGCATAGAGCACAGATAAATAAGCCAAAGAACTTAATTCGGGCCAAATTCATTTTGTCTCCGAATATTTGTTATAATGTTGCGAATAAAATGGTATTTTTATTCTCAGCCCTGGTGTCCATGTATCGTTGAGTCATAATTAGGTATTATACTCATAAGATACTGAATACCAGGGTTTTAGGCAATATTTTTATGCATTAGTTATTACCAGGTTATTAACATTATGTTATTGATTTTCAATTAGTTGGAAATTTTTGTCATGTACTAAGTCCTTTCAATTAAAACCAATTATCTGATATGTGATATGCATTAGATAGGCGTCTTATCTATAGTCTCAGATGATAATATAATTAATCAGCTATTATTTTCAATTGATGGAAGAGAAATCCGATAACATAGCAGCATTAATACTTGATTATTTTAATGGCACTATTTCCGGTGATCTGCGACAAGTGGTCGAAGATTGGAAAGCAGAGAACAAAAAAGAATTTGAAGGATACCGTAAAGTTTGGGGATCGACAATTTTAATGTCTGAAATGCAAAGCTATAATGCCGCCAGGGCATTACAAAAAGTGAACCGTAAAATAAGTAGAGGCAGTTCGGGAAACTGGATCTACTATATGCAAAAAATTGCAGCAACACTCTTGATTCCAATTCTTTTGGCCTCTCTTTTATACATTCATTATCTGAGAAACAACCAGAAACAAAATGATATTGCCTGGCAAACAATTGAAACCTTGCCCGGGCTGAAGTCTACAATGAAGTTGCCCGATGGTACCTCTGTATGGTTAAACTCGGAGACAAAATTAACCTATCCGGTACCTTTTAACAGGAAATTCAGAGAAGTTAAACTTTCAGGAGAAGCTTTTTTCGATGTTACAAAAGCAGATGATTGCCCATTTATTGTTGATATTGGTGATATTGATATTAAAGTTCTGGGGACAAGATTCAACGTCAGCAATTACCTAAGTGATGATCGATCGGTAATAATTCTCGAATCGGGAAAAGTGGAGCTCTATTCTAATGAAAATGAGGTAAAAAATGCGCAATTAATTATGAGTCCCGGAGAGAAAGCGGTTTACCTTAAACAAGAAAAAAAGTTTACCGTTCATGAAGTTCAAGCTGATTTGCATACGGCCTGGATTAATGGCAAACTTATCTTTCGCGATGATCCCATGAATGAGGTTGTTTCCAGACTCAACCATTGGTTTAACGCGGAAATCATCATTACCAATCCAGCCATCTCCCAATATACGTACACTGCTACATTCCAGAATGAATCTCTGGAGCAGGTACTGGAATTATTAAAGATCTCGGCTCCAATAAATTACAAAACATTCAGAAGGGAGAAAGATGAGGATAATATATTTAGTAAAAAAAAGGTTGAACTCTATTAGTAAGATTTACTTAAAAATTTTTACCGCCTATGCCGTCTTAATACTTTTAAATCATGAACAGCTTATTTCTTTTGCTTACCTTTAGTTATCAATATCATTTATGAGGGAAGTGTGGAAGGCAGAAAGTGCAACATACTCCTTCTTACAATTGCTTTTAGAATTCAGGCAATGACTATTTGAATTAAATTCAAAATCGAGCAAATATTATGAAAAGTATATATTTCCCACCAAATATCACTTGCTTACAACCTCAGCAGTCAAAAATCTTATCATTTATCAAACTAAGGCTTGTCATCATTATAAGTATTGGAGTCATTCAGCTTTTCACAACCAGGGTTTATTCACAAACTGAAAATCTGACATTGAGTTTTGAAAATACGACCATCAGAGATGTTCTTCTTGAAATTGAAGAACAAACTGATTTTTTTATTCTTTATAACAGCAAGGTGGTTGATGTTGACAAAACAGTCAACTTCAATGTAGAGAACAGTTCGATTTACGCGACGCTGGACAAGCTGTTTACAGGTACTGAAATTATATATGTGGTTGTTGATCAGCAAATTGTATTAAAAAATAAATCGCTGCAAGAAAAGAGGATTATCACGGGAATCCTGTTGGATGAACAAAATGAACCGGTCATTGGGGCTACTGTTGTTATCAAAGGAACAACTACCGGAACGATCACAGGTATTGATGGAAAATTCTCTATTGAGATACCCGATGATGCAACGGTATTGGTTTTTTCATTTGTTGGAATGGGTACGCAGGAGGTGACCATTGTTGACCAAACCGAAATAAATCTCATTATGGAGGAGAGTGCACTGGATTTGGAAGAGGTGATTGTGATCGGTTATGGAGTGCAAAGGAAAATAGATGTTACGGGAAGTGTCTCGGTTGTTAGTGGAGAATCCATCAACAATTCACCCGTAATAGGTGTTGACCAGGCTATCCAGGGACGAATTTCGGGTGTCAGAACAACACAAACAACCGGACAGCCGGGAGAATCAGTTAATGTTCGTATTCGTGGTGTGGGAACTATTGGTGATAATGATCCTTTGTACATTATTGATGGAGTACCTACCAAAGACGGAATGAATGTAGTCTCTCCCGCTGAAATTGAGAGCATAAGTATTTTGAAAGATGCAGCTTCTGCGGCTATTTACGGGGCCCGTTCTGCCAATGGTGTAGTATTGATCACAACAAAAAAAGGAAAGCAGGGAGCCCCTAGAATAACATACAATGGGTACGTTGGTCTTCAAACTCATGGAAAACTAATCGATATGGCCGATACAAAAGGGTATGTTGCGACCTATAACGAAGCAGTTGAAAATGATAATGCCATGGTCACAAGCGCAATTTTAAAACGTAAACCCATCCCATTCGATCCAGACACGCTCGCTAATGTTGATCATCTAAAAGAAATATTCAGGCCTGCCATTATACAGAGTCATCAACTGAGTATCAGCGGAGGGAGTGAAAACTCTACCTATAATTTATCATTCGATTACCTGAACCAGGACGGGATAGTTAAAGCTACTGATTATGAAAGATTTAAAATACGAACATCCATAACAACTCAGGTATCTGAGAAACTCAAAACAGGAATAAATCTCAACCTCATAAATTCCAAAAGGAATCTAATTACCAGTTCCGGTCATTTTTATTAATTAGCTGCCCATTAGATATTTAACAAAAGATACAGCTGCCTGTTTGTCTGCGCGTGCCCTCTCCAGTTCAAGTGCATAAAACAGTTTTTTTCTCTCCATTCTGAGGATTTCTTCAAAATCTTTGTTTGCAGTTGAATATTCGGTTTCCAGCAATTGAATAGATTTTTCAGCAAGATTCAGCTGACTGTTGTACAGCTCAATCCTTCTGTCGGCATCCAGGAACTCTTTCCATGTATTTTCAAACAGAGTTTCTATCATATTTTCCCTGTCAAGTTTTTCATTCATCTTTGCTGTCTCCAGGTAGGTTACTTCATTGACCATAGCTTTATATTTATTCCTGTAAAGGGGAATAGTGATCCCGATTTTGGGAAACATGAAGGCATCTTTCCCGCTTAGGTTATTATCCCCTTTGCCCACAATAATGTAATCCAGGCCAACTGAAAAATCAGGTTTCCCTTGTTTCCTGGCTAGCTCCTCTCTGAACATGAGGGCTTCCCTTTGTAATTCAAGTCCGAGAAGCTGGTGGTTCTGGATAAGAATACTATCCAGCAAATCCTGCTTTGATAATCCAGGACCTTGATCCCATAAAGTGTCAGGTAGTATTACAGTCTCATGTTCAGAATTCAAGAGATTGAAAAAAGCAACTTCCAAAGAAAATTGTTGATCTTTAAGCAATGCAAGCTGGTTCTCCAGATCTCCTATTTCCATCTCAATCCTGTATTCATCAACAGGCGAAACCATTCCGGCTTCAACTTTTATTAAAGCAAGTTTCTGGAAGGTGTTCAGGATCTGAATATTCTCCTTTACTATCTCAATTGCTTTCCAATTAAAATAGAGATTGTAATAGGTTCCCCTGACTTCATTAAACAATTTGGACTTTGCCTCTTCAAATGCTTCATATTTTGCCTTTGCTGTCTGGATTGCAACATTTTCTTGTGTTTTCAATGTGCCAAACCATGGAAACATTTGGGAAGCAGAAATTCTGAATTCCTGTGGACCAACCCTGGTTTCAACTGGTTGTATAAAATATCCAAATGCCACCTGGGGATCAGGAAGTGCCTTCACCTGCGGGGCAACTTCCAAGGCTGCCAGGTATTCATTAAACCTGGTTATTAATCCGGGATTGTTTTCAGCAGCTGTCAAAAGATATCTGTCTAAAATATCCTGGGCACTCGCTGATAAACTCAGTAATAAGATACTGAGTGACAAAATCGATTTATATATGTTCATTTTCTTCATTTTTATACAATCTTTATGAGATTCCTGCGAACCTGTTTTTCACGCCACATACTATACAGAACCGGGACTACAAACATGGTCATCACCTGGATGATCATACCACCAAATAAGGGTATTGCCATTGGCACCATGATATCTGATCCTTTTCCTGTAGAAGTAAGGACCGGGATAAGGGCAATAATGGTAGTGGCAGCAGTTATCATTGCCGGCCGGACTCTTTTGCTGCCAGCATCAACAACAGAGGATCTGACTTCTGAAACATTACCTGGCTTGTTCTTTTTAAAAACCTGCATCAGATAGGTACCCATAATAACCCCATCGTCTGTAGCGATTCCGAAAAGCGCTATGAATCCAACCCAGACAGCTACACTTATATTTATCTTCCCCATCTGGAACAGATCCCGCATATTCATACCCCCAACATCGAAGTTCATAAACCAACCCTGGCCATAGAGCCACAGCATCAGGAATCCCCCTGAAAAAGCGACGAAAATTCCGCTGAAAATCATTGAAGAAGTAATAACCGACCCGAATTGGAAATAAAGAATAAGAAATATGATGAGAAGCGAGATAGGAACAACGATCATCAGTCTTTTGGTAGCCCTGATCTGGTTCTCATAGTTACCGGTAAAAACGTAATTCACTCCGGCAGGTAATGTGAATTCTCCGGATTCGAGCTTTTCATTCAGATATTCCTGTGCGTTTTCAACTACATCAACTTCAGCGTAATCCGGTTTTTTATCAAAAATGACATAACCATCCAGAAAAGTATTTTCACTCTTTATCAGCTGTGGACCACGTAGATAAGTAATAGAGGCCAGCTCCCCCAGAGGAACCTGTACCCCTGTAGGGGTGGGTATCAAAACTTTTTTCAGATCTTCCGGATTATCCCTGAATTCACGGGCATATCTTGCCCTTACAGGGAACCTCTCCCTGCCTTCTACAGTCGTGGTTAACTTCATCCCTCCTATGGCTGTACTGATCTGCATTTGCATATCCTGAATGGTTAGTCCATATCTTGAAATGGCTTTTCTGTCAATATCGATTTCCAGATAAGGTTTACCGACCATCCTGTCAGCAAATACGGATGCCGGCTCAACGCCTGGTACATTTCTAAGGTATTTTTCCAGATCAAATCCGGTTTTCTCAATGGACTCCAGATCTGGACCAAAAACCTTAATACCCATGGGTGCCCTCATTCCTGTCTGAAGCATGATAAGCCGGGTTTGTATGGGCTGTAATTTAGGAGCAGAAGTGAGCCCCGGAATTCTGGCAGCAGACACGATTTCTTTCCATATATCGTCTGAAGATTGTATATGATCCCTCCACTGACGGAAATATTTGCCTTTTTTATCCGGGATCAGCTCTTCTTGTGAAATTAACCTGAAATCCTCCTGTACAGGATTATATGTACTGCCATCAGCAAGGACAAATGCATCCTCCCTGTTTACCCTAAACCTCATCCGGTGGCCATTCTCATCAAGGATGTATTCTGGTCTGTAATTTATTACATTCTCATACATGGAGGTGGGTGCAGGATCCAGTGCTGAATTCACACGGCCCCATTTCCCAACAACATTTTCAACCTCAGGAATGACATTTACCTTTTTATCAAGCATGGCAATCACCTCAATGTTTTCTTCAATCCCTGAATGAGGCATGGTGGTTGGCATCAACAGAAAAGTTCCTTCATCCAGTACAGGCATGAATTCTTTGCCTATGCCCGGAAAGGTGTTTTCAGCAGCCTGCCAGGCCCTGGATTGTTTTATACCCTCTGGCATAAAACCAAATATCTTGTCAATCCCTTGCCAGATAATAATCCCAAGCAGTACAATTCCAATGGGAATACCCAGGAATTTCCATTTGTTGTTAAGACACCATCTCAATATGGGTTTGTAGTACCTGACAATGCTCATCAAGATTCCTAGTACAACAGCCACAATTGCAACTACGAACAGAATATTCAGGAAGAGGCTTCTCTGGGCTCCCAACGGCATCCATTCAATGGAAAGGAAATACAGAACAACCAATAGTGTAAGAGCAATATTTATGTAGTTTACAAAACGCTTTCTGTTTTCAGGCCATCTGTATTCCAACAAACCATTTACCCCAAGTGCAACTAAAACAATTGCGAGCCAGGCTTGTGACACGATAATGAGGAGGATGCCAGTGGCGATTAATCCAATATTGAAAATTCTCTTTATCCTCTTCTTATCAAAGCGGATGGAAAACACAACATTGGCCAGGGTTGGAATAAGGACCAGACCAATAATAAGTGCCGATATCATGGCAAATGTTTTGGTAAAAGCGAGGGGTTTGAACAGTTTTCCTTCGGCAGCCTGCATGGCAAATACTGGCAGGAAACTTACAACAGTAGTAAGTAAGGCAGTAATCACTGCTGAAGCAACCTCGGTTGTTCCATCATATATTACAGTAAGCAGTTTCCTTCCCCGTGCACCTTTGTTTTCAGGCATATCAAGGTGGCGGGCAATGTTCTCAGTAAATACTACTCCCACATCCACCATCACCCCAATGGCTATGGCTATACCGGAAAGTGCCACAACGTTCGCATCTACTCCAAACTGTCGCATTGCAATGAATGTCATAAGAACTCCGATAGGTAACAAACTCGAAATTAGAAATGAAGCTTGCAGACTTAGCATAAGGATGATGACAACAATAATGCTAATGAATACTTCCTCTGTCAGTGCAGATTCTAAAGTACCCAGCGTTTCTTTTATTAATCCGGTACGATCATAAAAGGGAACAATAGTAACTTTTGAAACGGTTCCGTCATCAAGTATTTTGCTTGGTAAACCGGGTGATATCTCGGCAATTTTATCTTTGACATTATTAATTGCTTCGAGTGGATTGGCACCATATCTGGCCACGACAACTCCTCCTACAGCTTCGGCGCCACCTTTATCGAGGCCTCCTCTGCGGGTTGCGGGTCCAAAATTCACTCTTGCAACGTCCTTGATCCTGATGGGTACATTGTTTCGTACAGTTACAACACTTTCTTCGAGGTCTTCCAGGGATTTAATATAACCCAGTGCACGTACCAGGTATTCTACCCTGTTAAATTCAATGGTCCTGGCTCCAATGTCAAGATTGCTATTTTTGACAGCTGCCATGATCTGGGCGACGGTAACATCGTGAGCACGCATGGCATTGGGATCAATATCCACCTGGTATTCTTTTACAAAACCGCCAATTGAAGCAACCTCTGCAATACCCTTTGCTGAGGTCAGAGAGTACCTGACATAATAATCCTGGATGGTCCTCAGTTCATGTGGATCCCATCCTCCGGCTGGATTACCCTCTTTATCACGACCCTCAAGTGTATACCAGTAAACCTGCCCCAGTGCAGTTGCATCAGGACCCAGGGCGGGAGTTACATCTTCCGGGAGTGTTCCGGAAGGTAATGAGTTAAGTTTTTCCAATATCCTCGTCCTGCTCCAATAAAACTCAACGTCCTCCTCAAATATGATATAGATGCTGGACAGACCGAATATGGAGTTGCTTCTTATATCTTTTACCCCCGCGATACCCAGAAGAGCAGTTGTTAAGGGATAGGAGATCTGATCTTCAATATCCTGCGGAGAGCGACCCGGCCATTCTGTATATACGATCTGTTGGTTTTCCCCAATGTCAGGAATGGCATCTACGGGTACCGGATCACGTGGAAACAATCCAGTGTCCCAGTTAAATGGTGCGGTAACAATCCCCCATGCTATAAATACAAATAGCATCAAAAAGGTTACCAGTTTATTATCCAGGAAGAATTTTATGATTTTGTTTATCATACCTGTTTACTTAAAGAATTGCTGATCAATCATTATTTAACAAAATTATAAAAAAGAAACAAGTGGATTATCTGCCGTCAAACGTGTATAATACAATGTCTGGTACCGTGTATTATTGATACAGGTTTGTGTTATTTCCCCGAATGGAATTTTAAATCAAAAATGATTGGCTCTTGGAAAGTACTGACCTTTGAGGAGGCGGATATAAGCTGAATTTGCATACTGTGTTTGCAGGATTATTATTCAGAAACATCCAATTGCTTAAGGGTGTGAGGTTGTAGTTTATTAAGAATTTGTTGTAATCTGTGTCAGATTCGAAATAATCAGAAGATACCAGGAAATTGTCTGCCAGTTTAACAATTATACTCTCATCCTTACAATGAAATGGTTTGTCCAGCGTAGTTCCATGATGACAGGGCTTATCATTTTCTCCAATGTCACAACAGTGTTTTGCAGATTTATAAAGGCTGGCATCAATCAATTGTTCATGACAATAATGCAGATTAATGGTCATTCCTGTTGTCGAAACCAACAGGATAACTGCAAAAATTGTATGTATGATTTTTCTCATATCGGACCACTTTATCCACTTTTACAAATAAAATACTTTATGTTCTGATTATTGTTACAAAATTTTTGTAAAGAGTTATATTATTTTTGGGGATATTAATGGCATGACTTCCCAAATTTTATCAATTTATAGTAGTTGTAAGGTAAAGGGAAGAGGAATCCGGCAATTAAAGCAGGTATCAGTGCCAGCCAATAGCCGGCAGTATCAAAAGACGCTTTCCCTCCGGTAACCAGAAAGTCTGATGTATTCATTGCGATCTCCATCCCTATCATGGAAATAAAGGACATGGAGAAGGCAGTTTTTAAGGCCAGCCTCCAGTTGAACTTTTCCCTCACTTTCAGGATTGTTGATTCCAGGGCAACTGAAGTCATTAATCCGGCAATGACAGCCAATATCATTTGCAAATACATGGGAGTTCCAGGATAATACGCCTGAAGAAACATGATCATTCCGAAGTCTCCGATAGAACAGCCAATCAGACAGTTCAGTGTATTGAAAGAGGCTCTTTGCCAGGTTTTTCTGTCTTTCCAGAAGCCATTCTCCGCTATTTTGATTTCCGGAAAATGCATCTCCTGAGTTCCATTGAATGGAACCGCCTGATAACCTGCATCCCTGAATTCTGAGATAAGCAATCCGGCATCCAGATAATTACCTTTTACAGTAACCAGTTTGTCAGGATGATCCAGGTTTATATTATATTCCCGGATGGTATGGTCATTTTCTAATATGGGTTCTATTTTACTGACGCAACTGCTGCAGTGCAGATCAGTTTTGAATGTTATTGTTTCCATATCCATGCAATTATTTTGATGCAAAGATCGGAAGGCACAGGACCTGATCTGTTACATAATTATGGAAAAGATTTATAAGAGTTTTGGATTGTTACACCTGATCAAGAGGTTTTCTTTTGTCCTTCCTGATTTTTTTAAAGTGAGATGAAGACAGTCCGGTGATTTTTTTAAACTGGTTTGACAGGTGCTGTACACTGCTATAACCTAACTTATAGGAAATCTCACTCAAAGAAAGTTCGTCATAAACAAGTAATTCCTTTACCTTTTCCACTTTTTGAAGGATCAGGTATTTTTCGATGGTTATTCCTTCAACAGATGAGAACAGATAGCTTAAATATGAATAATCATGCCCTAGTTCACTTGCCAGAAATTCTGATAGATTCACATATTCAGGTTTTTCTTTATCGTAATGTATGTATTCGATGATAAGCGTTTTGATTTTGTTTATGATCAAGCTCTTTCGATCATCTATCAGTTCAAATCCATTGTTTGTTAAAACCTTACGTATTTCATCCCTGCCCTCATCATCCATTTGGTCTTTCAGCTCAACCTCTCCCAATTCAATGGATGTTATTGTGTATCCCATTCCGCCCAGCTCTTCCCTAACTACTTTGATGCATCTGTTGCATACCATGTTTCTTATATGGAGGATTGTGGAAGACATATCTGCAAATTTACAAATATGATTATATTAACATGCTTTTGATCTGACTAGTACTGTGACAAAATAGTTATGAAACATAATGTTTTGACAATCTATCATAAGCATCTCTTTTTGTGTACGCCCAGTTTATCTTTCTTTTTTCTTGATTAACCTGCTTCACCCATTCATGTATTTCGTCAACTAGCTGGGTTTCAGTGCCTATTCTTCTGCCTATACACTCTTCTTCAAGCATGCTTATTTCAATTTCTGCCATGTTTAGCCAGCTGGCATGTTTCGGTGTATAGTAAAACTCAACTCTTTCCAATAATTTGTCCGCTTTTTCTTTTGAGAATGTTTCATAAAATGATTTGACAAAATGGGTATTCAAGTTATCAAGAACCACTATTATTTTCTCGGCATGAGGATAAACCTCACATAAAAGTTCTTCAATAAATCTCTATGACCGCCAAATTTGGTTGCTCAAGTTAGTTCGTTGTTCTTAACAAGCAACTTCAATGGAGTGAAATTTTTCAATCGTTTTTTAATTTTAACAGGTATAACCAATTCTAAATCCTGCTTTTCATAAGGCATCTGCTTACCTTCTATATCTAATTTTGCAAATTCCTCGGCAAGCTTTGATTCATCCCTCAGCAAGTTGCTGATATATATTTGATTCGACAGAT
>JADHVS010000151.1 GCA_016783865.1 Bacteroidales bacterium
CATCAAGATTAGTATAGCTGCGGTAAAAATAGGCCTCTCCGAGGTTACTGTTCATCTCAATCGCCATATTAAAATCCATTAGTGCAGCCTGGATATCCTGAAGCTCAAGATTGGTTTTGCCACGCATCAGGTAGGCAAGGTCAAATTCGGGATTATAATCAAGAGAAGCAGAAAAATTTTCCAGTGCAACCAGGTAATTCTCATCCTGAATACTCTGAATACCTTTATTATAGGCAATCTTTGCATTTTTCTTGTTCTTCAAACTGATTCCCTCGGTTCCTTGTCCCGGTAAATGAGTAAAAATGAAAGAAAAAATAATTAACCAGGAAATGAGATGACAGGCCTTTTTCATCATGATCTAGTTGTTTTTAAAAAGGGAATATACGTATTTTTCAGAATTTGGTTAAGAGACCTTTGCAAATTTTATTAAAAATTAAAAAAATCCGTTAATTTTATTTCAATTTTTATGCACAGGGTATTGAACAATGTAATACTTAATTTACTGATCATCAATTAATATTTATAGGCTAGATGATTACCGACCTGACTTATCTTAATAATATGACCGATGGAAATCCTGAGCTTATCCAGGAAATGATTAATATCTTTACAAGTCAGGTTGATGAATATATCGTGGAAATGAACAGCCTGTATGACCTGCAGAACTGGAATGGGCTCAGCCGTCTTGCCCACAAGGCCAAATCTTCCGTTGCAATTATGGGCATGACAAACCTGGCAGAAATGTTGAAAGAGTTTGAAATAAATGCTAAAGATCATCTGCATATTGAAAAATACCCAGAATATATTTATAGATTTACAAAAGATTGTATTACAGCTTGTGAAGAACTTAACAATTTAACACTATAGAACTCATATTAAAACTGCTATCATGTTAAAGACAGAAACTGTAAATGGAGTCATCGTTGTTCGATTTGATAATGTTAACAGGTTTAATGCACTTATTGCGGATCCGGTTAAAGAACAGTTAAAAGGATATTTTAACAAGTCGAATTCGAAGCTTATTTTAAACCTTGAAGGCATAGATTTTGTCGATAGTACGGGTTTTGGGGTATTTCTATCCATTATGAAAACAGCCAATAATAATTATGGCTATTTCAAGATCTGCAATATCTCCACCGAGGTTATGGAATTGTTTAAGCTACTTCAATTACATAATGTTTTTGAGATTTATAGCACCCTTGAAGACTGCATAAAAAGCTTCTGATAATTAATTCAGATCAAATATATTTAAGGCTGTCCCAGAAGGGCAGCCTTTTTATTTTATAGTCATCCCGTCTGCCAGCAGGCGGGACAGGATGACTTAATCTGAACCTTTGAAGCGACTTTTCTATTTCATGTTGTTCGATTTCGGACATTTATTGTATCATTTTCGGGCAGGATTAGCCAGCAAAAACAACAATAATTTACTACTAACCAGAGGCTTAATCGACTTGGCATGAATCATGAACAATGTAGTTAGTGGCTTTTTTGTTTATTTTCGTGGCAATTGAATTAACCTGAAGCTTAGAGGTTAATGTTATGAGGTTGTATCGTTTACTGGTATTGCGATTTTTTTTGCTGTTGTCCGGCATGATAATCTTGTCCGGATCATGGATCTATGCTCAAAAATCTGAGCTCAAACAGGTCGAGCAATCAAAAGAACTTTATTTTACCAATACCCGTCAGAAAAGTCTTGAGCTGCCCTTCAAGCTTGTGAACAACCTGATTGTAATTCCAATTCAGATCAATGGATCAGATACCCTGCGATTCATTCTCGATACAGGATTAAATACTTCCATCATTTGTGAGCTTTCTACAGGCAAAACATTGAATCTTAACTATGCCAGGGAGATACAGTTACAGGGACTGGGTGTTGGTGAACCCCTTTCTGCGATACATACTTTTGGTAATGATATCAATATTTCGGGTATATATGGTATCAATCAGGACTATTTCGTACTGATGGAGAACATTTTTCATCTCTCAAATAAACTGGGTACTCCCATCCACGGAATATTGAGTTTTAGCGTATTTAATGCGTTTATCGTCGAAATTAATTATACCAAGGAGAAAATTGTTTTTTATGATCCTGCCTTTTACCAATACAAAAAGAACAGCAGGAATTACATTACGCTGCCCATGGTTATTCATGAGACCAAGCCTTATATCTATATGAAGATTCAGCTTGCAGATGGAAGGATAATTCCCATAAAGGTGCTTCTCGATACCGGGGCCAGTAATTCACTCTGGGTGGATCAGGGATCATTGCCGGATTTTTCAGTTCCGGGTCACGCGAGGCAGACTTACCTGGGAAGTGGCCTGAGCGGAGATGTTTATGGACATGTCCTCCGGTTCGACAAAGTCTATATCGACCATTATGAATTATCGGATGTGATCGTATCGCTTCCCGATTCATCATCCATCGAAAATGCCATTGGACTCGATCAGCGAAACGGGAGTATCGGAGCAGAAATACTCAGGCGATTCAATGTGATAATTGACTATCCAAATGAACTGATCACCTTCGTAAAAAATTCTGATTTTCTTGATCCTTTCTCCTACAATATGACAGGCATTGAATTATCAGCTCCCTACCCGGGAATAAATTATTATACTATTTCCCAGATACGTAAAGGATCTCCAGCCGAGAAAGCCGGATTACTGATAAATGATGAGATTATCTCCATTAATAGTACAAAGGTAACGGAACTCACAATGAATGACCTCTATAAAAAATTCCAGCTCAAAAACGGCAAAAAAATTAAAATGCTGGTTAACCGCAATGGAGAAAGAAAAAGGATAGAATTCAAACTGGAAAAATTCATTTAGTTCAGGTTTGATTTATCTTTGCACCCCAACTTCCTGATGACCTGACCCAGGTAAAAATCTAAACAAAAATTTGATTATCTCCGTTGCATTAGTTATCTATGCACAACGCTAACCAATTCATGAAGAAATGAAAAAATATCTGATCGGACTTATTGGATTGACTTTACTGCTATCTGCCTGTGGATCAGGTGATAAAAGCAAAACCGACGCACAAAACGAAAAAATTATTGTAGAAGTTACAGTAGCTGAATTTCTGGACGGAGCAGAAAATATGCTCGATCAGGAAGTGGCCATTACAGGACTTGTAACACATGTTTGTAAACATGGCGGTCAAAGGTTATTTATCACCGGTGAAGACACTTCAAGTACAGTTAAAATTACCACTGGTGAGGATATCGCAGAATTCAGTATCGATCTCGAAGGTGAAAAAATTGCCGTAACCGGTATTGTCAGGGAACTTAGAATTGATGAGACATACCTCGCCGAATGGGAAGCTGAAATCATGGAAGGGGCCTCAAAGGAAAACACGGGGCATAAAGACGGACTGGATGAGCATCAAAAAGACCAAGCCGAGGAGTTGGATATGGATGAACAGTTAGAAAAGGTCAATAATCTCAGGGAAAAAATTGCCGCAAGCGAGAAGGGCTATTTATCCGAATTCTGGGTAGAGACCATCGAATTTAAAGTGCTGTCTGAATAACCACTTTTACCTTTATAATATCTGCCGCAAGGAGATTTTTCATATCATTGTCTCTTTGCGGTTTTTCTTTTACAACAATTAAGCGAGTCTTAATATTATATTGCTGACACATGAAATGGAGGAAATGGAACAGGATCATTCATCGTGATCTGGGATATATTTTTTTTGGTATGTCAATCATTTACGGATTATCGGGGATTGCACTGAATCATATGGATGACTGGAATCCGGATTTTATAATTAAAACATTATCCTTTGATGCCGGGCCAACACCCAACTCCTCAGACCAATTTGAGTCGTGGATCAAAAATCTGGTATCAGAGCACTCTCCCGGCAACACCTATAAAAGCCACTATTTACCACGGGAAGATTTGCTGAAGGCATTTCTGAAAGGGGGTTCCATCGCTATCGATCTGAACACCGGGCAAGCTGTTATTGAGAAAATCAAAAGGAGACCTGTATTCAGGGAGGTTAACTTTTTACATTACAATAAGCCCAAAAAGTTGTGGACCTGGATCTCTGATTTCTTTGCAGGAGCGCTAATTCTGATGGCCATCTCGGGACTGTTCATGATCAGGGGCAAAAAGGGGATCACAGGCAGGGGAGCCTGGCTGACCAGTTTTGGCATCATTATCCCTCTGATCTTCCTGATCCGTTACTTATGGAGTTAAATATCCGGTAAATCTATCTACAGGTTCTCAATAAAGTAGTCTGTCACTTTCTGCATTAAATGTATTCTGTCCTTGCCCCTGACATTGTGTTCATGGGTAGGATATACAAAATAATCGACCTGGACTCCCTCCTCGATAGCCCTTTGTAAATAGGTGAGGCTGTTTTGCCAGACCACAACAGGATCCTGTGCTCCATGAATAATCAATTGCTTACCCTGGTAATTGCCCACCTGATTCAGGAGCGATGATTTTTCATATCCTTCAGGATTGGACTGTGGGGTATCCATATATCTTTCACCATACATTACTTCATAAAATTTCCAGTCAATTACGGGTCCGCCTGCCACTCCTGCCTTAAAATCATCCGGCGACCTGTGCAGCATGGAAAGAGTAAGGAATCCACCATAGCTCCAGCCATGAACTCCTATTCTTCCGGCATCGACATAAGGAAGAGATTTTAAATATTCCAATCCCATATGTTGATCTTCAACCTCAATTGCACCAAGCTGTCTGTGAATGATACTCTCAAAATCCAGTCCCCTGTTTGAAGTCCCTCGGTTATCCAGTGTAAATGCAATATATCCCTTCTGGGCCATAAAATGTTGCCAGGACCTGGCTCCTCCCATCCACCTGTTCTGGACCAGCTGGCTATGCGGTCCACCATAAACATATATAATGACCGGATATATTTTCCCGGGATCGAATCCGGGTGGTCTGATCATCCTGCAATACAGATCAGTGATACCGTCTGATGCCTTAATGCTGAATACTTCAACCTCTCCTAAACGATATTCCTTCAGAGGATTACCGGCAGTATAGATGGTTTGCACTTTTTTCCCATCGGCCTTTATAATGGCGTATTCCAGAGGCACATCCATGCTGGAATAGCCATCAATAATATATTTTCCTTCCGGATGGACGATAGCCCTATGGGTTCCGGGAGTATAGGACAGTTTTATCTTTCGTCCCGATTTAAAATTTGCTTTAAAAATCTGGCGTTCGATCGGACTTCCTTCAGTCGATTGGTAAAACAGATTCTTTTCATCTGAATCAAATCCCAGGAGATCGGTTACTTCCCATGGCCCCTGCGTCAATTGTTTTAACAGTCTGCCATCTGTACTATACAGATACAGGTGGTTATATCCATCTCGCTCGCTCCACCAGATAAACTTACTTTTGTCATTCTTTAAAAATACCAGAGGATGCTCAGGTTCAACGTATTTGGGATGTTTTTCTTCAAATAGTACATCCACGAGGTCACCTGTTTTTACCTGGAAACGGGCCAGTTTTAAATGATCCTGGTCACGATTCAGCAACACGATGTAAATAAATTTCTCATCCGGTCCCCAGGTGACACTGGTCAGGTACTGATCCTTTGGCTCACCAGTATTGAGTGTTACACTTGACTTGTTTTTTATATCATAAACAACAAGCTCAACTTCTTCGCTGGTCATCCCGGCCATCGGGTATTTGATAGTTTGTAGTTCGGCCATTCTCTTAGTAACATCCACCAGTGGATAGTCCTTCACCATGGATTCATCCTTCCTGTAATAAGCCAAATAATTACCTTGTGGGGACCAGAAAATCCCCTGATTGATTCCAAATTCCTGCCGATACACATATCCTGATCCGTTCCAAACACTATGCGTTGTATCATCATTAACATGAACCGGTTCTTTCACCGGATCTAAATAATAAAGGTTAGATCCTTTAGTATATGCAACAAATTTGAAATCAGGGCTTAGCGTTATGTCAGTTGCCTCACTATCCAACTCAATTATACGATTGATCTGCATTTTCTCAATATCTAATAATACAATATGGTGCTGGTTCCGAATCAATATTTCATTATAGCTGATCCAGGTAACAGCAGGAATCGACCTAAGGGTTGATAAGCCTGTATCCTCAAGGATACCATTCAGTAACTCAACATCGAACAATACCGTACTGTCTGTCCTTCCAGCCTGTTTTTGATAAATCTTATCATTTACTTGATAAACATAATAATCGGAACTCCCTCTCCAGCTCAGGTTTATTAAGTTTGCGGGGTGTAATTTATAGTCAAGCCCTGCCACAGACTCCTCTATTCTTAGCAGTTTATCCTGCGACCAGGCTGTATTCGATATGATCAATAAGATCCAGGTAGTTAGAAGTATTTTTCTCATCTTCATGTAAGATTATGTTTTTCTACCCTGGTAATTTATGGTGAAATACCGGTCCAAAACACTAAAATTAGCGTAAATTTTCATTTATTTAGTATCTTCGAATAACTTCAAACGAATATTCATTCCCAGATATGCCAGTTAGTATAAACTTTATAAATACCTGCCATGAGTGAGAAGATCTTAAAAGCTCTGATGCAATTGTTTGCCATTATTGCAAGACCAGACAGCAGCAGAAGTGAGCGACAGACTGTTGTTGAATCTTTTCTGGTAAGGCAACTGAACCAGGAATTAGCACAGGAGTACCTGACAGTGTTTGATGAGTATTACACATTATATCAGGAAAAACAAAAAGAATCCAGTAAGCGGATTCGAAGAATCTCATCCAGTTCAGTGCGGGTATTGAAGATATGCACTGCCATAAACGAAGAACTGGCCCAACCACAGAAGATAATTGTTTTAATACAGCTTCTTGAGTTTATAAATTCAGACAGCGAGAAGATCACAGATCAGGAAATGGAATTTGTCGATACGGTGGCCGAAACATTCAATATAAAGGATGAGGAATATGCTGAAATAAAAGATTATGTATTGTTTTCATTCGACCAGATCCCCAGTTCACCGGATATTATGGTCATTGATAACAACGAGGAGTATAAGCACGATGCCACAAAACACCTGTTCATTTCGAATCTGCAGGGGCAGATCCGGGTACTTATGGTACAAAGTACAAAAATGTACTTTGTCAGGTATATTGGAGAGAGCGAGATGTACCTGAACAGTCAGCTGATCCAGCAAGACAAAGTGTACCCGTTTACCAACGGATCATCCATTAGAAACCAGCAGATCAAACCAATTTATTACAGCGATGTGGTAAGCCGGTTCCAGCTTGACAAAATCAAGGACAAAATATACTTTGAAGTAAAGGAATTGGGATACAGGTTTAAAAGTGGAAAGGTAGGACTTCATAAACTAAGTTTTGTTGAGGAATCCGGAAGGCTGATTGGGATCATGGGCGCAAGTGGTGCAGGGAAGTCTACCCTGTTGAATGTATTGAATGGTTCCTCACCTCCATCTGACGGTGAGATTACCATTAATGGTGTAAATATCTTTACCCAAAAAGATCAGGCTGAAGGAATAATCGGACATGTATCTCAGGATGATCTGCTTATTGAGGATTTAAGTGTCTATCAGAACTTGTATTATAATGCCAAGCTCTGCTTTGACAATTATTCTGAGGAACAGGTCGTTGAGGCTGTAAAAAGGACCCTTGAAAACCTAGGTTTGTATGAGATCAGGGATATCCAGGTGGGTAGCCCGCTCAACAAAAAGATCAGTGGAGGACAACGGAAAAGGTTGAATATTGCCCTGGAATTGATTCGTGAACCTGCCGTGCTGTTTCTCGATGAGCCGACCTCAGGACTATCTTCAAGAGATTCTGAAAACATCCTTGACCTCCTGAAGGAATTGTCACTCAAGGGAAAACTTGTTTTCGTAGTGATCCATCAGCCCTCGTCAGATATCTATAAAATGTTCGACCGGATGATCATCCTTGACACTGGTGGATGGCTCATCTACAATGGTGACCCGATCGATTCGATCATGTATTTCAAGGAACGGATGCACCATGCCAACTATAACGAAAGCGAATGTCATACTTGTGGTAATGTAAATCCCGAACAGGTCTTCAATATAGTTGAATCAAACGTACTGGATGAATATGGAAAAACGACAAAAGCCAGAAAAATAGCTCCAAGGGAATGGCATTCCCATTACCTGAAATTCCTGGATAAGCCTTTCGAGAAAATCAAGCAGTTGCCTCCGCTTCCGGAGATAACTTTTAAAATTCCCAATAAACTAAAGCAGTTCTGGATCTTCGTCAGAAGAGATTTGCTTTCCAAACTTGCGAATACCCAATACCTGGTTATTAATTTCGTTGAAGCACCTGTTCTTGCTGTCCTCCTGGCAGTTATTATAAAATATTACAGTGTAAATGTTACTAACATTTATGGTTATACCCTGGAAGGAAACTCTAATCTTCCTGTTTATATTTTCATGTCGGTCATCGTAGCCATCTTCATGGGTTTAACGGTAAGTGCGGAAGAGATCATCAAGGACCGAAAAATAAAAAAGAGGGAAGCCTTTTTGAATTTAAGCTGGTCGAGTTACCTGATGTCAAAAGTCGCCATCCTGCTGACTATTTCTGCCATACAGGCCTTAACCTATGTTTTATTGGGTAATACGATCATGGAAATAAAGGGGATGTATTTCCAGTATTGGCTTGTATTGTTCAGCGCCTGGGCATCTTCTAACCTGATGGGATTAATGATCTCGGATAGTTTCAAAACCGTAGTAACTATATATATCCTGATACCCTTCCTGGTAATCCCCCAGATTATACTTAGCGGGATCATTGTAAAGTTTGAGAAACTCAATCCGGATATCTCCTCCCCCATAGATATACCATGGTATGGGGAAATCATTACCGCCCGGTGGGCATACGAGGCAATTGCTGTATACCAGTATAAAAACAATGCTTTCCAGCGTCAGTTTTACAGGTATGACAAGGCCATGAGTGTAGCAGACTTTAAAAAGATGTACTGGTCGATTGATCTGGAAAACAAATTGAATTTTATTGAAAGAAACCTTGACAATGAGGAATCACTGGATCAGGTCCGCACTAATCTGAAAGTATTGTATAATGAGATAAAAAAGGAATTGAAGAAAAACACCGATATCAAATTCGAACATCTCGATCAATTGAATCTTAAATCAATTAACAATACGGTAATAGCGGCTTGTCATGATTATGTTGCCCGGATAAAAAAGTATAATATCCAACTTTACAATAGGGCCAGTTCAGAAAAAGATAAACTGATCAACCAAATGCAAAGCACTGAAGAAGGTAAGGAGAACTTTTTCGAGATGAGAAGAAAACATCACAATACCACTCTTAAAGATTTTGCGACCAATTCGAGTGAGATGGAAAGGATCATCGAATACAAAAATCAGCTCTACCAGAAGAATAACCCGATCTATATGGATCCTCCCGGTAAGCTGATAAAAGCCCATTTTTACGCCCCGAGAAAACAGGTGTTTGGAACCTACCTTGATACTTTCGGTGTAAATGTGGCAGTCATCTGGATTATGACGATTTTCCTATACATCGTACTTTATTTCAGGCTGTTAAAGAGACTACTCGACTTCTTTGAGCAGCTCAGCGATAAGCTGAAAATAAATAAAGAATAATTTGTTCTAAAGTAGCAGGGATAAAACAAAAATAGAAGAGGCCGTCTCATAACAATATCTGAGACGGCCTCTTTTATATACTGGTTATAAAATCAGTCCAGGGAAAGAAGCAGGTCGAATCGTCTTACTCGACTATTTCTATCATTTTAAAAGGAACCCGGATGATTGACTCATAATCCTCTCCAGCCTCTAACATGTCTTCGTCATCCTCTTCATAATACCAGTTAATAATTACCTCATTTTTGGCCTTATGAATTGCTTCCAACTTTTTAAATACGTCCAGAATACACTTTGAGGAGCTTGTATTAAAATACTCCAGCTGAACATTAACAGTTGTTTTGCCCATTGGACCACCAGCATATTCCTCTAGCCAATCTACGAGGGGCTTATAAAACTCGATTGAATTTTCGGGAATTGATCTTCCCTTGATTTCAATAACCCCAGTAACAGCGTCAAACTTAACTGTGGGTGTCTTGGGTGTTCCTTCGATTGAAATTGGTTCCATACTTTAATCCGATTATGATTTTTAATAATTCAAGTAATAAATACATCTAAATTGAAAAAATAGTAGTCATCCTCATAATGCTGAAAGGTATATTCAAGCTTATTACCTGTCTTCCTTGCTATATCAACAAGTCCCAGTCCTCCACCGCCTTTCACAGACAGCTTCTGATGGTTCAGGATAAACTTGTACATATCCTTTAATTCATCTTTTGATAAGGAATTGATCTTATCTATTTTATCTTTAAGAAATTTGATCTTTTCAGAGGTTATAAAATTACCCGTAGAAATTTTGATCGCTTCGTTTTCCTTTGCAATAACAAGGACGCCAAATTTTGAATCAAACTTATCCCTGTTCTTATATTCTTCTGGTAATTCCTCTATGTGGTGATACAGATTCTGAAGGCTTTCTACGAGTACATTATAGACTTTCTTCCTCACCTTAGCTTCTTCATCCACACTATCCATTTTAACTTCAATCTGTTCCAGTACATTATTAATGAGATCTGTGGTTATGCTCCCTTTATAAGCAAGCAGCACATTTCCACCATCTAGTTGTGAATAATATTCGTGGACATCAAAACTCATGTATGGTTCCTTAATTATTCGCAAAAATAAATTTAAGAATATTATTTCAGCTCAGCAAATATATAAAAAATTATTACGTACAGACCTCTCGGAAAACCCTAAAAATACCGTTTTTTTTTGGACATTTTTCAAATCGGTGAATCCCCCACTTCCATTATCATAAATTTCCCGGTTGGGGTTTGCACCCCCAGTGATGTCAATTTCCTGCATAACTGTTCC
>JADHVS010000022.1 GCA_016783865.1 Bacteroidales bacterium
TGGGTGTCAAGATCGGGTATAATGCGAATAAACTGTCAACCAACCTCGACAGCATCAAATCCCAGTTCAACAGTGGCTTTCATGTCGGGATATGGACACATCTGGGCAAGCGTATCTATGTAGCCCCTGAACTTCTTTATACCATGAGTGGTGCCGTTTTCAACGAAGAAGGAAAAATTTCTACTAATAACTGGAAGCAAAAGATCACAATCGGCACCCTGGATATTCCGGTATTACTTGGATTCAAGATCATTCATTCGGATGCTCTTACCTGGCGGATAGAAGTTGGACCGGCAATCTCCTTTATCGTCAACAAAAAAATAAAAGAGATTAATACAGTGGTTGGCCCTATTACCACTGCCGATATTAAGAATACCAACTGGTACATTGAAGGAGGAACCGGGATCGACGTGCTTTTCCTCGCATTCAACATTCGGTATAGATATGGGCTGAACAAGATGATCCAGGATGTCAAGAACTGGACTTTCGACTCCCATAACGGCATGTTCCTGGTATCGGTCGGGTTCAAGATCTTTGGGGAGAAATAGCCTCACCAATAACTGGTTATTCATCCATTCCGAACCGATGCCCGTGGTCCCGGCAAATGATCTGTGCAGCATCTCTTGCCGACTTGAGAGCGACAGGTAATCCCCCGCCGGGAATAGACCAGTGGCTGGCATAGTAAAAATTTTTCAACCCAGGCAGGGTAAAATCAACCGGCGACCTGGAAATCAGGTTTTTCCCCGGCAGCCAGCCTTGAGCCGATCCTTTCCAATTATTGGTGTAGCGGAAGAATGTCGCCGGAGTGACCACATCCACCTCCTCAATAAATCCTTTTATTTTTCCGAACTTCCTTTCCATGATGGTGATCACCTCTTCGGCAAATTCCTTTTTAACTTCGTTGTACTGAGGTTTATTAGTTTCCCGGAGATGGATCCAGTAATCAGCATTACGCGTATAAAAACTTACTGAAATTACTGTTTTTCCCTCTGGCGCCAATGTCGGATCATAGTTGTAAATATGTGCTTCAAGCCTGGAATACGTTTTACCATCGGGTGAAACCATCTCTTGATCAAGCGGAAACCTCAGAAAATGAGATACGCCTTCGAAACTCCTCCGTATTCCGAGAGAAACGATGACAAGGGAGTAATATACCTTCAAGCTTTTTTGGTTTCCTAATTTCCGGATTTCTTTGTTGACATACCTGCCATCGAGTGCATCAAAGACAGTGAAATGCCAATCAGACGCGGAAAGTACAAGATCTGACCGAATCTCATCTCCGTTTTCAAGCAGGAAGCCTGAAGCGCGATGGTTTTCAACGATAATTTTGCTCACGGCCGATTTGTATAGGATCCGGCCTCCCAATGCCAGGTATTTCTCCATCAGTTTTTGTACAAGTGCACTTGCCCCGCCGATGGGATATCCGGCAGCTTCAAGATCTCCATAGGCCAGCGGCATAGTGATGATCATCAACGGAAGTTCGTCTCCATCAAAAAGCAATTCAAAAGCTTCCCTTAGAAACGGGCTTTTTAATTTCCTTGCAAAAGAATAATTGGTCTCTTTCCTGATCTTATTCAAAAAATAAAGCAAAGGCAGATAACGGATATACTTGATTTTCTGTTTCACGGGCATAAGCTGCGGGACCTTTTTGATCATGGGCGGGATCTCAAATGATTGCATCTGCCGCATAGAACGGATCAGCTTATCGATCATTGGTTGATCTTCCGGTGAAATGGCGGAAAGATAATTCCTGAGCCTTTCAAGATTGGTATAGAGATGAAAGATCTTATCTCCGTTTGGGCTGTGCGAGTCTTTCACTTCAATGTCCATCCGGATTTCATGCGTGATAAAATCGATGGAATTCATATCCAGTAGCTCGGACCACAACTGGTAAAAAGGATTTGCGGATCCCGAACCTAAAAGCCATTGAATCCCGCTTTCAAAGGTGTATTCACCTCTCTTCCAGCTGGTGCATAGACCCCCAAAACGATCAGTACGTTCAAAAATATTGGTGCGGAACCCACTCACTTGCAGATAGCAACCAGCAGCCAGCCCCGACACACCTGCCCCGATGATGTTGACATTCATTTCCATACAGAATCAATCAAAAGTAAGAAAATCACAGGAGTTCTTCATACATTTGTATCAATGACACATCCATATTCACAGCATCGGCTTCTTTTCACTTTCCTGATTTTTCTCTTTTCGGGAATCAGACCCGCCTTCACCCAGCAGATCGTTCTGAAAGATTCGTTGACCTCCACCGAAGATACCCTCTTCCGGGAGCTCAACGAGGTGGTGATCACCGCTACCCGGGTGCCCGAGCGGATCATCGACATCCCTTACTCGGTGGTACGGCTTAATTACTCGAACTATCAGTTTGACCGGAAGATTGGCGCCAACGACATGCTGGCGGCTGTCCCGGGCCTCTTTCTGCAGTCCCGGTATGGAAACCATGACGTCCGTTTTTCCATCAGGGGATTCGGGAGCCGCTCCAATTCAGGGATCCGGGGCATCCGGATCCTGCTCGACGACATCCCCGAATCGGAACCGGACGGCCAGACACGGATCGAAGCGATCGACTTCAACTCCATCGGGCGGATCGAAATCGTCAAAGGGAATGCTTCCTCACTTTACACCAACGCACCGGGCGGAGTGGCAAATTTCATCAACGACATCGAATTTAACCGCTCCTCCGTCGTGCAGTTCAACCAGGCAGGATCCTTCGGCCTGTTCCGGAACGGCATCAAGGCTGCTGTTCGAACCGACAAATACCGCTTGTTGACCACCTACAGTTACCAGAACTACGATGGGTACCGGGTGCATAACAATGAGTACTGGCACATCCTAAACATGGTGATGGAGACCACCCCTTCTGAACATACACGGCTTACCATCCTGGGCTATTTTGTAGATGGTATGATCAAATTACCTGGCTCACTCACAAAAGAGGAGTTTGAACAGGATCCCCGGCAGGCTAATCCACGGTCAGTTGACCGCGACGAAAAACGGATCACCACCAAGGGGAGGGTCGGCATCAGGTACAACGCCACCTTCGGGCGGAACCTGAATAACGACATCGAGGTGACTACCTACGGAACGATCAAATACTTTGAACGGACCTCCCGGCAGTACCGGATCATCAACAGATACGGATTGGGTGTTAGCGGGAAATACATTCACCGGCACCGGATTGGCACCCGGACGAATGAAGTCATGGTGGGAGGCGACCTGTTTGCTCAACCTGCGCGCGTTGAGTATTTCGATAACATCAACGGAAAGCGGGGAGACCAGATCCTGCAACTTACTGATGAAAACATCACCAACAAAGGATTTTATCTCTCAGACAACTTCGAGATACTGCCCGATAAGATGTTTATACTCCTGACGGGGCGATATGACAATGTTAAATACCGGCTCGAAGAGGAGACACTGCCTTCCCGGACCGATCGCCTCCGGTATCATGCCTTTACGCCAAAGATCGCCCTCAATTACAAGATCCTCCCCCTGCTTGCGGTCTATACCTCGTTTGGGTATAGCTTTGACAGCCCGGCCAACAACGAACTTGACAGTCCCGATCCTCTTTACCTCTTAAACCAGGACCTGAAGCCCCAGGAGTCGCAAAACTTCGAAGCAGGCATCAAAGGGAAGCTCTATCAGCGAAATTCCAGGTGGTTCCAGCGTGTGTTGTTTGAGGCCACCGGTTTTTACATCGTGGTGGATAACGAAATTGTCCCCTTTGAAGTGCTGGGGGATGTCTATTTTCGGAACGCGGCCAACACCCACCGGCTGGGTGCTGAGTTAGGAGGGTTGGTGGAGATCTGCGAGAACCTGAATTTCGAAGCCTCTTACACATGGTCCCACTTCCGTTATAAAAGCTATGAAGCCAGAACTATCGAGATCGATTCGCTCGGAAACATCATCCAAACCGACCGGGATTTTACCGGGAACATCGTACCCAGCATCCCCGCCAATAACCTTTATATGGCCCTCTCTTATGCACACCCTTTTGGCAGACACTTCAACCTCTTTGCCAAAGTAAGCTACCAGGGGATCAGCGGTCTCTGGGTGGACGACGCCAACACCGACGAAACCGCGCCGTATAACCTGCTCAACAGTGTACTGGGGGTGGATATGCACTTCGGCAAATTCAACCTGATGTTCTCCGGCGGTGTGAACAACATCTTTGATGCCGTCTACGTCGGCTTTACCAACACCAACTCGGCGGATAAGCGCTTTTATGAAGCGGGGGCGCCAAGGGATTGGTTTGTGTCGTTGAATCTGGGATACAGGTTTTAATCATCCCTGAAAATCAGTTTTACCCCGACCCTGAAGGGAGCCTGATTTTCAGCAACTGCTCCCTTTAGGGCAGGGACAGACAGTTGCTGAAAAAAAGGGTATATTTGAACACAATATCCGCGAAAATCCGCGGTCATCAGCGTAATCCGCGTTCTATCTGATAGAGATAGCATTAGAATTCAAAAAAAGATGAAACTCTGGATACAATTATTCTTTGTTTTAGTTCATACCTCAAGTCTTTTCGCACAACATGATACCGGAGAGAACATCCAACTGAGATTCGGGGATAATTACCGTCTTTACCCCAGCAATATCAATCAGACCGAGGTCTTTATCGTGAAGAGTCCGCTGGATCAGGAACTCCTCTTCTCCTCCTGCAACACACTTAACTTCATCCCCTTTTTCATCAGCGAAGGGATTTATGTCACGACTGATGGAGGCCAGAGCTGGCAGGGTAACGACACCTGCACCGGGGCGCCCATCGCTTTTCACGGCGGCGATCCCGGCATTGCCATCGACAAAAACGGCACCTTCATCCTCACCCGGCTGGGTCGCCAGCCGTTTAAAGGACTCTATTCACACTACTCAAACGATAATGGCGCTACCTGGTCGGAACAAAAGGTGCTCTCCACGGATGACCTGGAACGGGCTGCCGCGATGTCGGATGCCAATCCGTCCAGCGCTTTTTACGGCCGTACCTATGCAGCCTGGGTGAAATTTGCCCCTCCCTTTCCTTTGATGTTCGCGTATACGGATAATGGAGCGCAGAGCTGGACAACCCCGGTACCTGTGAACAATCCGGCGAATCGAAGTGCCGGGGGCGACCTGGCTATGGGGTCCAACGGGGAAATCTATGCCTGTTGGGCAGGTGTCACCGCTGCCACCCCGTTCAAGGAGGTGCTGGTTGGCTTTGCATCGAGTACCGATGGAGGCGCATCATGGAACGTTACAGAAAACGCTTTTCCCGTCAATGGCATCACCGGTATTCTGCCCAACAAGGACAACATCCGGGTGAACGGATTGCCCAACATGGACGCCGACCTTACAAATGGACCAAGAAAGGGATGGATATACATCGTAACCGGACAAAAAGATTTGCTGCCTGCCGGGAGCGATCCCGATGTCATCCTCAACCGCTCCACCGACGGTGGCCTCACCTGGTCAGCCGGCATCCGGGTGAATCAGGATCCGCTGAACGACGGAAAAGACCAGTACTTTCCCACGGTGCATGCGGATCAGTACGGAGGAGTGAATGTGATCTTTTACGACGACAGAAATACCACCACCGATTCCACCGGCGTCTTCCTGGCCCGTTCAACAGATGGGGGAGACACCTGGAAGGAATATGAGCTGAGCGATCATAATTTCAAGCCCACTCCCATCGGCGGCCTGGGTCAGGGGTACCAGGGCGACAACATCGACATCACCTCCACCGACAGCACCCTCTGGCCGGTGTGGATGGATAACTTGACAGAGGTCTATCAGATCTGGACAGCGCCAGTGGCATTCTCCGCGATTCAGGCAATACCCAATGAAAGGATGACTGAAGGGTGTTTGACTTTGTTTCCAAACCCATCCACTGGAATTACGAATTACGAATTACGAATTACGAATTATAGTAAGGTCGTCTTTACCCTGTACGATTTGATGGGAAATATGGTTATAACACTCATGGATGAGACGCTGAAACCGGGAGTGTACGGCGGGAAGTTCAATCTTGCAACAGCAAACAGGGGAAATGGACTGGCTCCCGGGGTCTACTTCTGCAAGCTGACAGTTAATAGGAGCTCTTTGATAAAACGGTTAATATATCTGAAATAATAGTAAGTACTGAGTTAGAACGTTAGTTTAAGGAACCACCACCATCCGTTTACTTAATTTGATAGCGTTATTGAACCACAGTTGGTAAAGGTAGATACCTGCAGGCAATTCCTGTGCATCAAATGGAAATAAATATTTCCCCGGAGCAAGTTCCTTATTGACTAACCTGGCAACTTCGGTACCTAAAAGAGTATAAATCTGAATGGAAATGAACCCTGGTTTCAAATTTCGAATTTCAAATTTCGAATTTCCGGTCGTTGGATTCGGGTAGATCAGACATTGCACTCTATCATCCGTCGCGTTTGGCAGAGGCGGCACAGCGGGATGCACCGGCGGTAAGTATCTGATTACCGCTCCACACGATCCCACGCCCCAGCCGTGAAGGGAATCGGGGAATGTGATGTCGAAAATGGAGGTGGAATCGGGCGTAGGGATCTCGGTCCAGGTAGTTCCGGTATCCAGGCTGAAGATCAGTTTCCGCTGGGGTCCCAGGGGAGACCATGCCTGAGAGTGTGTGCGGAAGTCGAGGTCGAAGGCAATACCCTGCACTCCGATTTCTTCGTATTCCCAATTCAGTCCTCCGTCGGTACTCCGGATCATCCCCACACCATACCCATAATCAGGGTCGCCCCCGGATCCCATCACGTGAAGTTCGTCAAAGATATGGAGCCCGTGCACCTCATCGGCCGGGGCCTGCGAAGGATCGATGGCGTACCAGAGATCACCGCCGTTGGTAGTTCGCCAGATCACCCCGGCGATGTCGAACATCCCACCGGTGGCGTACCCGATCTCCTGGTTGTAGAAGACGAGATTCAATACCGGGAAGAAAGCCAGCGTGGAGGTATCGATAGCAGCCTGGGTCCAGGAGCTCCCTCCGTCTGTGGTGTTGACCAGGGCGTGCGGAATGCCACCCATCCACCCGGTGAGGGAGTCGAAGTAGTAGATACAGTTGATGAAGATGTTTTCTTCGGGGTAGGATTCATTCTCCCAGGTTAAACCTCCATTTGTGGTTTTTAATAAAAGCGTTCCATAAGGGGGAGAAGTGTAATTGAACGCAGAGGCCCAACCCCACTCCCGGTCGAGAAAAAAAAGGCCTATGATCTCGTTGTCCGTCCCGCTCTCCTGGAGCGTCCAGGTGAGGCCGCCATCAGGTGTGTGCAGGATCGTCCCTGAATCGCCCACCGCCCATCCATACAGGCTGTCCACAAAGCAAACCGCGTTCAGGTTCTGCTCTGTGGGTACCGCCACCCGCTCCCAGGTGCCCTGGGGGAAGGCGTGCTGCACTACCAGAAGGCATAAAAGCAAAATTCCTGTACAGGGAATTCTGATGAAGTGTTGTATCACGCTATCACGTCCTTTGACCGCGAATACGATCTGAACGTAAATCTGCGAATAGGTGTTGCTCATTGGATCAACCGTGTGATTCTCCTGGAATTTAAGCAAGTAAAGGACGAAGATAAGATTAATATTTGTGCAATTTTTTCATCATGAATTAAAAACTCGTAACTTTATGTGATAATTTTTCAGATCATAAGGTATTAATTAATCTGTAACCCTTAAATCTTGAAACAATGAAAACCATCACATTAACTATTTGCCTCGTTCTGTTTGCATGGATAGGACAGGCACAGGACATCAAGGATGCTGCGGGAGCCTCTTCCACATTGCAGTCACTTCAGGGAGGTCTGGTTCCTGGAGCCTTGGATGCCGGCTGGGGAAAAGTCAAAGATTCCTGGATAAAAAATGCAAAGACAGCCAACACCGTGAAAAGCGTTGCATCGCTTGCCGGTACTCTTGAATCACACATAAACGATAAGTACTTCAAAGGGAGTTGGGCAAAGGCACGTCCGGCATGGCAGGCCGCACTGAACACCCTGTCGAAATAATCGATAATTTGATGAACAAAAAAAGGCAGCGGCCATATGAAACGAACTTTCAGGATCTTCGGAATCACCCTGGCGGCTCTCTTCGTCTTGCTGCTTTGTCTTATTCTCACACCGTTCTTTTTTAAGGATAAGCTCGAACAGGTTGTAAAACATACGGCGAATAAAACTCTCAACACCGAGCTGAACTTCTCGGAGATGGAGATCTCTTTTATCCGTCATTTCCCTCATCTGACCATCAATCTGTCCGACTTCTCCCTGAAATCATCCGCCCCTTTTAGTCAGGATACCCTCATCAGCGCCGGGATGGTTTCGTTTGGAGTCGACCTGTGGAGCCTGGTCAGCGGTCCGGTTGAGATTACCCGGATCTACATTGAAAACGGGCGGGTCATCATTCAGTATAACGAAGAGGGAACCCCAAATTACCAGGTATACGATGCATCACCCGATTCTGTTGAAGGCGGCGATACATTTTCCGAACCTGGGGAACCTGCTTCCGGAAGCGCCGCGATCCGGATCAAGCATATTATCTTTACCCATACCGACTTTATCTATTCCGATCCCTCTATCCCGTTGAACATCGTGGCACACGGAATAGACTACCGCGGAAAGAATGATATCAGCAACTTCATTTTGAGACTCGACTCAAAAGTGCATATCGATTCCGTTGACGTGGTCTATGATCAAGTCCCCATAGTCGATTCAAAACCACTCTCTGCAGAGCTGATCACACAGGTTGATCTGAACTCGATGAATATTAAATTGGAAAAAAATGACCTGAAGATCAAAGACGTCCCATTTGAGTTCAAAGGCGAACTTAACTTCCGGAAAGACGGATACGAGATCTTTATCGCTTTCTTTTCCATGTTCAGGGAAGAGTACCTGAGCGGATCCCTGTGGATGATCAGTACCGATTCCCTCTGGGTGTCGGTAAAGGCCGATATCAACGTCACCCTGGAGAACTGGGTAAAAGGATTCGGGATCAAAGAGACCGATCTGCGGGGCAAATTTAACATGAAGCTGAATGCAAAGGGAATTTACGCCACCGGGCAGAACCCGGAGAGCAAACAGCCGGATACGGTAATTTTGAGCATTCCTGATTTCACCCTCACATCAAAGCTAAGTGACGGGTTTTTCCAGGATAAATCTCTCCCGCAAGCCATCAGGGAGATCTCGTTCGACCTCTCTTCTTCCGCTACAAACCATGATTACCGGAAAATCAATTTACAGGTAGAAAACCTGAAGGCCGGATTCCTGAAAAACCATGTGGAGGGTTTTCTTAGAGTTCACGGGTTGGTTGATCTGTCTCTCGAAGCAAAACTCCTCACTCATGTGAACCTCACGGAACTGAAAGAGGCGATCCCGCTCGACAGCCTTGGTTTGCAGGGGATGCTTGACCTGGACCTGAGTGTGAAGGGGAATTATGCTCCGGAAAAGAAGCGCTTTCCCTTGGCTACCGTTACATTGACCCTGAACGATGGAGCCATCCAGACAAAATACTACCCCCGCCCGATCGAAAAGATCCATCTTTCGGCCACCATTAACAACCAAACGGGCAAGCTCTCCGGCACGACCGCCAAACTGGATCCGCTCTCCTTTACCTTTGAGGGGAACCCGTTTGACTTCAGAGGCGATTTTTCCAATCCGGAGAACCTTCAGTATGATCTGGTATCCAAGGGTTCCATAGACCTGGCTGGAATCTATCATCTCTTCTCACGGGAAGGCATGGAGTTAGCCGGATATATTGCAACTGATCTGAGCCTCAAAGGCAAGCAGAGCGATGCCCTGGCCGGATATTATGACCGGTTGCAAAACAGCGGGAAACTGGTTCTCCGGAATATTGCATTGACCACGGAATATTTGCCCAAGCCCCTGATCGTACAATCCGGCGTATTCCGGTTCGAGAATGACCGGATCTGGTTTGAAAAATTCGACAGCCAGTATGGTGTTTCCGACATCACCATGGATGGCTATCTGAGCAATGTGATAAATTATGTGCTTGCTGAAAACCAATCGTTAAAGGGAAATTTCACTTTCAGGTCAAATTACCTGCTGGTGGATGAGTTCATGGCTTCTGCAGAGACCGCCTCTTCTCCCGGCGTCATCGTGATCCCTCAGAATTTAGAGATCGGGTTGACGGCAGACCTAAAAAAAATCCGTTTTCAGAACCTGGACATCACGGATCTGACGAGTACGGTAGAGATTCAAAAAGGGATGCTTCTGCTCAAAGGGATGAATTTTGATCTGATCGGCTGCAAAGTAAGCATGGAGGCCACATACGTTAGCATTACTCCAGAGAGGGCCTTCTTTGATTTTTATATCAACGCGAAGAATTTTGATATCCAAAGAGCGTACCGCGAAGTGGAGCTCTTCCGGAATCTCTCGACTTCGGCCGGAAAATGCGAAGGGATTGTATCGCTCGATTATTCGCTCAAAGGCAAGCTGAAAGCGGGAATGAACCCGGTGTATCCGTCGCTGGAGGGAGGCGGAATCCTGTCGCTGGAAAAGGTGAAGGTCATGGGGCTGAAACTTTTCAACGCTATGGGGAAAAACCTGGAAAAAGAGGGGATCAAAAATCCCGACTTGTCGCAGGTGGATCTCAGGACAACCATCAAAAACAACGTGATCACCCTGGAGAGGACGAAAATGAAGATAGCCGGTTTCCGGTTTCGGGTAGAGGGACAAACTAGCTTCAGCGGGAAACTGAATCTCAAGTCCCGCCTCGGACTTCCTCCCTTGGGAATTGTTGGCATCCCGATCCGGATACTGGGAACCCAGGAAAACCCAAAATTCAAATACGGCCGGGGCACCCATGACGAGGATGTTGAAGAGACCGAATACTCCGATGAACTCCCTCCCGAGATGCTGAAACTGATCCGTACTGCCAAGGAGGAGAAACTTCCCGGAGATACGATTTCCCGGCCCCGTTGAAATGACACGGCGGGAATCGTTATTCGGGTGCTTTCCCTTCCTTTTCCGCCTCCAGATCCCGTTCAATCCCTTCCGGTGTCAACAGGTTTTTTCCCTTTGGCGGATAAAATGATGAAGGGAGCAATTGAATCTTCATGCTCATCAGCAGGTGATCCATGATGACCAGTAAGATGGTCCCCACAAAGGGGAATGGGATGAGTAACACGGGCACCACCACGCCGGTGCCTTTAAGCAGGTTAATCATCTGGCGGACAAACTGCCGCCTCTCCGCCGAGGATAGCTTCTCCCGCTTCATATACCTCGTCAGGATCAGGAAGGCCACTTTGGTCTCTTTTGCTTCCCCTTTTATCCCGCCCGTATACCTGGTTGTCTCCTGAAGAAACGCCTGGGCATACCGGGCCACTTCAGTTTTTACCCGAGGCAGCGTGAAGATGGCAAGCAGGTATCGGATGATTCGTTTCCGGAGGGTTCTCATAGCATTAAATTCTCAACTAATATACAAAAGAAGTTTAACCTTCTCCTGGTTTCCGGATTAATGGGAAACAAAACACAATGAAGAATGATTCAGAAGGAATTCTCCTGCCGGATCCTATATCTATAACTTTATTACAAAAGGAAACCCAATCGGAACAGGGAAGTAGGTGGATTATGCTACCCGAAGGGGATTTAGGAGTAAAAAAGGGTTTGGAGGTAATTAGCTTTTATTACGGGACATCGATATGATTACACCATGCCTGAAAATGATCAGGACATTTTCGCCCTTAAAGTGGACAGTTTCGGGCTAATAACCAACATCCCCAAAAATGCCACCTGGCAGATGAATGACGCCATCCTCTGCCCCAAACCCGGATCAGTACCGCCTCCCTCCCCCCGGCACCTCCCCAATTACTTCGCTTGCGATCGCAAGGGAGGGGAGTAATGTGAAGTGATTCAACTTGCTCCAAAAACAAAATAAAAAACTAAATTACCATAACAAAATATTCAAATATATGAATACCCCCCCCCCTGTATATTCTCATGTACAAATTTTATACACTGATTGTCAACTGTGTAAAATATTTGGACACTTCATTTTATTTTAATATTTGCAATCTATTGATGATCAACCAAATATTTGGATGGCATAGTATTTGTATAACATTGATTTATAATCATCACGTTGGAGTAGCAAAAAAGAACCCCCTTCAATTGAGAGCAAATGATCACAACTATATAATCTATTTACAAACAAAAAAAGGAGGTCAACAGCAAAGATAGGACGAATTATTTAAATGTGGTTATCTGAAACCAGGTTTTGGATAAATCCGGATAAAATTCCTGTATAAAATTTATGGAAACCCGGATTCTCTGCCATAAGAAAAATGCAACGTACTTTGTTTTACGATAATTATACTGAAAATGAGAAAACTAAATCTTTGCTTTGTGATTGTCATCATGTTGATGGCTATGATATCCTGTCAAAAAGATCAGGAGAAACAAAAACAACAACTTTCAAAACGGGATATACAGGTAACGAATCAATTGAGGGATTTCCAGCGCTCTTTATTTTTGAAATCAACCAACCCGATGAACCTGGAAGATGCCGACTGGCATATCGAAGGGTTACTCAATCTTGAGAAGGCTTACAATTACCACAATTTTGTTGACCTTCAGTTTCAGACCGATTCGATCATTCTGGTATCCGTTAATGGGATGATATCCGGCGACCAAATCGAACAGGCCTATGCCTATTTTACCGACCTGCTGGATGCTTATTCAGCTAACCAGGGTACAGCTTTTGGATTTGACATTATCGATATTTATTCTATAGAAACAGAACTGAAAGACGGTTCCGTGGTAATGTACATGGAATCCACCTCAGGAGAGGAACTGGCCTTTAACTATGTGCCGTTCAGTGAGGATGAATACTGGTTCTGGGGATGGAATCTTGGAGGATGCAGTGGATATCAGGGATCAGGAGATGCGGCTCAACAATTGCAATATAAATTCAATCACCCGATAGCTGTTCCACAAGGTGGATATTTTACAGATGTTCAAGTTGAAACTGCATTTGGAGTTGACTATAATGATCCAAATAACCCTGGGCCATATTGTGATTATAAAATTTTCTTTTATGAACTTCTCACTCCCCCACCTCCGGGGACTCCTGAACCTTGCCTTGCATATGATGAACTCAACTTTTATCTTGAGCAGTTTGATTATATTAAAGCGGATAAAAAACCACCATCCAAGACGTTTAAATGTGTCGAAGTAATTGATGATATAATTCCTAACGGAACCTATAATCGCATTCACAGGTATGATCTGTCTTACGGGATCCTGACGGCTATTGAAGATTGATACACTTTGCCAGATAGTCTCTCAAAACGGCTCTCTGGCTTTATTTTCATTATATGAAGCATCGGTTTTTTCTATTTATTCTATGTATGAATTTCCAATTCATACATTCACAAAGTACTTTTTTCAAGACGTTTATTTCAAGCGATTTTGAAAGGGCATTTGATGCTGTTGAAACTGTCCAGGGAGATTTTATTATCATTGGAGAGAAGGCAACGGATTATTCTTATTATGATGTTAGAGGATTCGTATTAAAGATAGATGGTGAAGGAACAATGATGTCTGAGATTTCATTGATGCAGAATACTAATCAAGTCTTTTTGAACATTATAAAACAAATTCCCGGAATATCAAACCAGTTTCTGATTGTTGGGTCAAGTGATTCCATCTCTGACTCTGTTTATTTTAATAAATTGCTGTTTTATCTCATAAATAGTAATCTTGATATACAAGCGACTAAACAATATTCATCAAGTCCGAACAAAGTGCATAGACCTTGGAAGGGAGAAATTGCATATGACAGTTTATTATATATTTTAAGCGAGTTGTATCACATTAATCAATCACATAATATTTCGGTTATAAAAGCTAAGCTTCCTTTTGATAGCATAACGGGGATAGAGTTTGAGGATGGCAGTCAAATCGCAGCAGACTTAATGTATCTATATGAAACGGACGTGATCAATGTATTTTACTATGGCCCTTTACTTGACAATTCTTCACTGGTTAAAATTTTGAAATTAGATACCGGATTAAACTACATTGATTGTACTCCATTTCCAGCTTTTGTTATTACTACAGCTTCCGCAACATATTTTAATGATTCCATCTATTTCTTTACTGCCACAACAGATAGTATCAATGTAAAGCAGCATATTGCTGTATTTAAAATGAATCAATCTGATTCCATATTGAAAAGAACATCATATTTTCAATCTCCGGATACTATTTTATACGCAGGTGGGGGTACGAACACAGCTATTTCCGGACAATCTTTATTTATCACGGGCGTTTACAATATGAATCCTTCTCAGTTTCCTTGGCAAACGTCGCCAACATGGATTCAGATTACCCGAACTGACTTGGATTTGAATATTATCAGTAATCATTTTTATGGTGGAAATTGTGAATATTTTCCTTACAGCATTATTTCCACATCAGAGGGAGGAGCTTTCATTACCGGCTTCCAATGGGATTACAATATCCCCGGGAATGAACAATGGGATATATTCGCCCTGAAGGTCGATACTGCCGGTCTGGTAACCAACATCCCCGAAGATGCCACCTGGCAAATGAACGACGCTATCCTCTGCCCCAATCCCGGTTCCGAATACTGCATCGCTGTTGTGGGCGCTCAACATCCGGAAGCTACACTGTTTTTGCACGATATGAATGGAAGGGTAATCATGGAACAGGAGCTACACCAACCCCAAACCCGGATCAATACCGCCTCCCTTCCCCCCGGGACCTATATTTATAAATTTATTGCAAAAGGGAAAGTGATTGGGACAGGGAAGTGGGTGAAGCAGTAACTTGATGCTGGATCCTGGATCCTGGACTCTAGATCCTGGATATTCCTGCCGTTCGTCATTCTTGTTCATCGTGTCTGGATGAGCTGTAATGTAAGGAAAAAAATAATTACAATTATTTTTAGGAAATTTCCTTTTTTTTTTTTTACTTTTGTAAAAAGCCTGATAAACAGGTAGTATATGTTATAGTATTGTGCCAGTTAACATGTTTATATTCAGAAGGAATTATCACATAATGTTAGGTTAAAGAAGAACCCCCTTAATTCGAAAGCAAACGATCACAACTACATAATCTATTTACTCACAAAAAAGGAGGCCAACAGCAAAGATAGGACGAATTATACAAATGTGGTTATCCGAAACCAGGTTTTGGATAAATCCGGCGATAATTCCTGCACATAGTTTAGGGAAACGCGGATATTCCACCGTGAAAATAAGGAAGTAAGGAAAGTTATTACACAAATTGTAAGTCACCAATGAAAACAAGAAATCTTTACCTGATTTTAGGAGTACTATGAACCTGAAAATTTCTGACTCACTGGTACTCGACAGTGCTGTTTGGTATCTTGAAGGCGTATTAAACCTTGAGTATGCCAATAACAATCACCTGCTTGAGAATCAGGAGTTCTATCATGCAACTATAACGGTACTTCCTGTTGAAGGTACTCTCACCATGGAACAAATTCTGAATGCTTATATCTATTTTTCTGAAAAGCTGGAAGAGATCAACGCTAACCAGTCAAATCCAGCATTTACATATGATATGATTGACATTCATTTTCACGAAGCAAATCTGAAAGATGGTGCAGTAGATCTGGAAATGACAGCAGCCTCCGGATGGTATTCGACAAGTAATTATGTTCTTTTTGGCGGGGAAGACTACTGGTATTGGGGCAATGGTCAGGGCAAATGCGGAAATTATTCGGGTTATGTTGGAACAGATGCCTCTGATCTTCTGCAGTATAAATTCAATCATCCCCGCTCCGTTCTAGAGCCTGGAACGTTCATTCCAACATCAATTGAATGGAAAGATGTGACAGGCTATATGTATGATGATCAAAATAATCCAGGTCCATACTGTGATGCCATGATTTTTTATTACGAAACCAGTATAACTCCTCCACCTGGGACACCCGAACCCTGTCTGGATCCTGATGAATTGAATTATTACTTGTCAACTTTCGATTATATAAAGTATGATCAAAGACCTGTTGGGAAAACATTCAAAAATGTTGAGATCTATGATGATTTAATCCCAAACGGGACTTATAATATGCATCATCTTTATACGCTTTATTATGGAGTTTTTGTGCCCTCCGGAGGTCAGCACTAACAAAGAGGCCTTACGGTTCCACGTAAGGCCTTCTTAATATCTTGATAACAATGAAAACGCTTTTTATAACTGTATTCATCATGTTACAGTATTTGGTTTTTCCGCAGGAAACCTTTTTTCAAGTGTATCAAACTCCCAAACACGAAAGGGCATTCGAATGTATCCAGACCCAGAATGGGAAGTATATTCTGGTTGGAGACCGGGCAACTGATTACAACTATGATACGATAACAGGGATTTCATTACTCGTTGATGAATTCGGCAACATCGAAAACGAACTTTTATATAACGATCCGGTTTATAATACCCGTTTTACGATCGTTACCTCATTGCCAAATGACGATCAATTTCTGATCATTGGTTCAAAGGATTCCGTTGTTGGAGTTGACAGTTATTCGAAAATCATTGAATATATCGTAGATAGTTCATTAACCCTGATTCAGTCAAATTCGTTTTTTGAATTGAAAAACCATCTGACATATCCATGGAAATGCGAAATTGTCGATGATACAATATTGTATTTGTTGATCGAAGACCATCCACTCCCCGATAGTATGTTTTCGCAACAATTGGGTGTGGCAAAGATCAGGCTGCTTGATGATAGCTTGTCAAGTTATTTTAATCAGGGAACGGGTTCATCTTCTCCACATTATGCCCAAGATATTATATTCTCAAAATCAAGCAGTATAGTCAAGGTGTTCTTCATGGGTTCTGATATAGATGAAAGTAATTTGTTAAAGATTCTTTATCTGGATACCAATCTAAATTATATCACAAGCTTTCCCGCACCTGGGAATAATATATCATCTACACCCTGTGCTACGCATTTTAACGATTCGATCTATATTTTAACGGCCACCAGCAGCCCTACACTCTCCATACCAATTCAACATATCATAAGCTATAAAATGAGCAGCTTTACTGACACTATCCTTTCTTTTACCGAATATGTGAATTCCTTCGATACCATTCTTTATGCCGGCGCAGGGACGAATACGGCAATTTGCGGGAACTCCATCTTTATTACAGGAATTTATAATATAAAACCGTTCCAGTTTCCGTGGCAGACTTCGCCAATCTGGATCCAGATTACAAAAATGGATATTGATTTGAATATCCTCAGCCATCATTTTTATGGAGGGGATGCCCAGTACATGCCTTATTGCATAACGGCCACATCCGACGGTGGCGCTTTTATCACCGGATTTACCTGGAATTATACGATTCCCGGGAATGAACAATGGGATATTTTTGCCCTGAAAGTTGATACTGCCGGTCTGGTCACCAACATCCCCGACGATGCCACCTGGCAAATGAATGACGCCATCCTCTGCCCCAACCCCGGCTCCGAATATTGCATCGCCTTTGTGGGCGCGCAACATCCGGAAGCCACGCTTTTATTGCACGATATGAACGGGAGGCAAATCATGGCACACAAGCTACACCAGCCCCAAACCCGGATCAATACCGTCTCCCTACCCACAGGGCCCTATATTTATAAGTTTATAGCTCAAGGAAACGTAATCGGAACAGGGAAATGGATAAAGCAATAATTCGTCGTTCGTAATTCTAAATTCGTCATTCCTTCACAATCCCCCCCGTCAGCCTCAACAGCTCCGTCTGGCTGTCGATCAGGTCGTAAATGGCGTTGAGCTTCTTGGATGCGGCGTTGAGGTAGATGAGCTGCACGTCACGGAAATTGAAGGAGTTGATGGTCCCGTTGCGGTACTTTTCGGTGGCGATCTCCATGTTTAACCGGGCGCTCTCCATGTTAAGCTGGGCTACTTCCAGCAGTTGTTGCCGGATTTGATAGAGCTCAAACTGGGTGACCAGCAGGTTTTCAAGAGTCTGTTTCAGCTCCTGCATCTGCAGGGTTCCGATCTTTTCATTGATACGCGCTGTCTCAATAGCCCTCCGGGTATTCCCGCCGTTGAAGAGGTTAAAGCTCAGGCTGAAGTTGGCGTAGTAGTCAAACAGGTAGGTGTTGGCTTCGTGCTTGTTGAAGTCGTACCACCCCTGGGTGAGATCAGCCCCGGCGTTCATCGAAAGGGTGGGCCAGAGGTCACTTCTAGCGATCCGGACATCCTTTTTCAGGATATCCTGGTTGACATATTGATTGAGAAGGTTGGTGTTGTTTGAGAGCATCTGCTTCATCAGGATGTTCAGATCGTAGGTTTGCAGTTGAACTTCAAAGCTGTCCACCAGTGTAAACTGCACAGAAGGGGGCTCTCCCAGCAACAGGTTGAGGTGCAGCAGGGAGTTCTTTACATTTAATTCCTGAAGCAAAAAATTGGTGGAGTCGCTGAGGAAGGAGTTTTTGGCCTGCAGGACATCAAAGGTCACGGAACTTCCCAGCTCTTTCCGCATCATCTCATACCGGTACCGGTCGCCCGAGAGATCCTTCACTTCATTCAGGACGCGAAGGCGCTCCTGTTCCAGCAAGGCATAATAGTACCCCAGGATGATCGCTTGCAGGGTATTTTCAATGACAATGGTAGAATATCCCGCGGAGTATTGTTCCAGCAGATCCATCTTTTGTTTGTTCATCGTCACTGCCAGTCCGTCGAACAGCAGCCATCTTACATTCACATAAGGGGTCAGCGAATTGGAGTAGATGTCGTCGCGTTTGAAGGTGAAGGTAGTTGAATCGAGTTCGGGGGTGTTATCGTAGCGATTGATGCTGCTCAGTCCCAGCGAGATCGAAGGCCATCTGCCCACGGTTCCCTGGGCATTGGTCAGCGCGGCAATGTTGTAGTTCTGCTCTGCGATCCGGATCTGGAAGTTGTTCTCCAATCCTTTGGCAATGGCATCTGCCAGGGTGAGTGGTTGTTGTGCCGGCATCAGGGCTGGAACGAAAAGGAGCAGGAGAAGCAGGATCCATTTGGTGATGGTTGTGGTTGGTATGGTCATGGTTCGCTGATTCAGATTCGGTTATTCAATGGTTCGTTTGCTGTAGATGATGGCCTTCTCCACACTCTCCCTCGTGGGAACGGTTGAAAGTTTTGCGGCGATCCTGGGAGGTACTTTCCGTTTCGGATCCCCGCGAAGCACCCACAGGTTGATCCTGTTGTAGAAATAGATGGAGTAGCGTTTGATATCGTTCAGGGCGAGGATCAGCACGGGGAACAAGACCAGGATGAAAGCGGTCCCTACGAATACCCCATAGGCAAGGGCCACGGCCATCGGAATTAAAAACTGCGCCTGGAAGCTGCGTTCCAGGATGATAGGATAGAGGCCAACAGTAGTTGTCAGGCTGGTCAGAACGATGGCCCGGAAACGGGCCAGGCCGGTCTCATACACTGCCTCTTTCACTTTTCTCCCCTCCAGCAGCAGCGAGTTATATTTGGAGAGGAAGACCACCGCATCGTTGATGATCACCCCCGATAGGGCCAGCATCCCCCAAACGCTGAGTAACGATACAGGAACACCCTCTACCCCATGTCCCCACAAAGCACCCAGCCAGGCCAGCGGGATCATCATAACGATGATCAGTCCCTGGGAGAAGGATTTGAAGTGGAGGATGATGATCAGGAACATCAGCAGGAAGGCTGGAATAAAAAATTTCTGTATCTGGGCCATGGTCTCATCGCTGTCTTTTTTCTGACCCAGGTAGGCTACGTTGATCCCCGGATATCGTCCAAGTAACTCGGGGACGATCTCCGTTTCGATCTTCTCCTGGATGGGGATAATGGGGGTATCATAGCTGACCACATTGGCATCGATCCGGATCTCCCGGGAGCTGTTGTAGTGCTTGATGCTGACCGGACCGCGCTCGATCTCGAAGGTGGCCAGTTCTGACAATGGAAATTCACCCATCGGGGTCTTGATCTTCATGGTCTCCAGTTGCCCCAGGTTGATCCGGTCGGTTTTGGGGTACCGGACCCACACCCGCAACTCGTCCTTGCCATGCTGCAGCCGCTGCGCCTGTCCGCCAAAGAAGCCCTGACGAACCTGGTTGGTGAGCGTTGCCTGGTTGAAACCGAGAAAATAGGCAAGGGGTTTTAATTTCAATTGAACCTCCCGCATCCCGGTCGGATTGACGTCGGCAATGTTATTCAGCTCTTCGATCTGCTTCAGGCTCTGCATCAGATCCGCCTTGGCCATGTTCAGCTGCTTTTCATCTTTCCCCAGCAGGCTGACCGAGATGGGGGTGCCAAAGGTGGCTCTTCCCTGGATGGTCAGCTTCTCGGCTTCCGGCATCTCGCCCACTTTGTCCTGTACTCGCCGGACGATTTCATAACTGGAAGTTCCGCTGTTCTCCAGGTCCCGGAGCAGCACAAAGATGTTCCCGGCATGGGATCCCCGCTCCTGTCCGCTGAAAGCATTTCCGGTGGAGAGAAAGGTATAGTTGACAAAGTTAGCGGAATCGCCCAGTTTGTCCATCAGCTCCTCATTCACCTCCCAGATTGCATCATCAATCAGTTTCAGGGATGTAAGCGTCTGAGCCTCTCCCGACCCCGGTTTGAATGTGATATCCACCGTAAACTGATCGAATGGGATCGCTGGGAAGAAGGTCGCTTTGATCAGCCCCCCCTGGAATAGTCCGGCGGTGATCATGATCAGGAAAATCGGTACAAAGATCACCACGTACTTCCACTTGATCACAAATTTCAATGCATTACCATAAAGCTTGATTCGCATGAAATCAACCGCCTTGTCCAGTGCATCCCGGATCCGTTTCCCGGTATTCTGCCTTACATTCCGGCGCAATACCCAGTTGCTGGCCAGGTGGGCCGGCAGGACGAAAAAGGCCTCCAGCAGGGAGAAACCAAGACTGAACACCACCACGAAGGCCATCTCATACATGAATTCCATTCGTCCCCGGATGAAGAAGAGCGGGGAGAACGCTATAATGGTGGTCGTCACGGAGGTCACCACAGCGGGAAGCACTTCCATGGTCCCGTCGAGGGCTGCTTTCCGCGGTGTTTTCCCACGTTCAAAGTGGGTAAAGATATTCTCAGCGATCACAATCCCATCATCCACCAGGATTCCGATCACCAGGATCATTCCGAAGAGAGAGATCATGTTGACTGTCAGGCCGTAAAATATCCCAAGCAGAAACATGGCGCCAAACGAAGCCGGGATCCCGATCGCTACCCAGAGGGAGAGGCGCAGGCTGAGGAATAGTCCAAGGGTGATGAAGATCAGCAGCAACCCGATCCCACCGTTCCGGTAAAGCAGGTTGAGGCGAGCTTTCAGCAACTGAAGAAAGTCGTATGTAACTTTCATTTCGGTATCGCTGTGGATTTCATTCCAGCTGGCCGTATATTCATTGCAGAAGTCCGATATCGCAATCAGGTCTTCCGTGGGCAGCTTGAAGATCTGGAAGGTGACGGCAGGAAGCCCGTTAAAGAGATAGGTACTGGCTACATCGGCAAACTGCATGTGCACGGTGCCTACATCGCCCAGACGGAGGTATGATCCATCGGGATTGCCCCGGATGATGATCTGTTCAATCTGTTCGGGTTCCACCGTCCTGTAACGGCTCCGGATCATGATCTCCTCCGTTTCAGAGCGGATCTGTCCGCCGGAAATATCCAGGTTGTTCTGGGCAATGGCGCGTGTAACTTCATCAAAGGTGAGGTTGTACCGCAGGAGGTCCTCTTCCGGGATCTCTACCGAGATCTCCAGGTCGGGAAAGCCGCCCACCCGGATCTGCGACATGATCCCCGAGGTGTAGAGATCATGTTCGATCTCATTTGCATACCGTTTCAGGGTCAGCAGGTCAACATCGCCCGAGAGACTCATGAACATGGCAAAGGTGGAGGAGCGTTGCTTGTTGACGATCGGTTTTTCGGCATCCACCGGGAAAGAGGTAATTCCGTCAACAGCATTTTTGACCTCCATCAGGGTCTCATCGATGTCGTACTCACCGGTGACCTCGATCTGCACGGAGGTGACATTCTCGGAGGAGGTGCTGTTGACCTCCTTGAGGCCGGCAATCCCCCGGAGTGCCTCCTCGATCCGCATGGTGATTCCCTCCTCCATCTCTTTTGGGGAAGCTCCGGGGTAGAATACGGTGACATTGATGTATTTCTCGGAGAAATCGGGGAAAAAGGAGCGGTTCATCGAGACAAAGGCGATGCCACCCAGGACCAGGATGATGAAGAGGATGATGTTGGCGTAAAAGGGATATTTTATGAATGTGGCAACAAGTTTTCTCATGGCTGGTTCAGAATTTCTGCGTTAAATCCTTCCTTGGCGTTGACAAGCGGTTCCACCACCAGGTCCGCCCCTTCCGGCAATCCCGAAAAGATCACCGTGGTTTTGTTTATTTTCAGTACGTCGATCTGGTTCTCTTTCAGCTTTCCATCCACCACGGTGAATACCTTGTTGTTGTTAAAAACCGCATTTCGTGGGATCTCCATACTCTCTTTCAGGGTTTTCGCAGCAAATTCCGCCCGCAGGTATTGTCCCTGGATGAGGGGTTTGTTCTTGCTTGGGTTCAGCGATACATAAACCGTAATGGACTGTGTGGCCGGATCCATGAACTCGGACTTTCGCACCACCGTTCCGTTCCAGGTAATATTCCCCTCTTTGGTGCTCACCTTTACCTGGTCCCCGATCTGGATCCAGTAGGCATCTTCAATGCGGACAGGAACTTCAAGTTCCAGCTTATCGGTACGGATCATGGAGGCGATCCGGCTCCCGGGATTGGCCACCGAACCGGGTTCCAGGTAAACGGCTGTGAAGGTTCCGTCGAATGGTGCATAGAGGTGATATTTGGAGAGCCGGACCTCCGCACTTTTGATGCTGAAATAGTCGTTAAGGATGTTGCGGCTCGCCAGGAAGATCTTTTCGGCCTCCGAATCGGGTTCCGGGAGAGAAGGTAAGGGTTCGTTGATTTTCACATCGTTGAAGAATTTTTCATACTTCTGATAACTGCCGGGATAATCGATCCTGATGTCGGGAAGGATCCCGGCGATGGAGTTGAGGAAACGACTTTTACTTGCTTTGAGATTGTTCCGGGCCTCTTCATCAAAGATCCTGACCAGCAGATCCCCTTTTGCGAACCTGGTCCCTTCCCTCAGGATAACAGCTCCCGGAAGGATCTCTCCCTGGACTTCGGCGCTCAGATCCACCGAATGCTGGGACGACAACCGGCCGGTTTCGATGATCATGGCCTGGTTGGTGGTATAGTTGACCTTCTCTGTTTTGACAAACAACTTGATCTCTTCCCGCTGTTTCTCCTGTGATTCCTCACCCATTCCTGCAAACATCATATACAGGAAGGCGCTAAGGACAAACAGGAAAACGATGGCAACCAGGCTGATGAGTGATTTTCTCCAGTTCATAGCGATAGAAATTTTTGCAAATATAAAGGAATATATATATAAAGTAGTGATGTAATATTATGATAATGTGACAAGGTGACAAGGTGATCAGTGACTGGTGTCATGGTGACCAATGATCTGTAAATTCGGTTCAAAGGAAAGTGAAATACCTGGCAGGCACAAAAAAAAATCGATGAGTGTAGGATAAAAAAAGGTAAGTGGAGGAATTATTGCTTTGAATAGTGCTGAGCTTATTTCAGGGAGTCGCCCCGGAAAGCGAACGGCAGGATCTCTTTTACACTATCCATGACGTAGATGCTTCTGTCACTTCCGGTAATGAAAAGTTTGATATCATGATGATGTCTGGTTTCAGATTCGATCAGCACCTGGCGGCAACTACCACACGGAAAAACAGGAAATTCATTTTCTTTCAGCTCTTTTTGGGTGGATAAGGCCAGGGCGACAATGGGAACATCAGGAAACCTGCTACCCGCTGAAAACAGGGCAACCCGTTCGGCACATAATCCCAGTGGATAAACGGCGTTCTCCTGGTTACTTCCGCAAATGATCTCCCCGTTTTCCAACAACACGGCGCTCCCCACGTTGAAGTTAGAATATGGTGCATAGGCGTGATCAACGGATGTCTGAGCCTCCCTGATCAACAGCTGTTCATCTTCCGTGAGTTGAGAGGCATCATCGTAAATCCTGACCGAAATTTCCTGTTTGATGACTTTTGAAGGTTTCATCCCGATAAAGGTAATAAATATTGTTCGGGAACTCTCTTTTCGTTTTCATTTGATAAGTGCAAACAACAAGAGGAGCCGTCATTTATGACAGCGGATTAGGAAATCCGAAATTGTAAATCGAAAATCGGATTAATCGTAATTCCCTCGTCCTTCGTCCCTCTTCCCTCTTCCCTCGTCCTTCGTGTCACGTCCTTCAACCCTTATTTTGTTTCATCTGCTTTCTTTCCGCCCTTGTATATTTTTTAAACTCGCCGGATTTCAGTTTTTTCCAATAGGCATTGAGGTCGCGTTTTACCTCCGGTGCCAGGATGAGCAACCCGAGGATGTTGGGGAATCCCATGGAGAGGATCATCATATCGGAGAAGTCGATCACCGATCCCAGGTTGGAAGAGGATCCCACGATGATGAATCCGAGGAAGATGGTGAAGTAGAAATACTTAGCTACGTTTCTGTTCCCAAAAAGTCTCTTGGAGAATCCTCCGAAGAGGTAATCGAACCCTTTCAGCCCATAGTAGGACCAGGATATCATGGTGGAATAGGCGAAAAGAAAAATGGCAACCACCAGCAGGTAGGGAAACCAGGAGAAGACCGACTCAAACGCCTGACTGGTAAGCTGGGCCCCTTCCAGTCCGAGAGGATTTTCGTAAGTGCCGGTGAAAATGAGAACCAGGGCAGTCATGGTACAGATGATCACGGTGTCGACAAAAGGTTCCATCAGGGCCACCAGTCCTTCGGTGATGGGTTTATCTGTTTTCACAGCCGAGTGGGCAATGGCGGCAGAACCTACGCCGGCTTCGTTGGAGAAGGCGGCCCGCTGAAATCCAACGATCAGAACACCGATAATTCCCCCTTTGATGGCTCCCGGATTAAAAGCGCCATTCCAGATCATGCTGAAGGCATCATCGGTATGCTCGAGGTTCATGGCGATGATGACCAGGGTGGTCCCCACGTAAACCAGTGCCATGAAAGGCACGATCTTATCGGTCACCCTGGCAATGCTTTTGATCCCACCGATGATCACAATACCAACCAGGATGGCCAGGCCGATCCCAAACCAGGCTCCGTAATGCTCGATGGATGGCATGACATAAGAGAACTGCGAAAAGGCCTGGTTGGCCTGGAACATATTCCCGCCTCCGAAGGATCCGCCGATGACCAGGATCGCAAACATTCCGGAGAGGACCCACCCAAGCCATTTCAGCTTCTTCCGTTTCAATCCCTCCCGGAGATAATACATCGGCCCCCCGGAAACCACTCCATGCGTGTCGATTTTCCGGTATTTTACCCCCAGTGTACATTCCGTGAACTTGGATGACATCCCAAGCAGTCCGGCCACGATCATCCAGAAGGTTGCCCCAGGGCCACCTATGGAGATCGCAATAGCTACACCAGCAATGTTCCCCAGCCCAACCGTTGCCGATAAAGCGGTGGTCAGCGCCTGGAAATGGGAAACCTCACCGGGATCGTTTGGGTCGTCATATTTTCCCTGGATCAGCTGGATGGCGTGCCTGAATCCCCTGAAGTTGATGAACCGCATCACAATGGTAAAGGTAACAGCACCAAAGATCAGCCAAACCACGATAAATGGAATGTTGGAGGTGACCGGGTTCCCCTCACCGTCAACAAAAGGTTCCCCGTATTCGTCATAGACCACAGGATCGTGTAATCCGGCGTAGGAAAAAGGATCCCAGAAGAGGATTGAGTTCATGACATCCACGATGGGGGAGAAGGCCCGATCGATCTGCTGGCTGACCGTCAATTCCTCTTCCTCAGTCGGGATCGATGTCTGGTGATTGTTACCGGCAACCTGGATTGTGTCCTGTGCAACAAGAGAGCAGGAAGTGAACAATAGAAGGAAAAACAGGGGAACTCTAATCTTCTTTAGCATGGCGTGTTCTCTATCGGATGGTTAAAAACGGCCCAATTTATTAAAAGTATCTTAAACAGGTATGGGAATCAGCTTTTTTTTCTAACTTGGTTCTGTAATTTTATTTCTACTCATTACTATTTATCCATCAACATGAATCAAGTATGGCAACAAGTTCAAAGAGTACAAAGGAAGATCCCAATGGCGGAAATTCCGGACCGGTAACCCCAAAATTAAAATTCTGGATCGACCTGGCAAAATGGTTCATTGTGAGCGTCGCCCTGGTGGTGGCAACCAAAGTCATTGATACCGGATTGCGTAACCGTACAGCCGACCTGGCTGAGTTGAAATTTTACGACAAGTACATCACCGAATTGATCGTCCTCAATCCCGATCCGGTCAATAAAATCATGATGGCAGAATACATCATTTGCGTATCTCCATCAGAAAAAATACGAAAGAGGTGGAAGGTATACTATGATTCGATCTATCCTGAATACATCGAATACATCACCCCGATTGTGGAAGAGAAAGCGTTACTGCAGCAGCGGTATCTGTCGCTATCCCGGAGTCCGGGTGTTACAGACGCTAACCAGGATGAGCTGGCCAGGATCGAAATGCGGCTGGGGGAGATCCGGGATATCCTGTTTCCGAAAATGAAACTACCTGAAAAAGAATATCTTGAGAACGAAAATAAACAGCAATGACACCCCCCCCCGGAAGTCCCGGCCAAGTACAAGACGATGAAATCAAGTGTAAACCTGAAAGATGCTTCAGTCATTGCGGATGGCAAAGAGCTGTGGGCAAAGCAGTGTAAAGCTTGCCATGGAGCTAAGGGGCTGGGCGATGGACCAAAAGGAGCCATGTTGAAGACGAATCCCGGTGATTTTTCGACCGCCAAATTCCAGGCTCAGACCGATGGGGAGCTTTATTACAAAACCACATACGGTAATGGTGAAATGCCTGCTTACGGAAAAAAGGTCCCTGCCGAAGCTGACCGCTGGGCGCTTGTAGATTACATGCGTACCCTGAAGAAGTAAAAAAAGATTACCTCATCACAAACGGTACCACAACAGCGATAATGCCAGTACAGACCACCACCATGATGAAGAGGTTGTAACGGATACTGTAGTTGCTGAGCAGGGTTTCATCATAATATTTCTCTACTTTCTGGTCGCGGTACATCGAAAGCAGTCCGTTCAGCAGTTTGACCCGCGTCTGTTTTCCTTTGAGTAATCCGAAGATCACTACGATGTTGACCAGCACCAGCAATCCTACAAAGATGAACATCACCAGCAACATGGTACCATCGGTCCGTGAGTCCTCCACGATACTGGAGTTAATGGCCAGGGTGATCAGGTTCAGTAGTATGGCAGCGAGGATAAAGATGGTATCGGACTTGGTGTTTTGCTGCAACTCTGATGTAATGTGGTTATGAACGTGTTCGATCATGGTTCGGGTCCTCCTGTTTTTTTCTTAATACATGACTAATGATGAACAGGACCCCAACCAAAATAAAGGGGACAGGAATCGCCAGACCGATCCCGATGCTCATCGATACTGAATCGTTCGACTGGTAGTTCATTATATATATCATTGGTGTGAAGAGCACCCCGATGATCGTAAAAATGATCCCTCCAACGAGTTCCCATTTCCAGGCAACAACGAGAATGGCAGTGAGGATAAAAGAGGGGATTAGGTGAATGAGGAACCCCAGGATCTGCTTCCAGAAAGAGATTCCCGCTTCAAAGGCGTCCAGCGCAAATAGGCTGATAAACAGGATGGCCAGGATACAGAGTATTCGTGGAATCCAGTAGAATATTTTGATTTTAGTTTTCATGGGATTCAGCTTTATATCGATTAAAGGTAATTAAAAAGGACGGAAAAAGGAGCTAAAGTGATAATTAATTGCATCCGGTGGTTCGAAAAACGATGGCGAAGGAATTGCGGATGCCCTGGAGAAGTATGGGTCCAGTGATTTTGCCTTTTCCATCAGTTTCTCTGCCTCCTCTTTCTGGCCGGTAAACATTTTGGTTTTGACCAGCAGGCCGGTGGCATAAGCCTGAAGCGGGATTACCGGGACAGGTTCACTGGCAAGATATTGCTCCGTATAGTATGCGGATATAGGCAATAACGAATCAGCCAGCTCCCTGTTTTGCATCACACCCATCATGTAATACCTGGCCAGATCCAGTAACAGGATCTGTTTGGATGAGTCCATCTCCATGGCTTTACTAAAATAGTGTTTTGCGTTTTCCGGATCATCCTGATACAGATATGCAATCCCGATTTCCTCCATGATATCCGGAGTATCCCCATGAAGGGCCTGAAAATATTTCCAGTAGGCCACCTGATCCGTCTCCTCAGGAGCAAGATCAAGGGTTGCTTTGGCTCCGAAATAGGGATCCAGCTCCTTGAGCTTTGCAGCATATACTGCAGCTTTTACACTGTCTCCTCCCATCTCGGGCGGCAACATACCATAGATCTCCACCAGGTAGAGCATGGCCTCGGGGTAATCGGGTTTCAGTTTCAACACCTTCTCAAACTGGACACAGGTAGCCGCTACCTTATCTTTTACTTTATCCGGTTCACGGTGCATGACCATGTAGGCATTAAGAAAAAGGTCCATGGCTTTGGCGTAAGCATAGATGACATTCCCTGAATCGTACAACGTGGCGTTATTGACGGATGCCAATATCTCATCCATGGAAACATCTCCGCCTCCCGTAAGCATATATTTTTTTACGCGAGAGAGTTCATACCAGGCCATGGCATTGGTAGAATCTTTAACCAGGATGGAATCAAGCAGGGCCAGAGCCTGGTCTGCCTTTCCCTGCATCCGGAGATCGTAAGCTTTCATTACATTTTTGTCGCACTTCTCTTTCTGGTACGAACAGCTCCCGGTGATCTGCAAAGTCAGCAGGAGCAAAAAAGTCAACTTTTTCATGATTTTGGATTTGGTTTAACAACGGTGATTTGACAATCAGTGATAAAATTATCCTGTCGCAGAAGGTTTTTTTGGCAAATCCGTTGTAAATTGGCTGTAGATTGTTTTACAAAACCCTCGATACAATGTTCCGGCAGGAATTCGCATGACTTATCACCAACAGGAACGGGATCTTTTCAGGTTGCTGAAAAAGGAGATTGTTGTCGCCATGCAACGCTCATACCCTGCTATCAGTTCCGAAATCTCGGAGTGGAAAGGACAGGAGATTACCGATTTCCAGGAAGAACTGGCTTCCCGGGTCAACGGACACCTCAGCGAGAAATGGTTTTACACCCATATGAAATCGGACAGCGGATCGTTGCCCCGTATCGATGTACTGAACCTGTTGAGCCAATTTTGCGGCTATTCAGGCTGGGATGATTTCAGCTACCGGAACAGTTCCCGCACCTCTTCTCTCTCTCCATTGCGTAAAGCCAACCGTGTCTTCCTCGTGGTACCCCTGTTGGTCGTTGCCATCCTGGCCATTCTTTTTGTGGTGTTCAAGATATATAACACCCATGAATACCGGTTCTGTTTTTACGATGCCGACACCCGGGAACCGATCAGCAATAACATCATTGAAGTAAGCCTGTTACTTCCTGATGAATCACCGGTCAACTTTCTCTGCGGACCTGATGGATGCCTGTTGCTGAAAACAGATGAAGCCACGGTCACCCTGGTGGTCAAAACCCCCTACTATCAAACCGATACGATTGTCAGGCTGCTGGATAAATTCAAACAGGAGGAGATGGTGCGACTCCGTCCCAATAATTATGCCCTGATGATCCACTATTTCTCCAGGATGAATGTCAGGGACTGGCAGCAACGACGAAACCAGCTGGACAGGATGATTTCAGACAGCGCCCTGATCTACCAGGTTTACAACACCGGAACCGTGGGGATGGAACTTTATACCAAATGGGAATTCATCAACAAACTCACCTTACCGGCCAGCAGTTTGAAGCACATTGAGATACTGGATACAAAATACAGCGATGACCGGATTATGATGCTTCGGTTTCGGCAAAAGGAGGATAGACCATGAGAAGAATGTGGATCATACCTGGTACCCTTGACCCAACTTGCGTTTTGCTAATTTTTTAAAAAAATATTTATTTTCGCAACTGGCTCATAATGAGCGCATAACATTTTCTTGTAAAAAATATTTTCACACAGGTTATGTGAAAGCTATCAAATGGGCGACCAGGTACGTCACCGCACAATCCTATCCCTTGGCACATTGGATGAACTTACTGAAAAACAGGACTTTAAGCTACTGGCCGATCGTGTCGAGCAACTTGTCAAGGGTTTGTCAGAATTGTTTGTAGTGCAGAATCCGGTTGTGGAGAGGCTTGCTGTGCAATTTTACAGCGAGATTGTCAATAAGAATCTGATAGACCAGGTGCAAACAAATCCTGCTGGTAAAAACTTCCAGGCTATAGATGTCGAAAGCATTGAATTGGAGAATGCCCGTGAAATAGGAAGTGAATGGATGTGCTACCAGGCCCTGCATCCGAACACGCAACCTCGGAGTGGATAAAAGATAACAGCGCCGTATGTGAGCTTTTCTCCATAGACCCTATGGCGGTAAGTCATCATCACCGACAAACGAAAATCTCCCATTGAATTGATGCTGGTAGAAAAAGAAGGTATCAGCGATACGCTGTTATACATTCGCAGTGAGCGCAAAGCGGTTAAGGAGATGTCGATGAATCAACACTTCACTTCCCATTTTGAACAAGGTTTGGCACAGGTGCAACAGGGCATACAGAAGAAAGCCGAGAGCAAACTCAGTAAACGTAGGTGCAGTGGGATACCAGATATTGTTTTGGTTCCATTGCAGGAAGATGTTGCTGTTATTTAATTAGTTGCAAATATAAAAAGATAATGGAAAGGGGTAATAATATTGATATCTGATCATTTTTACATTACCTTTATGTGATTTTTATACTGTCGTAGCATTATTCAAACACACAAATACGCTCTATGTTTCATTGAGCGATCTTTGATTAGCTATTGTTTTGTTAATATGAACAATTACAAAAAATAAAACTTTATGGAGAAAAACAACGGAAAATCTAAACACTATCTCAGTGTATTTGCACTTACTATGATGAGTGTCGCAGTAGTGATGAGCCTCAGAGGCCTTCCTATGATGGCTAAAGAGGGGCTGACCATGTTCTTTTATTTATTATTTTCAGCATTACTATTTCTTGTCCCCGTGTCGTTAGTTTCTGCAGAGTTAGCCACCGGTTGGCAACAATCTGGAGGGGTTTACCGATGGGTCAAAGAAGCTTTTGGAGCAAGAACCGGTTTTGTCGCCATCTGGCTTCAATGGCTACAAAATGTGATCTGGTACCCTATTGTACTCTCCTTTGCGGCAGGAGCACTTTCTTATCTGTTTTTTGATGAGGCCCTTGCCAATAACAAATTTTTCAACCTGTCAGTTATTTTAGTTGTTTACTGGGCTGCCACACTTGCTTCATTCAAAGGATTAAAGACATCTGGAAAACTAACCACGTATGGCGTAATATGTGGGACACTCATCCCTGGAATTTTCATTATTCTACTTGGGATTTTGTGGCTTGTTCTGGGAAATAAAGCGGAATTCTTAAATACAGGAAGTGTTCATGCAACTACATTTATACCAGATTTCAGTAATTTTAATAGCATCGCCTTTCTGGCTGGAATTGTTCTTCTATTTGCTGGGATGGAAGTTGGAGCTGTTCACGTCACAGAATTGAAAAATCCAGCAAAACAATTTCCAAAAGCGATTTTCAGTGCCATGTTTGTGATTATCATCATTTTCACTTTTGGTTCATTGGCTATCGCGGTCGTAATGCCTGCTTCAGATATTGACTTGAATGCAGGAATCATGCAGGGATTCAAAGAGTTACTTCAAAAATTTGGAATTAGCTGGCTACTTCCTGTTATGGGATTACTCGTCGCTTTTGGCGCTGTAGGTGGGGTGTTTGGTTGGATAGCAGGACCCAGTAAAGGGTTACTGGCGACAGCGAAAGATGGTGACCTCCCGCCATTTATGGCAAAGACAAATAAAAATGGTGTTCCGCAGAATATTTTGATCCTTCAGGGTTGTATTGTCACTGTAGTTTCATTAGTATTTCTTGTTATGCCCAACATATCCAGTGCATTCTTCATCCTGTCTATTTTAACTGTTGCCCCATACCTGATCATGTATTTCCTACTTTATGCCACAGCAATCAGGTTAAGGTATACTCAGCCCGATGTTCCCAGAGCATATAAACTTCCAGGAGGAAAATTTGGCATGTGGCTGGTCGCATGTATCGGAACTCTTGCAGTGCTTTTCGCCTTCATCATTGGATTCTTCCCCCCTTCTCAACTGACAATCGGAAGCCCATCATTCTACGTTTGGTTCCTGATAATCGGTGTGCTGGTTTTTGTCCTTCTTCCGGTCATCATTGGGTACCTAAAAAAACCTGAGTGGAAAAATCAAGAATAGGATGGCTTTCAACCACGAAAAAAGAACTGACGAAGCCAACTGACAGTAAGCAGTAAAATTCTGTTTTATTTAGCTATGCCAAATACCTGGCCTAGTTTATACAATTTGCCAATTTGGTTTACCTTTATATCAATGTCATCTCGCTCGAAAAGCATGATCATATCAGAACCACCAAACAGGAAATTGCCGAATTCATCACCTTTGTTTAGATAGTCACCTTCGTCAACACTGAAGTTAACGGAGGAAATAACATCCATTCCAATTGGTAAACAGGCAACCAGACCTACGGGTGAATCTATGACTAATAGACCGCGTTCCTGTGTGAACTGATAATCAGTGCCATCAGTTGCTCCCAGATTACCCTTTTTGTCTCTAAGGACATTGGCAAATACGTCTCCGGAGAGCACCTTTGTTTCTAAAACGGTGCCCCGTACAGGTGTATGATATTTATGATAAGTCAAAACAGTCAAATAACTGTGAGTGAATATGCCATTTTTGAATCTGTCTGCATATTTACTATGTTTTAATAATGTATCAATTGAATACGTATTGCCTTTGGATACGGTAACATCGTTCTTTTCACTAATTTTCCAGGAACCTTCAAATACGCTGTCTGCCGGAACAGTGATTACTTTGTCATCAGCCATATTTTTGTGGATCACATCCGGGTCTTCCTTTGGATTTGGGGCAAGACCTTTGGGAGAGTTCACGTAGGCCAATGTTTTAGTACCGATAGGGCGTTTACCGGGCTTTATGTGTCTGCAAAAAAACGTATTAAAATTATTGAAGCCCCCTGGCGGAACCACGAAATTTTCAATTACAAATCCTTTATCATCCATAAAGGATTGTAAGTCATTAGCTGATTGAGGGCTATTCAAGAAAGCACCATATTGCTGAGCAAATAATATCATCCAGTTTTTAAAATCAGCAAATTTTGGATCCTTTTGAAATTTATTGCCTCGCTGTGAGATTATAAAATAGAGTCCGTGGAAAAGGTTGCTGAATGTTGCATCGACGGGTGTTGTGAGCATCATTTTATCCAGGTATTCATAGAAGTCGTCGAGATTAGAAATTGGACTTTTGCTATAAGGAGGCGTCCAATTTGCCACTGTAATACATTTTTCGAGTTCTATTTTATAGACCTCGTTTGTATCGATCATGTTTCTTAGCCGTAATACAATACTTGTTGATTTACTCATAATTTTTCCCTTTCTTTTCAATTATTTTTAAAATATTAACACTGGTGAAGAATGATAGCTAATAACATAAAGATAAATTTTTTATGACTCTACTTTTAAAAGTTAATCCTGGGGCAGGTAGCGAAGCTGGAAGAAGTGGTTTAAGATTATACCGGAAGCGAATGGCTAATATACAAAATATTTAACCGTTTGTAACTAACATGGTGGCAGAATCACTGTTTTATTTCACACTGAGTAATTTAATGTCTCTATTATACACTACCATTGGTAAGGGGTTGAACAATTAACAATTAGTAATTCTACAATCACTATTTATTTCATCACAAATTTTCTCAACATTGGAAGCATAAGTCTTTAGCAAAGAAAATATATCCAAAATCTTTGTTTCTCTTGATTCCGGAAGTATCATAAGAAATTTTTCCTTGCGGGTAAATAAAAAATCGTTTTTATATGGAACTTGGGTACAACATAACCATTCTGGATTTTCAGGATGGCCTTAACCAGAATTTTTCCACAAGTAATCGAATCCTCCAATGCATCATGATGTTGGAATTGGATCCCCAAATAAGAAGCTAAGTTAGCTAAATTATATCCTCCATCAACTTCATCCCATGTTTTTCGAGCTACCTGAACTGAATCCAACCAATTGACTTCAAATGGTTCCAGTCCATACTTGTCAAATACATTCCGGAATGCTACACGATCAAATGGGGAATGATGAACCACTATGTTGTTTTCAAACATTTGTCTTAGGATGAGATAGACTTTTGGGAAGGTTGGGGTTCCTCTCACCATCTTTGGAGTAATCCCATGAATATCAATAAATCTCCAATGGAAGTAGCCCTCAGGATCAATATATGACTTCCAAGTATCAACCAATTCCCCATTTTCAAACAAACCTATACCGATCTGACAAATAGATGATTGGTCTGGATTGGCTGTTTCAACATCAACTGAATAGAACTTCATGTATTTTGATATTGTTTCAATGCGTTCTCGTAATGTTGTTTAACCTCTGTAATCAAACCTTTGGGTGAAATGACCCTCACGTTTTCAGCGTAGGAAAGAATCTCCATAGCTAAGTCCTCAGTAACAACAAGAAATAACCTGATCCTCAATTCTTCATCATTGTCAATTAGAATCGACTGAGATTCGTGGAGGGGGTAGCTTTTTATGTAATTCCCCTGAAAAGGATCAAACGATAGAATGATTTCTTGATGTTCAACATCAGTAAGATTAATAACCCCGAAACAATATTTGAACGCTTCATTTGCGTTAAACTGTTCCGGTGGAGAAAAATGTTTCTTGGTTATATCAAAATCGACAATTCGATCCAGACCAAATGTCTTCACCTTGTCCTTACCGACTTCTTTCGCCAATAGGTACCATCTACCTTTTGATTCTTTTAATCCATATGGTTCAACTAACCTTTTTGTGGGTTCATCATAATCGTACTTTCTATGGCTCAAGTCAATTATCAACTGATTTCTTACAGCATGTAGTAATCCATAAAAATGATTAGTTCCTTGGGGTTTCCGTTTTTCAAAGTAGATATACTTTGTAAGATCTTCTGACATTTTAAGGGTTGAGATGAAATCAAACGCCTCCATCATTCTGTTATTCAAATCTGGATTCTCATCTTCCTCAATAAAATACACCTTATTTGAACGATCAAATTGAATATCTACATTGTAGAGAGACCGGATCTCATTAATATTTCTCTGGAACGTCCTTTTTGAGATAACAAGGTTATATTCATGAAGTTCTGACTGGTCTTTGAGATAATCATCTATTTCATCAAATGTAGCTTCCTTACTAGTCCGAAGTTTACTTATTATCTTCTGATGGCGTAATAGGGTTTCATGTTTTGACATATTCTGTTATTTGGATGTCGTGAAATCAATTCTCTTAATATTTGATATATCCAATGACTTTGCCTTATATGAGTTAGGTAATTCTATGCATCCAGAATTCCGTCCCTCTAAAATACTAACTATTTCATTTTCCCGAACCATATCATCCTTTGTTTGTCTTTAAGCTCTGAATCCAATCTGAGCTCTTTTTCTCCCTTGTTCAAAATCTTTCTCGTTCTGGTTATAAATAGCAGTAAGTGTCATCGGTGTATGGAATTTTGATGTGAATCCCAGTTTGTTGGAAAGCATTTGAGCTTTCGAAACCTCCAACTCTTTGAATTCATATTTAGCGATTAACCTTCCTTTTCTCAACAATGCACTATCGACCTTTGAGATGTCGGTATTGAAGGAACAAATAATCCGGATATTTAAACAGTCAGAGAGTAACCCGTCAGAAATATTTAATAATGAAGTGACAGGGGAGTTGCCATCTTGATCCCTGTCAATTACAATGTTCTCTGCATCTTCTATTACAAAGATCGAATTGGGGTTATCAATCAAAATTGAGATCAAATCAGGGTTGGTTATAGAACCTGCCATGTTTGGTGGTAAAAACATTACGTCCTTTTTAAGACATGATATTAGGTGACGGATATATGAAGTTTTGCCAGTCCCCGGCTTCCCATGCAAAAGAACTAACCCTTTATCATTTTTCTTTGATAGTCTTTGTAGAATGATTTGATGGATCTCTTTGAAATCATCATTGTAGTTATCTTCCATATTCAATTTTGGTTTTGTAATTTTCAAAGATTTGGTTTCAATGCCAAATCTAGTGTTAACCAGAAGGGAAATCTCAGGGTTACGTCTAGTTTTTCGTCCTTTGAATTTCTTAATGCCACTAATTACGGTTTCAACCGTTGAGATTTCAGTCTTACGAAATAAAAATCTCACAACAGATTGATTAGTGTCAAAATCAACAAGTAAATCGTCATATACAATATAAAAGAGGTCATCATATTCAGCTTTCTTGTTGTTGTTATAGTAAACCTTATCAAAGTAAAAGTCCTTTATCTCGGCCTTATAATTTTCAATAAACCACTTATTAGCCTTTTTACAGTCAATATTTGTTTCGTGAATAAAATTGGGAATTGAGTTGAAGTGTGCGACGAACAAATTGAATTCATTTAAATATGAATTATTTCTATCAGCAAACACAGCTCCCAAATTCATTTTAGTAGTTGTCTTATCCAATTCAACCACTGAGGGAACCAAATGCTGCAGGTTAAAGTTATTGGACTTCATATTAAATGCGTGTTTAGAGTTTTTGACTAATCCTAAATTCAGTATTAGCAAATGTAAATCATAAGAACGACAATATGTGACGTTGTAAAGTTTTGCATTTAATTTTTCAACGACATTATTCAAGGTTTCATGCCCTTCAACTCTCGGAATAAAATTGGCTACGCTTTTCTAGCTCGGTTTAATAATTCTGAAACCCCAGACACACACGTTGTGAGTGATGAACAACTATATTGTTTATGAGTAGTTCCCGGATTTCACCATAAACGTCATTGAAAGAAAACAACCCACTTACAAGTTCCGAAGTGATACCATGAATGTTGTTTGTGAAAAATGAAT